>NZ_JAVIMC010000006.1:0-220576 GCF_031196995.1 Acinetobacter sp. 12966
ATTATTTTGGCTAGGATCACGGTTCTTACATAACTTTGGTACATGTATTCCAACTAAAGCTAAACTTGTTAATTGATCTATATAGCTCAATCTTCTAGGATTAACTTTAGATACAAAAACATCTTGTGCCATTAACTCATCAAATTCTGCTTCTATTGTTGAAGACACTTGTAGTAAAACACCAAGGATTTTTTTCCTACCCCTTTTATTTTGGTAATCATCCTTTAAAGGCTCTAACAACCAAAAAGATAATAAACCAACGACTCTAGATTCTATCGGAAGATCATCGTTAATGTTTATAACACCGCACCATTCATTAATTAACTCAATAATATGATTATGAATAGAATTGCTTAATTCATCTCTAAATTCATATATAAAATTAAATAGGGCTCCCCATCCTTTTCCATAAGGCACTAGAGATAGGGTCTCGAGTATTCCTGAGTTCTTATCTAATGTGAGTGTATTAGTAAAATGTGAATTGGGTCTTTGACAAGTGATTCTTAAAATGAAACAAAAACGAATCAATAATGCGCAATCATTTTTAAGAAGGTTATCCTTCATTGACTGTAAAAAAATATTTGGAGACTCATGCTGTAAAATTGCAGCAATCGTTTCATCTTTCCAAAAATTTTCGATATTTTCAGCGCTTAATACATTCTCAACAAAATCATAAGTAGATACATCAAATTGCAATCGGCGGTATAACCACAATCTAAAAGCTCTATTTATCGCTGGCTCATTACCTATAGTAGATAAAAATTCATCTAAATTATCTATGTTATATGTATATTTCTCTTCAATAAATTCCTCTAATGCCCAATCCTCTAGCACATCATGGGGTAAGCTGATAGTTGAATTATTTGGATCTCGATAAATTAAGTTATCTTCTTCTAATTTTGAGATTACTTCTGGATCAAATGGATCTGGAGAGATACCAAACACCATTTTTTTTGCTCGCTGTGTAGCAATTTCAATAAAAGTTTTTCTACGTCTTAACGGCATACCAGATTTTCGGTCTTGATCTTTAGCAATAACTGAAGACCAAACATTCCTTCTAAAATCAATTTCAGTATCACCTGTTTCAAATTGTGCTCCATTAGCTATCGCGCGAACAGCAATATCAATAAAAAATGGTATCCGAAGAATACCAACCAATCCTTCATTTGATATTAATATCTTAAGCTCAGGGACATGTTCACAAACTTGTTGTACTTGTTCTTCAGAAAAACCTTCTATGTTTACACTAGTAAAATTGATCTGATTTTGTTGCAGAAAATTAAAAGAAAGCTGTTGAAATGCATAATCACGCCCCGTCGCAATGACGGTCCATCCTTCCTGTTGTCGGATAAACTGAAGTAAATCAATAAATGCTTCTTGATGGTCAAGTTCTAAAACTTTTTCTACAGACTCAATAACTAGAATTTTCTTAGGAAGCAAAGAAAAATATCCCGCAATTTGACCTAAGGTTGAACTCATGCCAATAGATGAGAAAACGTCATTAAGATGAGTTCGGTCTAAGTCTTCAGCTCTAAGATAAAAAACAGGGACATCCTTATTTTTGCTTGAAATAAAATCTTTTACTATGCTTGATTTCCCAGCCCCCCTAGATCCTGTTACAAATACGAAATCACTTGTATCATAAGCTTCAGAAATTTTTAATAAATAATCGTCTCGACTAACATGAAAACCTTTAATTTCAGTAGAAATACCATCATGAATGTGGTGTCCACGCTCTTGCAGTTTCAGAAAATCCATTTCAAAATTAACTTTACTATTAACTTGAAATAAGCCTCTAACCTCCTGAGGGATATTTTCAAGCGTTAGTATTCCTGCATTTTGATTATATTCCTGAACGCACGTAATGACTTTAGATAATACAAGTGAAGGAGATTCGTTAGAATAAGATTGAATTAAGGAACACAATAAATTAGCTACTACAGAATGTTTAGCATCTAAATCAAAAGAAACTAGATAAAAAGTGCGAAGAAACTTCCAAAATTCATCATCAGTTATTGCATGACCACCATTAGCATGATCTAACTGCTTTCTTAGAGCCTCTAACTTATTCAACTTGGCTATACTAGTAAATCCTTTAGTATTTGATTTTTTAATAAAGTCTGAGGCACTTGATGAATACCTAGCCCATTCTAAGAGTGGAAGCGTATTAACTATATCTAACTTAGGAAGCTGGCCTGTAATCAAAGCAATTGCATCATTTTTTCTATCAAAAGAATCACTCTGAAAGTCTTCCCATGCACTCTTGATGACATCTGAAAAAATTGAACTCTTTTCATCACTTCCAATGGAGTCACTTATTGTTATTTCATGCTTAATCTGAGCGTATAATTTACTTTTATTACCAAATTTATCTGATGCGACTAAAACAAAATCATCAGTATTTGAACCATCATATTTATTTTGGAATTTTAGTTCTTTAGCTCTCATAGTTTGAGATAAACATGGAACACAAGATTGGGTTAATAATGCAATAGTAAATGATGCTTGAACTCTAGTTTCAAAATTAACACCTCCTCCGCCTGTAGAAAATGGATTACTTTGTTTCTTTAAATTTAGACTCATTTCTTTGCTCTTTAGAGATGTGTTTTATATAAAAAATTTATACTTCACGAATAACTTTTGTTACAAGTGCAATTTATTTAGATAAATACAAGTTTAGAAATTTTATATTCTATTCATATATCGTTATAGAAAGTAATAAAAATATCCTAAACAAGAATACTTTAGCATTTTTTAATGATATGAACTATTTGAAACCATACAAAAATAGACAGATCTGTATATTTTTATTTGTTATTATTCAATCTACTCATGAAAATAACAAGGGCTTATAGTTTGGCTACACCAAAGTTTTTAAATGAATTACCTGTAGAGCAATTATTCAAATTATCTGAAGAAGAGATTACTCAAACTATTGAGGCAGAGCAGCTTTATTATCACCACAAACCACATACTGTGTATTATCTTGCTGTGAATGGTTCAAAAACGCGAAATGGTGGCTTGGTTAGAGCTTTAAATGCTAACTATAAAATTGGTGGTATTACTGTTGCCTCTATAGGCGATGAAGCTATATATACCGATGGAACCACTTCTAAAATTATTTCAGGTGCTGGTGTTTCCTGCATTGTTAATGGAAAGTCAGTAGCCTTGGTAGGAAGCCGCTTGGAAAATGGCGATGAAATTATTGATAGTCCAAATACTTCAGTTGCTATCCGAATTTTTCAAGATCAACCAATTCCTAAAAACTTTTTAAACCATGATGACTCTCGAGGATTCAAACATGGCTAAAGGTTTTGCTATTCACAATGCTATTACTGATCATGGTGGAATTATTCCATCAACTCAATCTAGAAGTTCACAGCTAGGTAATTTATTCGTTAGAGCTGGCGATGGGCATATGTGCCCTAAATGTAAGTGTTGGTCTACAGTGGTTAAAAGTCATGATCATGTGATTATGGATGGCAAACCAGTAGCTTATGCTGGAGATAAGGTAACATGCGGTGCCACGATTCTGCCACAACAAAGCCATGTTGTTGGGGAAAGTGGTGGTGGAAGCTCAAGTACCACAAATTCTAGTTTTCAGCCTACCAATACCCAACAGAAAAACAATTTTATGGATGATGCAATAAAGAAAAATGAAATTGTTTTAAAAGATGTAATGCTTAAACCATTTATACCTTTAGGAGCACCTAAGCCAGATGGTTCCCCAAGTAATAGCACTTTAGTTTTCTCTGGTTCAACTGTTAATGCAATATTTGAGGCTATCGTTTTAGAAGTTAAAAAAGATGGAAAATTTATAGAAGTAAAAAGAATCGAGGGTGCATTTCAAGGCACTAAAGAATTTAAAATCCAATGGGATGGATTCATTCAGGACATATATGATAGTAAATTTATGACAGGCTCAAATGGTGTCATGTTTAGAGTTAAAGGTATTAATGGTGGTAGTGCTATAGCCTTAGATGAAAAAACTTTTAATTTTAAATATTTTAATAAAGACTGGATGGATGTTGTAATTAATAGAAAAAAATTAAAAGTAGATATTACCCTTAGAGTTAATTTTGTGGATGGTGGTGCTAAAGGTCTTTATAACGGACACTTGGTCCCAGCAAGTCAAATAAAAATACGTCGAGTGCAACCTTATTCAACACAAACTAAGGATTTTCCACAACTTCTACAATTATCAATTGATGGAATTAATTATTATTGGAGTCGAAATCAATTCCATGCAACGGGTAAAAATATTTCTTTAGATGGCAAAAACTATGAAGTTTTTGTAAAAGCAAAAATCTCTAAAGTAAATGCTATGCCAGAAATGAAATTAACATATGTCACCAATGTTGATCCAAATGACCCAATGTTTAGAAGTTCAAATTCAGCCCTATCAAGAAAAACAGCATATATAACTGGATATTTATATTTTGATAGAACAACGTGGGGATTCTATCCAGAAACGGTATCGGACAAATCATTTAAAGAAACAATAGCTCATGAAACAGGCCATGCTATTGTAGAAGCTTATGGAGGAGTCATGGATTCTATAACGCATCATGGTTCATCAGAGATTTGGCAAGTTCCAAAATCTGGGACAAGCTATCCTACATCAGGAGAAATAGATTTGATGAAATATGCCAAAGGTAATTTAACAGCAATTCCAAATTGGGATAAAAATATGGTTGCAAATAAAAAAGATGTAACTGGGCTTTTATTTATTTCAGGAATCTCAAAACAATGAAAAAAATAATAACACTGCTACTCTTTTTTTGTATGACAGTAACTCTTTCAGCTTGCTCGCAGAAAGAAATTTATCTTACTCCAGAAGTGACAGGCTATATTTATAATAATGCTACGAAAGAACCTTTAAGACAACAAAAAGGCTTTATTGGATTCAATGGCTTAACTCCAAATGATGCTCCCGAGCTTGTTTTAAATAAAGATGGTAGTTTCACATTAAAACCTATTGCAAAAAAATATTACCTTTTTAAACCAGACATGCATGAGTACTCTAACATGGCTGCTTTAATTTATATTAGTTTTGATGGGTTTAAGGTAAAGGATATAGATTATTCTGAGGAGAAATATAAAAGAATAAAAGCTGATGAAGGTGAATTCAGACCTTATAAAAAAGTTAATTTAGGTGTTGTTTATCTAGACCCTGAAAAATAAAGCCCCTTCACGACTCATTATTTATAAAAGGTGAGTAGCTAATGTAGTCTAACTAAAGCACACCCTTTTCAATAAACCAAAGCTAAGTACGATAACTATGACTTAGCTTTGGAACATAACCAGCCTATTCAACGCTTTTATTAATTTAAATAATTTCTGCTCTGAGTCTCCTCGCCCCATAAATACATATCACGGTGCAAGTCTGTAACAGGTAGATGTAAATAAAGCGACTCTATTATTCAAACCGTCTGTTATCACAACTTCATAATGCGCGAATTTTTTACTACTGCCGACCTTAGTTGCCCTTGCAAATAACACCTTATCTTTCGCACCGCTCATATAGCGAATATCAGCCTGTAGGCCAGTATATGGCGCATCCCCTGCATTACAAGCCATCGCAAAAGCGATATCGGCTAAAGAAAATATGACCCCACCATGCACACCGCCCAATGCATTCATGTGTTCGTCTTTTACATTAAACTTGCAACGCGCTTCGTCAAAACTGCGATGCAGCACTTGAACACCCAATAGCTCTGCGAATTGATCAACCGCAGTGGTTTCCATTTTTTGCACAAACGTCTCCCTACTCGTGCGAGTATTCCTTAAGTGTTATGAACTAATGTGTATTGAAATCGACTGATTAAAAGCCGTTAAACACTATCTTGTTTAATCTGATAGTTTGAAGAACTAAAGTCCTTATAGGTCAGGCGGTCATCCAACTCTGAGCTTAAAGGCTGAACTTCTCGCATTGTATTTAAGCAGCGCTGTGCAAGCTCCATGTATTCTTGCGTGCCTCTAGTTTTCCACTTTTTTTCTTGTTCTGATAAATCACGCGCAACCTTGGCAGGACTACCCATTGCCAATACATTTGCCGGAATAATATCTTTGGTTTTGACCAAACTATTTGCGCCAATAATGGTGTTCTCACCAATTTCAGCATAGTCCAAAATCACACTGTTCATGCCGACCAAAACATTTTTACCAATGCGGCAGCCATGTAAAGTTGTGCCATGCCCAATGTGCCCCATTTCCTCAACTAAAGTCACGCTTTGCGGAAAACCATGTACGGTGCAGCTATCTTGTATATTGGCATTTTGCTTAATATGGATACGGCCAAAATCGGCACGCAATGAAGCAAATGGCCCCACATATACGCCCGCTTCAATAATCACATCACCAATTAAAACAGCAGTTGGGTGTACAAAAGCTTCTGGGCTAACGACTGGAATAACACCGTCAATACTATAACAAGGCATGATTTAACCTCTCATTTGTCGCCACCAAACCTCCGAAACGGCGCCAATAATGTGCTGTGGCATTTGGCATTGGTCCTTCTGCTGTTGCGGCAACAGACAAGAAGTATTCATCCGCAGGTTCAAATACTTTTTTATAAATATTCATTGATAACGTTCGTGCGCTAATCGCGGGCCAGTCAGTTGGCAACAACTCAAGCGGTAATGCAGGGTCTTTCAATAAAATCCGTCGATAATAATGAATCAGCAAAGTTCGAATTTGAAAGGCCTGAACAGGTTCAAGTTGTTCGTTTTCCTGCATCAGCAACACGCCAATTTCTCGAAAAATATCGAGAAACTGTAGGTATCTTTGGCGTAATTCATCGATTGGCCAGTTAGTTCTGAGCATACGACCAATGGTATCGACCGAATTATTAAAGAGCTGCAAGGTTTCGGCTTTAAACACCACCACTTGCTCACTCATATTTAAATCAACCAACAAACGTTGCAGTTCAATACGGTTACAACCCGGATAAGCCATTAGGTTTGTCGAAATATTGGCAAATCCTAACCATTCGAGTTCTTTCTTTAACAACGCTTTATTTTCAGTGTCGAGGCTAGACATCAGAATAAGATCCCAATAATGGTCCCACTCTTTCATCTGGTCGTTATAAATACGTTGCTCGGCTTGCAAATAGGTCGAACGGCTCGAATCGGTAATTCGATAAAAACTGGTTCTGCCGATTTTGTCTGAACATAACCAATCATTTTTAACTAAACGAAAAACAGAGGTTCTTACAGCGCGGTCATTAAAACCAAATAGCTCTAATAACTGAATCAGGCTTGCAAGACTAATGTTTCCACCCCGATGAAGTACTGAATCTCCAAAAATTGTCGAAATAAGCGAAGTTCCACTTAAGGTTTCATTCTTTACAACAGAATCAATTATTTGCTGTATTTTTGCACTCATACTCATGTCTTGGCGTTTAGTTTCAGGGTATAGATTCTATACCCTGAATGATCTTGATGTTAAGCAATCTGACGCATATCGATTACCCGCTTTGCCTTACCTTCCGAACGAGGTAAGGTCGCTTCTGTAACAACTTCTACAGTAACGCTAATCCCAATCATGGTTTTAATGCGTTTCATCAACTCTTGAGCAAGTTGATTGGCCTGTATAGTACAGTTATGACACATCTCTGTACGAATATGCAAAGTATCCATATGGCCTTTTTTAGTCACCAAAATTTCATAATTTGGAACTAAATGTGGAACTTGCAAAATTTGCTCTTCAATTTGAGTCGGGAAAACATTTACACCGCGAATAATCAGCATGTCGTCACTTCGGCCCACAATTTTATCCATTTTACGCATTGCCAGATTTTCTCCCGCTAACAAACGAGTCAAATCACGGGTACGGTAACGAATAATCGGTAAACCTTCTTTGGTAATGGTCGTAAAGACTAACTCGCCAAGTTCGCCATCTTTGCAGACTTCACCCGTTTCAGGGTTAATAATTTCTGGATAGAAATGATCTTCCCAAATAGTTAGCCCTTCACCCTCACCTAAGCACTGCATCGCAACACCCGGCCCCATGACCTCAGACAAACCATAAATATCGAGTGCTTTAATATTGAGGCGCTCTTCAATTTCACGGCGCAGTTCGTTGGTCCAAGGCTCGGCACCAAAAATACCGACTTTTAAAGACGTATTACGTGCAGTACCAAATTGTTGCTCGAGCTTTTCAATAATACTCACGCAATAGGAAGGCGTAACCATAATTGCAGTCGGTTTAAAGTCTTGAATAAGCTGAACTTGCTTTTCAGTTTGCCCACCAGACATTGGAATAACCGTTGCACCTAAACGCTCGGCACCATAATGCGCACCTAAACCACCAGTAAACAGTCCATAGCCATAAGCCACCTGAACCATGTCTTTCGCGGTTAAACCTGCCATGCGTAAGCAACGAGCAACAATGTCTGACCACGTATTAATATCTTTTTGGGTATAACCCACGACGGTCGGTTTACCCGTTGTACCCGATGACGCATGTAAACGCACAATTTGCTCTTGTGGTACGGCAAACATTCCAAACGGATAGTTGTCTCTTAAATCCTGTTTGGTGGTAAATGGAAACTTCGCCAGATCGTCTAAAGTTACGAAGTCATCAGGATGTACACCTGCGTCATCGAACTTTTTCTTATAGACCGGACTATTTTCATATACAAAAGTCAGGGTTTGTTTTAACCGTTTCGTTTGCAGCTCTCTAAGCTCTGCAAGTGTTAATTGCTCAACATTATCCATTGTAAGGCTGTCCATCGCCTCTCTCCTCATTATGTAATTTTAAAAACCGTCTGAATTAATTTAAGTTTTCCAAAATCAGTGCGACGCCTTGTCCAACACCTACACACATTGTGCAAAGTGCATAACGCCCACCTCGTTTTTTTAGCTCACGTGTTGCCGTAATCACTAAACGTGTACCACTCATACCGAGCGGATGGCCTAACGCAATAGCACCACCATTTGGGTTAACACGTTCATCGTCATCTTTTAGACCAAGTTCACGCATACAAGCCAAAGATTGGGCCGCGAATGCTTCATTCAACTCAATCACATCCATCTGATCTAGCGTTAAACCTGTTTGCTTTAAAATTTTCTGCACAGCCGGAACAGGACCTATACCCATATATTTGGGTTCAACCCCTGCACTTGCAATGCCTATCACGCGTGCTAAAGGTTTTAAACCATGTGTATCTGCAAATTCACGGTTGGTAATTAACACACACGCAGCGCCGTCATTTACACCAGAGGCATTTCCGGCAGTCACCGAGCCACCTTCTTTTTTAAATGGCGCTTTTAGCTTAGCGAGTGCTTCAAGTGTCGTTTCACGCGGATGTTCATCACGGCTAACAACGGTCACGTTTTTCTTACGGTCTACAATCTCGACAGGCAAAATCTCATCGTTAAAGAAACCGTTTTGCTGTGCCACAGCGGTTTTTTGCTGGCTACGCAAAGCAAATGCATCTTGGTCTTCACGACTAATCTGATATTTTTCAGCTACATTTTCGGCTGTTTCGGGCATGCTGTCAGTGCCGTATTGCGCTTTAAGTTGCTTATTTACAAAGCGCCAGCCAATGGTGGTGTCGTAAATTTCAGGTGTACGGCTAAACGCTTCGGTCGGTTTAGCTTGCACAAATGGCGCACGGCTCATTGACTCAACACCACCTGCCAACATAAATTGTGCTTCACCAGCTTTAATTGAGCGTGCCGCAAGCCCTACTGCATCTAAACCAGAGGCGCACAAACGATTGACCGTCATAGCGGGTACAGTATCAGGTAGGCCTGCTAACAGTGTTGCCATACGTGCAACGTTACGGTTGTCTTCACCTGCTTGGTTCGCACATCCTAAAAACACTTCGTCTACCGTATTCCACGGCAAGTTCGGGTGTTTATCTTTTAAATATTTGATTGGCAATGCAGCTAAATCATCTGCACGTACAGCACTTAAGGCACCTGCATATCGTCCAATTGGGGTACGAATAAAATCGCAAATTAAAACGTCTTCCATGTTGACTCCTGATTATGCAAATTCGGTCATATCACGTGAATATTGAGTAGCAATGTTTTGGGTTTTCGCTACATATTGCTTGAGGTAGATACTCGCGCGATATTTTTCCTCTCCATACAGTGCATATAAGTTATTTAAGGTTTGGAGCACATAAGCGCCGCCCATTTGTGTCAACCACTGGTAAGGGCCTTTAGGATAATTCACTCCATATTTCATGGCATTATCAATATCTTCCAGACTCGCAACACCATGTAAACTTGCTTCACACGCTTCATTAATGAGTAAAGCGATGGTTCGTAAGGTTAACAATGCCGGATGGTCTTTAATCCACATCACGCTGATACCAAACTGCGCAAAGTAAGCCTCAACTTTAGCCAAATCACTTGCTTCACAAAGCTCGTTATGACTGAGTACTAAAGCCTCTGCGTGCTCAAAATCATGATGCCAATCCATTAAAACTACTTTACGGCTTAGGTAATGAATATTGGCTGACTCCCCTTGGCTTAAACGTAAGTCGATATCATCAATTTGAAGGATATTCTCGTCACTCACAGATCCACTTTTTAAACCTAAACGCGTTAAAAAAGCAGGTAGCTGAGACCAAGTCCCTTTTAGCTGAATATGAGCATCAACTGGCGTAGCAACCACAGCTTGAGGCTGAAATGTCTCGTACTGATTTTTTTCGTTATAACTATAGAAACCCTGTTTTGATTTACGGCCCCAAGCACCCGCATCGACCAATTCTTTTTGAATGAGACTTGGACGGTAGCGTGGTTCGTAAAAAAACTCTTGGTAAACGCTTTGGGTCACCGAGAAGTTAACATCTTGCCCAATGAGGTCGGTAAGTTCACACGGCCCCATCGCAAAACCGCCGCATTGCTTCAAGGCATAATCTAACTGGTCGTAGCTGGTAACTTGTTCTTGCAGTGCTCTAAAGCCTTCTGCATAAAACGGACGTGCAATTCGGTTGACAATAAACCCGGGAGTCGACTTGGTGAGTACCGGAATTTTTTTCCAATTCAACATCAAGTTTTTTAAAGCCAAACATAAGCTGTTAGGTGTTTTTAAGCCTTGCACAATTTCAACCAGTTTCATGACTGGCGCAGGGTTAAAAAAGTGTAAACCCACTACGCGCTCAGGGTGAGTAATGCCCGCCGAAATTGCAGTCACTGAAATTGAAGATGTATTGCTTGCAAAAATGGTTTGCGCACTACAAATTTCAGCGAGTTGCTTAAATAAAGACTGTTTAACTTCTTTCTTCTCAACAACAGCTTCAATCACCAAGTCAGCATCTCTTAAAGCTTCAATTTGATTCACCACAGTTAAACGCGCTAAAGCTTCATCCGCTTGCTGTTGTGTGAGCTTGCTCTTTTCAACCAGTTTTTTAAACGTCTGTCCCAAGCCGTGAGCGGCTTGTTGCGCTTTTTGAGCATCCAGATCATATAAAACGGTCGAGTGCCCATTAACGATGGCTAACTGAGCAATGCCAATGCCCATGGTGCCAGACCCAATAACGGCAATTCGGGCACGAGATAAGTCTAAATCTGTCATGCTTAGCGCCCTTTAAAATTTGGTTCACGTTTATTCATAAAGGCTTGTACCCCTTCACGATAATCCTCGGAACGACCCGCAATACGTTGTAAATCTCGCTCTAAAAGCATTTGCTCATCAAAGGTGTTATTGCTTGATTGATGAATGGCTTTTTTAATGAGAGATAAACCAAATGTAGGCTGTTTCGCTAAACGTTCTGCGAGTTCAGTCACTTTTGTTTTAAGCTCGGCGTCCTCAACTACATCCCAAATCATGCCCCATTCTTTTGCGGTTTCTGCTGGTAACTTGTCACCTAGCAAAGCCAATCCCATCGCACGTGCATGGCCTACGGCACGTGGTAAAAACCATGTACCAGCCGAGTCTGGAACCAAACCTAAGCGGCAAAATGCTTGTACAAAGTTTGCCGATTTAGCTGCAATCACCAAGTCACACGCCAGTGCAATATTTGCCCCTGCACCTGCTGCCACGCCATTTACGGCACAAATCACAGGCTTTGGCATATTTACAATCGTTTTAATGAGCGGGTTATAGTAAGTTTCAATGGAATATCCTAAATCTGGAGCTTCAGCATTTGGGTCTACTACACGATCACCTAAATCTTGCCCTGCACAGAAGCCACGGCCTTCACCACTAATTACGACGCAACGAACATCCGGATTTTTGGTCCACAGGTTTAAAACCTCAGCAACTTCACGGTGCATATCAACGTTAAAGCTATTCAGTGCTTTTGGGCGGTTAAATGTCAGGTAGCCAACACCATTTTTTTCTTCAGCAATAATATTTTGATAGTCCATCACTCACCTCTAAACACTGGCTTTCTTTTCTCAAAGAAAGCATTAATCCCTTCGTTTCGATCTTTTGTAGCCGCCAGCCAGACAAAGTTTTGACGTTCAAACTTGAGTCCCTGACTTAATGTTGTTTCATGAATACTTTTAATTGATTGTTTAATCACGCGAATCGCTAAAGGCGCTTGTTTGGCAATTTTGGCTGCAAGTTGAACCGCATATTCAACGGTTAATTCAGTTGGCACCACTTGACTGCAAATGCCATGTTGCTCTGCCTGTTTTGCCGGAATCATCTCACCTGTCATCGCCCAGCGCATGGTGAGTTGTTGTCCAACCAAGCGTGCTAAACGCTGTGTTCCGCCTGCACCCGGCAACATCCCAAGGCCAATTTCAGGTAGTGCAAAACGGGCATTTTCACCGCAAATCACCATATCTGAATGCAAAACCAACTCAAACCCAGCGCCTAAGGCATAACCATTGACAGCACTAATCAGTGGCTTACTAAACGCATCAATTTTTTGCCAAAGTTTCGGGCGAATATCGAGTTGTAAAGTCACGGCGTCCATTGCAGCCAATTCGCTAAGATCTGCTCCAGCCGCAAAACACTGAGCGTTACCCGTTAAAACCACTGCTTTAACTTGAGCATTATGTTCAGCTTTTTCGAGCAACTCGCATAAACACTGCAATGTTGCATTGTTTAAAGCATTTCTTTTTTCTGGACGGTTTAGGGTTAATAACAAAACACCGTCAGCAGCTGTACTGGCTTTGATCAACTCTTGCATGACAGCCTCTACTCATCAAAACTCAAACGTACATTTGGGCCTTTCGGTAAGGTCTGACAGCTCAGCACATAGCCCTTTTCAACTTCGTCTTCTTCAAGACTATAGTTAAGGAACATGTCAACTTCGCCAGAAAGTACCTTACAACGACAGGTTGCACACACCCCACCTTTACAGGCATACGGTAAGTCAGCACCCGCACGTAAAGCTGCGTCAAGAATACTTTCATCATCTTGAGCCACAGAAACAATCAATTCACGACCATCTAAAATGATGTTTACTTTTTCTTCTTTACGGTTTGCATCCGCTTCAACACTACGTTTACGCGCTTGGCCTGTATGGAAACGTTCGGTGTGAATGCGTTCTTTGGCAATACCAAAGTTCGGTAAAGTATTTTCTACGGCATTCATCATTTCGTCTGGACCACAGGCAAACACATGGTCAAAACTTGTTTCAAGCACATCAAAATTAAAAAGTTGTTTAAGCTTTTCTTCATCAATACGACCGTTCATCAGTTCACTATCGTTGAACTCACGAGAAAAAATATTGATGAGTTGAAAGCGTTCTTTAAACTGATCTTTCAAATCCATAATTTGCTCGGCAAACATGGTTTGTTTCCATGAGCGATTGCCATAGAGCAAGGTAAATTTAGCTTCAGGTTGTTCAAACAAAACTTGCTTAACAATCGATAAAATCGGAGTAATACCACTCCCCGCAGCAACACCTAAATAGTTTTGTCCGCCAATCTTGGCTGCTTTTTGAAAAAACACACCTTGTGGTGGCATGACTTCAAGCACATCGCCCACTTTCAAATGGTCATTTGCCCAGTTTGAAAATTGCCCTTGATCAATTTTTTTAACAGCAATGCTGATGTCTTCTTTACCCGCATAGCTACAAATTGAATAACAACGGCGAATTTCACCCGCTTCGGTTAAATGGCGAATGGTTAAATGTTGCCCCGGTTGAAATTGAAATTGTTCTTGTTGTTCAGGTACAACGTCAAATGCAATACAAATTGCCTGATCGGTTTGCGGTGTAATACTTTTTACTTTTAATGGTACAAATTGGCTCATGGCTGATTTCCTTATCTAAAGACTTAAATACATTTGAAGTAATCAAAAGGCTCAAGACAGTCCTGACATTTATAAAGTGCTTTACAGGCGGTAGAACTAAACTCTGTTAACAGTCGGGTATGTCGGCTTTTACAACGTGGGCACTCGACACCATCATTTAAATGAACGTGAGTACCACATTGATGCGCCAACCCTTCAGGTGGTGCAATGCCATAAACTTGCAGTTTCTTTTTCCCTGCTTCAGACATCCAGTCCGTGGTCCATGCTTCTGATAAATCGACCATGACTTTGACTGGTGTCAAAGCTTCTGCGGTAAATGCCTCAACAATTTGTGCTTTCAACATATCTGTTGCTGGGCAACCGCTATATGTTGGCGTTAGACGAACTACAATTTCTTGTTGATCGTTAATCTCTACACCGCGAATCATGCCCAAATCCACAACAGATAAAACCGGAATTTCAGGGTCACTTACCGTTTGTAGAACGTCCCAACATTGGTCGATGCAATGACGAATCATTTGCATGGCTCACCTCCTTGTCTTACCAGGTCATTCCCGGATAAGTTCTCTGAATACATTGCATTTCAGCCAACAAATAACCTAAATGCTCAGTATGCAATCCTTGTTTCGCACCGCGGCGATAAGCACCGTTAACAGTAACATTTAATTCAAAACGCTTAAGCTCATCTGCAATGGTTTGGTTCCATTGCTCTTTTTCATTTGAAAAATCTGGAATCACGCCTTGTACGACTAATGCTTGTTCGTCTGCATTGAGTTCAAATAACTCAGCGGTAAAGCGCCATAAATTATTTAATCCGTCTTGTACACGTTGATGCGCTTCATCTGTGCTTAAACTTAAACGCTCCATCCAGCTTGTCGAAAAACGGATGTGATACTTCACTTCTTTTAACGATTTCACAGCAAGCGCACTTAATTCAGGAAGCGAGCTTTGGGTTAAAGCAGTAAATAAATGAAAATGGTAATGATCCATCAACCACTGGCGTACAATTGTTTGTGCAAAATCACCATTGGGTTGTTCGCATAACAATAGGTTTAGAAACTCACGCTCAGTACGGAAATACGCAAGCTGGTCTTCATCACGCTTAGCTTCATCGTATTGACCAGCCAAAGTCAGAAAGTTTCTTGCCTGACCCAACAAGTCCAAGCCGATATTTGCTAAGGCAATATCAACTTCAAGCTCAGGTGCATGCCCGCACCATTCAGCCAAACGCTGAGATAAAACCAGTTGACTGTCGCCAATATGTAATAAAAATTTAGATAAAACTGAATGATTCATTTGCCATTCCCCTTACATGTGCTCAATGCCATCTGGGATATGGTAAAAAGTCGGATGACGATAAACCTTGTCTAGAGCAGGATCGAAAAATTCAGCTTTTTCATCTGGCTGTGAAGACTTAATGAGTTCAGAACGAATCACCCAAATGCTAATTCCTTCATTACGACGTGTGTAAACATCACGAGCATGTTGCAGTGCGATTTCATCATCAGGTGCTCTTAAGCTGCCTACATGACGGTGGCTTAAGCCTTGTTTACTACGTACAAATACTTCGTAGAGCGACCAGTTGTTTTTATCTTCCATTTTGATTTCCTCAAATTTTTCCATAAATCTTGTTAAGCCACTTTGTTCGCTTCAAACTGCTGTTTTTTCGCGTAGACCACTGCTGCATCACGAACCCATTTGCCGTTTTCCCATGCTTTACGGCGTGCTTCAATACGCTCGTGATTACATGGTCCACGTCCAGCAATTACTTCATTAAATTCGTGCCAGTCAATCTCGCCAAACTCATAGTGGCCTGTTTCTTCATTGAACTTTAAATCTGGGTCCGGTACTTCCAAGCCAAGTTGCAACACTTGTGGCACGGTGTTATCAACAAACTTTTGACGTAATTCATCGTTACTAAAGCGTTTGATTTTCCATGCCATGCTTTGTGCGCTGTTTGGAGAATGCTCATCACTTGGACCAAACATCATCAGTGCTGGCCACCAATAGCGATTTACCGCATCTTGTGCCATCTGTTTTTGTTCTGGCGTACCGTTTGCCAAAGCCATCATGGCTTCAAAACCTTGGCGTTGGTGGAAACTTTCTTCTTTACAAATACGTACCATTGCACGTGCATATGGCCCATATGAAGTACGGCAAAGCGCAACTTGGTTCACAATGGCTGCCCCATCGACAAGCCAACCAATTGCAGCGACATCTGCCCAAGTCAAAGTTGGATAGTTAAAAATTGATGAGTATTTCATTTTTCCATCAATCAACTTTTCCATCATGTCATCACGGTCTGCACCTAAAGTTTCTGCCGCGCTATACAGATATAAACCATGACCCGCTTCATCTTGTACTTTCGCGAGCAAAACTGCTTTACGTTTTAAAGTTGGGGCACGAGTAATCCAGTTTCCTTCAGGCAACATACCTACAATTTCAGAATGGCCATGTTGCCCGATTTGACGAATCAATGTTTTGCGGTAGGCATCGGGCATTTGATCCTTAGCCTCGATCGTAATTTCATTGGCAATATTTTGTTCAAATTTCTGGTAATTGTTTTCCATTCTTTCATTCCCTGTAGGCATCACCCTTGAATCTATTTTTCGATACACTAAAAACAAAGTCAATCACTTTTTTAGTATCAAATTAAATCCAACAAATAAATAAGAATTAAATATTTGAAATTAATAAATATTAATTAAAAATAAAAAATATTTTTACGTTTTAAAATCAAAATAAAGTTGACTTTTAGACAAATTAATCTGAAATTATGAATCATATTTTTGCAATTTTTATAATTGATGTATCAAATAAAAAAGGAGTTTGGTCATGCTTGAACAAGCACACCTAGAAGGAACCTCAACTGACACAGATTTTCAGCAGTCTGAGCATCAACTGCCTCATCTTGCTTCTTATGTCTATGGAACATGGCATTCGACCAGTGAAGAACTGCGCCCTGTTTATCATGCTATTACAGGTGAAGCGATTTATGCCGTAAGTAGTCATGGCATAGATATGAAACGTGTTGTTCAATATGCCAAACAAAATGGTTCAGAACTGGCTAACTGGACGTTTCATCAACGCGCTAATGCTTTAAAACAAATTGCCCAATATTTACTTGAACGTAAGGAAGAGTTTTACAAACTTGCTTATGCAACAGGTGCAACTCGTAAAGATGCATGGATTGATATTGAAGGCGGTATCCAGACATTATTTGCTTATTCAAGTTTGGTTCGCCGTGAACTTAATGACGAAAAAATTATTACCGAAGATAGCTGGATTCAATTATCTAAAAATGGAACTTTCGGTGCTAAGCACATTTTAAGTCCTAAAGCAGGTGTTGCCGTTCACATCAACGCATTTAACTTCCCAATTTGGGGAATGCTTGAAAAGATTGCACCGACGTTACTTGCTGGTGTGCCATGTATTGTTAAGCCTGCAACCGACGGTGCCCAATTAACTCAAGTAGTTGTAAAAGCCATTGAAGAAGCACACGTGCTACCGAAAGGTTCGCTACAACTCATTTGCGGTCAGACTTATGACCTGTTAGAACAGTTAGGCCCACAAGACTGCGTGACTTTTACAGGTTCTGCCTACACAGGCCAAAAACTACGTAACCACCCTCACCTCAATAAATATTCGATTCCATTTAGTATGGAAGCCGACTCAGTAAACAGTGCAATTTTAAGCCCTGAGGCAAATGAAGAAACTGTCGATTTATTTGTGCGTGAAGTCTTCCGTGAAATGACCACCAAAGCAGGACAAAAATGTACTGCTATTCGTCGTGCATTTGTTCCTGAAAACTTGTTAGCAACTGCGCAAGAAAAGCTAACTGCCAAACTTGCTAAAGTTGTGGTGGGTGACCCTCAAAAAGAAGAAACCACCATGGGTGCTTTAGCTAGTATTAAACAAAAACATGACGTTGCAGAAAAGGTTGTCGAACTCAGCAAAGATGCAAAAATTGTTTTTGGTGGCAACGATAGTTTTACATTTAATGCAGATCATCCTGAAAAAGGTGCTTTTTTCGCTCCAACTTTATTGGTGTGCGAACAGCCTTTACAAGCGACGAATGTTCATACCACAGAAGCGTTCGGTCCTGTATGTACACTCATGCAATATCAAAACATTGAAGAACTAGCTGACCTTGTTTCACGTGGTGAAGGTAGCTTAGTGGCTTCTGTCGTTAAAAATAACGATGAGAATATTGAACAGATTATTCAAAAAATTGCGCCTTGGCATGGACGTGTGCATGTACTCGATGCAGAGTCAGCAAAAGAAAGTACAGGTCATGGTTCACCACTTCCACATTTAGTACACGGCGGCCCTGGCCGTGCAGGTGGCGGTGAAGAGTTAGGTGGTATTCGCGCGGTTAAACATTATATGCAGCGCACTGCAATTCAAGGCTCTCCAAACAGTCTGACCCAAATTACCCACTCATGGACTGCTGGCTCAAAAGTTAATGAAGACCGCGTACATCCATTTAAAAAGTCTTTTGATGAGTTAGTGATTGGTGAACGTTTATTAACAGCGCGCCGTACAGTCACCGAAGCAGATATTGTTAATTTCGCGTGTTTAAGCGGTGACTACTTCTATGCACATACTGACAAAATCGCAGCGGCCGAGTCTTTCTTTGGTGAACGTGTGGCACACGGCTACTTCATTGTGTCTGCCGCAGCAGGTCTATTTGTAGATGCAGCACAAGGCCCTGTGATTGCCAATTATGGTATGGACAACTTACGCTTTGTTGAACCGGTTAAAATTGGTGACTCAATCCAAGTTGAACTCACCTGTAAACAAAAAACACCTAAACCACAAAAAGACCCATCTCAACCTGCGCATGGCGTTGTGGTATGGGATATTAAAGTCAAAAACCAACGTGGTGAACTTGTCGCAACCTACGACATTTTAACCTTAGTTGCTCGCGAGGCTTAATGGTTAAAATGAGATGGGGTCACCTCGTCCCCATCTCATTTTTTTAACACTCAATTGCGTTAACAGCAAGGCCACCTTTTGAAGTCTCTTTATATTTCTCAGACATATCTCTGCCTGTTTCTTTCATGGTCTGAATCACTTTATCTAATGTCACAAAATGCTCGCCTTCATCATGAAGCGCCATTTGGGCTGCATTAATGGCTTTTACGGCTGCAATTGCATTTCGTTCAATGCAAGGCACCTGAACCAAACCACCAATCGGGTCACACGTTAAACCTAAATTATGTTCAAGCCCAATTTCAGCCGCATGTTCCACTTGCTCAGGTGAGGCACCTAAAATTTCGGCTAAACCCGCCGAAGCCATCGCACACGCCGAGCCGACTTCGCCCTGACACCCTACTTCTGCACCAGAAATAGAAGCATTGAGTTTACATAAAATGCCGACGGCTGCCGCACTTAGAAAAAAGCGAACCACTTTGTCTTCTGAAAAGTCTTTAGAGAAAGTCACGTAGTAATATAAAACTGCCGGAATAATTCCTGCAGCCCCATTTGTAGGTGCCGTCACTACTCGACCGCCAGCAGCATTTTCTTCATTTACCGCTAAGGCAAATAAATTAACCCATTCCATGGCATGAAAGGTCGTCACAATCAGGTTTGAGTTTTTCTTATTTAATAACTTATCGTGAATTTTTTTAGCCCGACGTTTTACGTTTAATCCGCCTGGTAATATTCCTTCATTAATTAATCCGTTGTGAATGCACTGCTGCATCACTTTCCAGATTTCCATAATCTTGCTACGAATCTCAGCTTCACTTCGCCAGCTTTTTTCATTTTCAAGCATTAACTCGCTCACAGATAAATGATGAGTCTTACATAAGCTTAAAAGTTCAGCCGCACTGTGAAATGGATATGGAACCTTAACGTCGTTGGTTGCAGTTTGGGTGTGTGTTAATTGTCTTTGACTGACAATGAAACCGCCACCGATTGAATAATACGTTTCCGCATATAAAATTTCTTGAGCCTCGTTATAGGCAATCAACTCCATTGCATTGGGGTGATAAGGCAAAGATTCATCTAAAAAAAGCACATCATGCTTATAGTCAAAAGAAATAGTCTTTTGCTGATCGAGTTGGATCGTTTTATTTTCAAGAACATCCTCAATCAAGCTTGTGCTTACTTGGGTATCGATATGTTCAGGGTCAAAACCCATTAAACCTAACAGAACAGCTTTATCTGTCGCATGACCAACACCAGTTGCCGATAGCGAACCGTATAACTTCACCTGAACTCTAACCGTTGCTTGTAAATCGTTTTGCTTCAATAAATCTTCCACAAAACTGTATGCCGCACGCATGGGTCCAACTGTATGGGAGCTAGATGGGCCGATGCCAATTTTAAAAAGATCAAATACACTAATAAACACGTGGTCCTACCTTCGATTCATTATTATTCGTATGTTCGTCATTATTGTGTCCTTTCGGATAGCTCTAAAATTATCATTAAGCCAAGTACAAATCACGAATAACTCTTCGGTAGTAGCACAAAAAGACAACGGTTGAACAATCACTATAAAAGCCCCCCTTTATTAAAACAGCTACACGAAGTTGTACAAATAAACAACTACAAATATTAGCCATTAGTCGCACCTCCCTATTTTTATTCATTTTTGCTGGTAAAGTGCTCTACATGGTTTGATACAACCTACTTAACTCAGATGCATAATTCACCTGTTCTTGCATCTGATGTTTTTCTGCCTCTAGTCCGCTAGGGGCTTTTTTTATTATTGATTTAAATACTGATATATTAAATTTCTAGACATAATTAAAGACAAGAAAAATTGATCGAGTTTTCAAATTAAGTATTTTAAGTTGTCCGGTTTTATTGTTAAGTGGTTGTATTGGTTGTTATAACCCGACAGGCTGTAACCGTGATGATTCGCCTTATTTCTATACAACACAGATCACTCAAGTCAAAGGTGTAGCAGTTCCTGTTGGAACAAAACTGGTTTATAAATCTCAAAAGTCCAAACAGAAAGATGAGCAAACTGCACCACTTAAAGAAGAACATATAACAGGAATAAAACTACCAAAAGATACCGCTATACTTTGGGGAGGAATGCCTACCAATCATCTCCTTCAGTTTGCTAATTCCGAAATGCAAGGATTTACAGTCTACCGAGCACAAGAAGCTCCGGCTGTATATTCCAATCAATTTTTAAAACTCTGGAAAGAATGTGATAGTGATTTAGATATCTCGATCAAGAATAAAAATGATTGGAGCTTTAATCCTGCAAATATGAAAATCATTGGATGTGGAATTAACTATCAAGAAAGAGCATCATACAACACCGACAATCCAGGCCAAGACAAAGTGGATCTTTTTCTCATCAAAATTAATCAAGCTTTACAGCTGCTGCCACAACAAAAAGAGTATCCCGTTATCCATTATTCCGAAAATTAAAATAGAAAAAGCCCACATTTCGGCAGGCTCTTTTCTTTAAAATTTGATTTACCAAACTTTAATTACACACATTAACCACAGGTTGCTTGAGTAATTTTCTTAGAAGCAGGATCAATAGTAACTGTAACTCGGTTTGTACGATAATCCATAGTCATTGGTTGACCTGGAGCCACTTTACGCACAATTTCTGATTTAGTTTTTTGTTTAATTTGATCATCAGTAAGGCCTGATTGACCGACTAATTTTTGAGCTTCTTCTGCTACACAGTTCGCTTGGTTATCACGGAATAATTTCCATTCTTCCACGACTTGGCCATTTGGTAGATGACAATACCCAACCTGACCATTTGCTTCATTTCTGATTTCTAATTTCCCACCTTGTTCAACACAATATTGACTAGCTGGATTTGGTGAACCAATTTTTGGTGGAGTTGGATCTTTATGTTGTACAGATGAACAAGCCGTTATCGAAACAAGCGCTAAACCAAGAAAGATAATTTTTTTCATAAATTTTTTGCTTCTTAATAAAAAACTAAAGATATCAAAAAAATTCATGTTCCATGTGACATGTTTACAATAAAAAACTCACTTAGAAGTTCTATTAACTATATATCTAATTTATTGGAATTTAAGATATTCCCTCCTAAAAATAATTATTGAAATATTGCAATTAAGGCCTTTCCAAAATTCGTGGCCCAGATCCCTCTTGCCCCAAAACATCTTCTGGATTTCTTAAAGGGCATTGCTCTAGTGATAAGCAACCACAACCAATACACCAGTCCATTTCATCACGAAGTCTGGTTAATTTTTGAATACGATCATCGAGATCTTTTCGCCAATGGCTTGATAACTCTTTCCACTGTTTAGCTGTTAATTTGCTTCCTATAGGATATGCGCTAAGAGCCTCTTTAATTTCATTTAAAGGAATTCCTACTCTTTGAGCAACTTTAATAATCGCAATATATCTTAAAACGATTAAGGGAAAACGGCGTTGATTACCATTGGTTCTTATACTTTTTATAAGCCCTTTAGCTTCATAAAAATGCAAGGTAGAGACAGAAACTCCACTTCTTTTGGCAACTTCCCCCACAGTCAAAACTCGACTAGGATCAGCTTTTTTATTTTCACTAATCATGATTAACCTCAACTTTACTCAAGGTTTATAAGAGAGCCTATTGTTTTTGTCAAATGAAAATCCAAACACCTTAACTGCTAAAAGCCACTTTTATGAGCTTATCGCTCTTAACTTTTCTATAAAAGCTGTGAAAATAAATTTGATACGATTATTAATTCAATTAAATTTATAAAATGAGCTGCTGACATTTAAATTTAAGAAATTAATTTTGTAAGGTACATGGGCACCCGCAAATCCAAAACATGTTGTAAACGAAAGGCATTGGTGCTCCTAATGGATAAACCTTAGCTTGTTCGATCTTATAAGTTTTTTTACGTGACTCAATGTGAAGTATATGATCGTAGCGAGCAACTACAATTCCCTTTTTATATAATTTTTTCCGTTCATTCTTTGCATCAAATTTATATACCAAAAAGTAAACTCTTTCTCCTACGCTGATCTTTGTATGATTAACCATAATGTAACCATTACAATACTTACATTGCCAATCTTTCATATCTTAAATAATCACACACTTAAATTTAAAAACTCACCGAATTTTATAGTATAGATTTATTAAAGCTACAAATCTAAAGAAATATTTTAATTGAAAAAATAAGGTTTATTTGTGACAGACATCACAATAAAAACGTAAAGATTTCAAATTATATCTAGAAACATCAATAACTTACCTAGCTATTTTTTAATATTATTATTTTAAAAAATATTAAATTTATCCATATTTTATATTACTATATAGTATTTCGGTTAATAAATTTAAAAGCGCCTATACAAATAATTTTAATATTTAATAATCTAATTATTTCATTATATTCAACTAAACCACAAATAAATTAATAAATAAATTTTAAGATATTTAAATTAATTTCATGTTTAATTGAAAATAATTCAGTTCACATTATACAAAACAAAAATATATAATCATTAGAATTGCAATTTAATTTTTTATTATGTCAACTCAACGTTTAAAATTAGAACTCCCATCTGGACATGATCAATTATTACTTCATTCTTGTTGTGCTCCTTGTTCAGGAGAAGTTATGGAAGCATTAATTGATTCTGGAATTAAATTTTCGATATTTTTTTATAATCCTAATATTCATCCGGTAAAAGAATATCTCATCCGTAAGGAAGAAAATATTCGTTTTGCAGAAAAGTATAATATTCCATTTATCGATGCAGATTATGATACGGATAATTGGTTTGCTCGAGCTAAAGGTATGGAAGATGAACCAGAACGCGGCATTCGTTGTACCATGTGTTTCGATATGCGTTTCGAGCGAACTGCCCTTTATGCACATGAACACGGCTTTAGTCTCATCAGTAGTTCGTTAGGAATTTCTCGTTGGAAAAATATGGCTCAAATTAATGATTGTGGAATTCGGGCAGCATCCAATTATCCAGATATTCAATATTGGGATTATAACTGGCGAAAAAATGGTGGCTCTAGTCGAATGATTGAAATCAGTAAGCGAGAGGAATTCTACCAACAGGAATATTGTGGCTGTGTATATTCTTTACGTGATACCAATCGCTGGCGTATGAGTAATGGTCGAGACCGAATTAAACTAGGTGTTAAGTTTTATAGTAATGCCATGGAAGAAGATTAAATCTTATTCTCCTTAAAAAATTAATTCATTCTAAGCTATATTTATTCCTAATAAAAAAAGGCCACATCTGGAGAATGTGGCCAAAAGGTGTACTGTACTGAGCTTTGATATTATTAGAATAATGAAGTTAGCTTAAAATAAGATTAATAAATCTTTTAAATTTAATTTTTTCCATTTTTTAAAATTTCATCAAAATATTAAAATCGAATAAATATTTTGCCCTTCTCATTAAAAATAAAATCACTCTAAAATCCAGATATGATTTTGAAAAGTTTAGCTATTTTACTTTTTGATACTGATGGCTAGTCTCTTAATATTTTCTACCATTTCCTCAGGTTGATGCGCCGCATAGCCCAACAGAACTGCTGCTTTTTTCGACTCAAGTTGACAATATCTTGATAGAGGTTGAATCTCCAAATCCAATGCCGAGCAATAAGAAATAAACTCCTGCTCAGTCCATGGTGCTTTTAACCAACATATAAGATGAATGCCTGAATCTGTTGGCTGAACATCGAGTACATCTGAGAGGTATTCATTAATAGCGTTAATCAATACTTGTTGACGCTCATAGCATGCTTTTCGAACTTTACGTACATGTCGAGCATAGTGGCCTTGTTGAATGAATAAAGCTAAAGCGACCTGCTCTAAATATGAACTTCGCACATCAGTATAGTATTTAGCTGCACTAAAGGTTTCAATTAATATTTCAGGTACAACCATGAACCCTAAACGAAACTCCGGAAACATCATCTTGGTAAAAGTGCCAGAATAAATCACTCTTTGCTGCTGATCTAAACCTTGTAGTGCTTGAATTGGGTGTGTGCCATAGCGAAACTCACTATTATAATCATCTTCAAAAATCCATTTTTCTTCTTTGTTTGCCCAATCTAATAAAGCAAAACGGCGAGCTAAACTTAAAGTTCCCCCTAAAGGAAACTGATGTGAAGGTGCCGTATAAACGAGTTTGCTTTTGAAGTAATGATTTGTAATGTCAGAGATTTGCATTCCCTCCTCATCACTTTCGATCAAATTTACCTGCGCACCAAAACTTCGAAAAATCTTAAAAGCTGCATCATATCCCGGCTCATCCAAACACACTTCATCATTTGCTTGAAGTAAGGCATAGGCCGTTAAATGAATAGCCTGCTGCGTTCCGTTTACAATAATAATTTGCTCTTCGTTGCAATTTAGCCCTCGTGTGGAGTGAACATATTCAGAAATTGCCTGACGCAAAGGTAGATAGCCACGTGGGTCGTAAAATTGACCAAGCTGATAATAGGACTGCCGCCAAGCTTGCGTTAATAACTTGCCCCACAGTTGATGAGGAAATAAATCAATACAGCCTACCCCTACATGAAACATCTTTTTCTTTTTACTTAACCATGACTGCTTGCGCCATGAATCCAATAAAGCTTCAAGATTTGGATTAATATTTAAGGAACGATGAGTATTTTTTGACGTTTCTTTTGAATTTTTTTGAACATGTATTAACTGATCTGGCACAACCTCAGCAACATAAGTACCCGAACTTGGTTTAGTAAATAAATATCCCTCATCCAGTAATCGTTCAAGAGCCGCCAATACAGAATTCCTTGAAATTGACATCATCTCTGCCAAGGCACGACTTGAAGGCAACTTTGTTCCAGCAGTTAGCCTTCCATCTAAAATTGCATCACGCAAAGCGGTATATAGTCCATCTTTAATCTGGCCTTTTGGCAAAATTAAATGTGGAAAAGATGCAGAAATCGGAGCTGCCATATCAAAACTGGTACTGTGAAAAATATCAAAAGTGTATCTTATAAAAATACCACTATCAAAACTACACTCTAGTTGTCGATTTTTTATTACTTTAAAACAGAGTGTAATTATTATGCAAAATCAAGGTCTTCAAATCGTTCCTGTTCAGCAGCAAAATTATTCACAATGGGAAAAATATTGGCTTGCTTACCAAAATTTTTATCAGGTGAATTTACCCCTTCATGTCACAAAAGTAACATGGGAACGTTTTTTCGATGAGAATGAACCTATGTACTGTGCCGTTGCCAAACAAGGTGAGCAGGTTTTAGGAATTGTGCACTATGTTATTCATCGTTCAACATGGGCAGAAGATAATTACTGTTATCTAGAAGACCTGTATGTTTCACCTGAAGTTCGTGGGCAACACATTGGTAAGCAACTCATTGAATATGTGCAGAAGCAAGCAATCAAACACAACTGTGACCGTTTATATTGGCATACCCAAGAAACCAATGTAACAGCGCAAAAGCTTTATGACTGGATTGCACAAAAACCAGGAATTATTGAATATCGTATGCCTTTAAACTAAAAAGTAACAACACCCAAAGCTTTAATTCTTTTGGTGTCTAAATTTTAGTACAAATACGCTTAATCACTTCGTCATTAATAGTTGAGCATTGATTAAACGCTGCAAAATGCTTGAGCTCTTGTTCCAGTTCGAAGAAGAAGAGCTCCTTATTTTTTACTGTTTTTTCTAGATGCAGGCTAATCACTTCTAACTCTTTGATAGAACGATGTGCTTTACAATCTACTCGGCCGACTAACTCATCTTGATATAGGATCGGCAAACAAAAATAACCATATACTCGTTTAACCGCTGGTACATAGCATTCAATGCGGTAATCAAATTCAAATAAAGAAGCTAAACGGTCACGATGAATAAGAGAATTATCAAAAGGTGAAAGTATTTTTAAACCAAAATCAGTACTAACCTTTTGTTCTATTGCAGCAACATCAACATATAAAGTTTGACCATTCTCAAGTTTAATTGCTGATACAACCCCTGCATCAATATGCTCTTTCAGAATGATGCGCATAGTTTCTTTTAGATCATTTTTCTTTAGATGAACTAATTGTTTCCATGTAAATGCACCATGCGCTCGAAGCGTATTATTAAACAAATACTGCGCATATTCACAAAGCGTAGGAATACTTAAATCAATATTTTCAGGCAAGCAACGCTCTGTCAAATCATAGACCTTTTCCATTCCGTTACGCTCACAGATCATCAGGTCACCCTGCATATATAACTGCTCAAAAGCACGGCGGCCTGGTCCGGTATTCCACCAGTTTCCCAAACTCTTTTTATTATTTTTATCAATATCACGGAGACGAATTTTTCCTTCAGCACGAACACGTGCCAAAATTTCATTCATAAGATGTTGATCACCTCTATTGAAATAACGGCTTTCCCCTTTCCTCACAGACATCATGGCAGGGAGTGCATAGCGATAATCTTTCATAGGAAGATAAGACGCCGCATGATACCAATATTCAAAAATCTGCCGCTCACCAACCAAACTATTGAGATGACTTAGCTCATAATCAGGTACTCGGCTCCACAATATATGGTGATGAGCTCGCTCTACAACCGATATGGTATCAATTTGCACATATCCTAAATGCTCAATAGCCTGTAAAGTTCCATCCATGCCTTTTGCAAATCGACTGGTTTTTGCTAAGCCTTGATTAAATAAAGTGAGCTGTTTCAAAGAAGAAGTCATAGAAAATCCTTAATTTCTTAACTTATATCATTCGAACTTTCAGCAATAAGTTTTTCTGCCATTTCTTGAGTTTTTCTCAAGCCCGGCATTCGGAACTCAGTATGCCCATAATCTTGGATAGATTTCCAACGTCCACCCCAAGTCAAACCAACCGATTCGGCGACTTGCCCATATAATCGATAGCCTTGCATTGCCCACGGATCTCGTTCAGAAATAACCACTTTCCCATTTCGTTTAAATGCTACATCAGCAGCTAAACCAAATTGGTGATAGCTTTGATAACCTCTCGCTCTAGTCGTATTTGGATTGCCCGCCAACATATTCTGACGTGCTGGGCTACGATAGCCTTCTAATAGAACCAACTCATAACCATATTGTTCTTTCATGATTTTAAAGACCATGAGTAAACGCTGTTTATATCGTGGGTTCATTTTGTCCCATTTACGATCAACTAAATTTGTGTCCAGAATAGCTCGACCATCGAAACTGGCGTTATCAATCGGTGAAGAATTAATAGCTCCACTATTTTGAGACGAATATTGCTGCTCTAACTGCGTGGCCTCAACAATTGCGGCTTCAATTAGGCTTTCATCTACTTCTGGCGGTGGCGATAATATTTCACCATTTAAAAGTGCATAAATTTGAGGATCTGTTTTTTTCAGATATTCAGCTTCAATTCGGGTTGAACTAATCGGACGAGTAAAAGCAAAAACTAATATACTGGCAAACAAGAAAAAGCCTGCAATTACAATCCACCATTGCTGTAAATGCCAATGAGATTGTAATTTTTCAGGAGCAGCTGCCTGATTCATGGTTTGAGCAAATTGTTTAACCTGATTAAGCTGTTTACGCCCTTGGGGCAGTAATGACAAAACAAAATGTTTGCTTCTACTCCTGAGTTCATAAGACATTAAAAACGCTAAACCAATTGCCAAACATGTAAAGCAAAAGAAAATGAGAAAGATCATCATCAGTTCATTAATTCACGGCAAAAGGACTTCGTGTAATTTTAATATCTACCGATGCCTTAGGCGGCTCAACCTCAGGTTCTGGTTCGGCTGGAGCTTTACTCTCAACTACTGGTTTAGCCTGCGCCACTTGTTGTTGCGGCGGCTTACTCACAGGTTTTTGCTGAGCTGGTTGTATTTTGGGCTGAGCCGTTTTAGCTGCACCTGTCTGTAGTTTAGGTACAACATGAACTTTCTTTTCACCTGTTAGCTGTTCATCAAATGGTGAAACTCGTTGTTCGTTGGTAGCAACAGCTTTATGCGGAACAGGTTTAAAAATATTACTTAACTCATTATCTTTTGGCTGTTCAAAGCCATCACGGCTCATTGAATCTGTTTCGTTGTCTTGACTTACAGCGACCTGATTTTGTTCATCAGAAGAATCTACAGCATCTTGATTTAAAATTTGCTCTTCCGTTGATTTACTCTCAATTGCTGCTGATTCTGGCGAACTCGGTTGAGACAAGAACAGGAATAGCGAGATGCTGACAAACACCCCTGCAATCACACCAATCACAATATAGAGTACTGGTGATTTCGGCTTTTTTTTATTCGATTGTAGAACTCGAATAGAAGTTGGTTTTTCCTGAGCCATTTCGTTCCATTATCAAGGTAAATAAATTGTAATATGTGCTTGCTCTTGAGGAGCAGAAATCACATTTTGATAGTTAGATAATGCTTTATCATTTTGATTGTTGAGCATAAATCTTAAGCCTGCAAAGGTAAGTAATGCAAAAATTAATAAAAAGATCAAAATCCAAAAAAAAGGTACTTCGCGATGAATAATATTTCGTATTTGATCGGGAATTGCCGAGAACGGCGAAAACGCAACTTTTTTCCCTTTTAAATAGTCAATTTCATCACCCACTCTTGATACTAGGTGGTTGAGACTTTCAATAGATTCAATTCGGTACTTACCCTGAAAACCGAGCAAAAGGCAGTAATGAAATACTTCTAAAGCAGCTAGACGTTCTTTTCCACGACTTCGCAATTGTTCCAATATTTCAAAGAAACGATACCCGGCTAACTGAGAACCAAACAAGCTCAATTGCAATGGGCTAATTAACCAAGCATTTTGCAAATTAAAATAGCTTGGGTCTTGTTGCGTTACGATAGTTTCATCAATCAAAGCGCAAAATGCGTATTTAGCATCATGAATATCATCCGCTGAAAATTGCAATTTTTTGGCTTGCTGCTCAAATTGATTGAGTAAATTTAAGATTTTTTCACGAAACTGCTGAGCGTCTGCCGGCACGTACTGATTTCGAATCAAAAAAACCAAATAAAAGCCATCATGCAATAAATCAATAAGATTGATTGCCTGTAGTTTTGCTTGAGACTGGCTATTATTATTCCCACCCGTTCCAATTTGCCCATCGTCAAATAAAGAAGGAGCACCTGTGGATTGTGACATTTTTCTCTCCTTTACCCTTAAGCGTTCATAACCGCAATCAGTTCAATACTGATATCTTGGAATCCAGCTGGAACATAAATACAAATCGTCTCTGAATCTAACATGCGCTGATATAGCTCGTGATGCGGTTCGACTTCAAAATAGCTCACACCAGAACGTACAGGGATCGCTGTTGGAACCTGAATCAAGTGATGCAATGGAATTGCAGGTAATGCAGCAACTACACGCTGCTCTACATCTAAAGTACTACCAATCTTGAATCGTAAAGGTACAATCTGAATCAACTCATGTGTCTGCATAGCACTACTTGATACGGCAATATAAAGTCGAGTATCTCGAGTAATCTTATCGGTCTCAAGACTTCCCACCCAATATGAAGGGCGGATTTCTTTAAGTGCAATACTGATGTAACGGCTCGAAATAATCGTATCGAGTAAATCGCGTAGAATTGTGTCTAACTGCGAAAAACTTTCTTGTAAATTATGGTGTTTATAGGCAGGCAACTGATCAACATCATACGCTGTCGAGAAAGTTAATAATGAACCTGCTAAACGCAATAATTCGAAAAACAACCGTTCTGGATGGATTTGTGGATATTGCACAAAATGATTCAAGCCAGCATGAGCCGTATTTAGGGCATTCACTAACCAGAAAGAAACAATATCACCTGAACGGAATTCAATTAGTTTCTGTTCATTTTCTCGGTTATTGGTCTGAATCGTCTTAATTTTTGCCTTAATCACATTCAGTGTTCTTTTTAAGTTTGAAATGAGTGATTCTGAGGCATCCACATGCAAAATTGGCGGAATAAACTTTCGATCAATTTCAAAAGCACCAGAGCTTTGACGCTTAATTTTTCCAATCGGCAGATATAAGAAACCATCTAAATTATGGTCTGGATTACTATGAATATCTAATAATTTAAAAACAGCACGGCGGCGTAGCAAACTAATATCTGCTTCGGTAGCATTCGTAAATAGATCATGCGTTTCGACAAGGTGAGATTGATATCTACCCTTTTGCGCTTGATTTTGATCAATTAGATTTTGCTTATTTGCTTGTAAAAGTGGCAATGCTAAATAGATTAGCATCTCACCACGTAAATTAAGATCATCTAATAAAATTGGTTCAGGCAATAGATCATATGCAGGTGCCTGATAAATTTCACCGTCTTGCCAAATCATCTCTACAGACTCAAGAGCAAGAATATGCGTGCTCAATTGAGCTTCATCGAAACTTAACTTTTGAATGCCATACGAAAAAGGCACAACTGAGCGAACCGTATGATTTAGACGTTGTTCATGATACGTATCTTGAATTTGGAAATGTTGAGGTCTTAAAAATAAACCTTCGCCCCACAGGACTTTTTCAGCTTTAAACATATGTCTTTACCAATCTTTATTCATATTCATTTTTAGGCTGCACACCTAACATTTCCTGAACCATTTGTAATGGATGCTCAGTTATTGGTTCATACCATTCACTATTTTTTTTACTAGATCCTAAAGTATATGTAACTCTACTCTTCAAATGCGTATAAGCTAATTGAGTATAGCCTTTTTTATCAGGTGGGCCAGGTTTCAAATTAACCAAGGGCTTATCCTGACCTTGTCCAAAGATTTGATAATCTACAATTGGAATCCCATTCCCTGCGCTATCAATAAATCTATATAAAGCATAGTTTTTAAACTTAAGATATTTTGTTTTTTTTACAATATGAGTATTCTTTTTTTTATATTCCTCATAAGACATATTAATTCTTTCATTTAATTCTTCTGCTAAATCTAAAGGAAAAGTTGGTTGTATTTTTGACAAATTAAAAAAGTTTTTTTGTTTAACTGATTTAGCATTTTTTCTTAGCTCTGGTTGAGCGTATGCTCGCCCTCGATGCGTTGTAAGAAAACTTGATTGTTTAATGATGCGTTGGAAAATTGCACATGAAGAACGCGGTTCTGTGCGACCAACCCTAAACTATCTAAAATTTGAAATATTTTATGGGACATCATTATTATAAAAACTGAGTCATAATCATCGATATTTTATAAAAAACAGACAGAATTGTCTATTTATATAAAATAGCTTATCTTCCATGACTTACATACTTTTTAGCTTATCTAAAAGAAAGATGGGCTACTAAAAAGTCTATAAATGCTCTCGTTTTGGCCGATAAATTAGAAGTATTAGGATAAAGTAATTGAATATTTTGTAGCGGTAATGAGAAATCGGGAAATAATCGAATTAACCGGTTTTGTTGAATATCTTCATCAACTAACCATGCTGGGCAAATCGCAATACCTAAAGATGAGAGAGCCATTTGATGAATGGCTGTTACCGAGTTTGATTCATACTGACTTCGAATAAAAGGTAATGAATATTGCTCACCTAAACTATTTTCCAAAATATATTGTGAATCTTGCCAGTTCAATAATGTGTGACCAATCCACGGAACATTTGCTAAATCAGATATATTTTCTACGGGATGGTTTTGTATAAATTGTGGAGTAGCAACAATATAAATTGGATATTCCCCAATTTTTCGAGTTTTTAGAGATGAGTTTTTTAAATTCCCTAGTCGAATAACCAGATCTAATTTTTCAGTCACTAAATCATCGAGAGATGAATTAAAAGAATACTGTAAACGTAAATGTGGATAAAGCCGACAAAACTCAGGAAGTAAAGGCAAAATGAAACGTTGGCCAAATTCATTGGTAGACGAAAACCGTAAAGTGCCTGTAATGCTTGTGCCTAAGTGTTGGCTTCGCTCAAATGCCTCATCAATATGAAGTTGGATTTGTTTAAAATCTTCATAAAAATGCTGACCAATTTCAGTTAATGCAATATTACGGGTGTTACGAATTAATAGGCTTGTATTGAGCTGCTTTTCTAATTGTTTTATATCGATACTCACCATTGATCGGCTTAAGCCTAAAATTTCAGCCGCCTTGGTAAAAGAGCCGGAATCAACGACCTGTAAAAAACTGGTAATTTGCTTGAGGTTTTTTTGCACAATTAAGCCAATTGTTTAAAATTATCAAACAATGATTTTACTTCGCTTGCATCGACAATAAAAGAGTCAAATCTTACCCTGCCTGCACGGAGGTAGGTATGTCTTATCGATATAAAATAGCGACAGTGTTTTTACTTGGGTTCTTTATTGATTGCATCAACATTTTTATGTCCGCAATTGCATTGCCTAATATTGCATCGTCATTTTCAGTTAGCCAATCCATGGTCGCTTGGGTAACAAATGCGTATATTCTCGGCCTCATTTTAATTATGCCCATGAGTTTAAGGTTAGCCACCAAACTTGGGAACCAAAAGTTATTGTGCTATTCAATGCTGTTATTTTCGATCAGCATTTGCTTTATTGGCTTTAGTGAATCGATTTATAGCTTAATTTTTTGGCGATTTATTCAAGGCGTAGCTGGAGGTTTATTAATTCCAGTCGGGCAAGCACTCGTATATGCCTTATTCCCGAACCAAGAACGCCAACGTATTTCTACCATGATTATGGCAATTGCGCTTATTGCCCCTGCATTTTCACCTGCGATTGGCGGTGTGATTATTGATTCATTGAATTGGCGATGGGTATTCTTATCTAACCTTCCTTTTTCTTTACTTGCATCAGCCCTAGCATGGTTCTGGATTAAAAAAACAGAGAATGTGTCGAGTGAAAAACCAGACATAAAAGGGTTAGTTATTTTTAATATAAGTCTGTTATGTTTGTTACTCTCCTTTTCATTTTATAGTGATTACCATAACGCCTCATTCGCTATAACTAGTTTTCTAATTTCAGTCGGAATGCTTATTTTTTATATTCGACATGCGAAAAACATTTCCCATCCTGTTCTTAATCTTGAGTTATTAAAAAATAAAAATTTACGTAATGCATTTATTGTCTATTACGCCGTTCCGGGTATTTTTACAGGCGTTAATTTACTCAATATTTTTAATTTACAGCTTAATTTCGGCTTTAACGCAAAACAAACTGGTTTATTCATGTTGCTCTATGCAACTGGGGCACTAGCAGCCATGATTAGTGGCAGCCTGCTCTATCAACAGTTAGGAAAAAAGTATCTTCTTATTATTGGAATAACCTTACATAGCTTTGGCATATTTCTTTTGTTTTATATTCCAAACACTAGCCCTTTGAGCTTTTTAGTGATTTCTTATTTATTAATGGGTATGGGGGGCGGTCTAAGTGCCAATATTGCCCAAATTAGCTCACTGATTGATTTTTCAGGCCAAGATTTATTACAAGGAAGTGTGCTCTGGAATATTAATCGACAAGTTTCATTTAGTGTCGGTACTGTTGTTCTGATTTCGATATATAACTTGATGTCTGGCTCAAGCGACCTGATTCGCTATCAACATACTTTTTTAATTGCAGCTTTACTCTGCTTACTTTCACTCATTCCCATTTTAAAGGAGAAAACCCATGCCTAATCAAATGGATCAAGCCATTCAAAGTGTCATTGACCTACATGTTTTAATAGAAAATGTATTTACAGGAAAAAATGCAGAGCAAAGTCTGAGCCCGCTTTTAGATAGCTTTGATCAAAATTTTAAGATGGTTACGGTTCAAGGTCAGAGTATTGGTTTAGCCGAAGTTAAAAACTTATTTATTCAAAATATTGGAAAGAAACCCTCTTTAAAAATCACCATTATTAAGAGTATAGCTTTATACGAATTTGAGAATTATTGTTGGGTACAATATCAGGAACATCAGCAAACTGATGAAACCGAGACAGTGCGTACCTCTACGGCCTGCATTAAAGTAGAAGATAAAAAATGTTATTGGGTGTATTTACATGAAACTTTAGTTCCCTCGTCTTCTTAACTCATCTGATGCACCTTAAAGATGGCACCTATTTTGCTTAACAATATTACGTTTTATGAAAATCGTAATACTGATCAAAATGGGGAGCTCTCGATATGGGTTATGTTGCAAAGGAATTTACGCGAAAGAACAAGCTGATCCTCAGTATTTGTTCTTTCGTGATTCCAATATGTCTTTGGTGCGCAATCAGTTACTTACCTTTTGTTTGGCATCCTCAAGTACAAATCACGAGTTCGGGAAGTGTTTCTTACTTACAAGTAGGAAGTCGCATTGATAAAAATGTGTTCTATATCGAAGCACAAAATGCAGTCAATCGAAATTCTGCACCACCACAAGGTATTTTGGTTAATCCGATTTATTTACCTGCCCCCCATGAAGTCGCTAAGGCTTTGGTCACCGCATTTACCACACCACCAGAACAACCTGATTCACCGTGGTTTCATCAAAGTTTATGGCACAGTATTAAACTGGTTTTTTCAGCTTTTTTTATCTCTTCATTGATTGGGATTCCACTGGGTATTTTGTGTGGTTTTTCTAAGCGGATATCGCTGTTAACAGAACCGTTTGTTGAATTTTTCCGTTACTTACCCGCTCCCGCATTTGGCGCGCTTGCAGTGGCAATTTTAGGGATTAATGACGCACCTAAAATTGCCATTATTGTGATTGGCACACTCTTTCAGCAAATTCTAATTATTGCCAATACCACCCGAATGGTAGATCGAAGCTTAATTGAAGCTGGCTATACGCTTGGCACCAATAAGCTCAAAAGTTTATTTCACGTGGTGATTCCTGCGGCTTTACCTGATATTTACCGCGACTTACGTGTGCTATTGGGCTGGGCATGGACCTATTTAATTGTTTCAGAATTGATTGGTACGACCTCGGGTATTACGTGGTTTATTACCCAACAGGCTCGCTATCAAAACTTTGACAATGTCTATGCAGCTATTTTGATTATTGGTGTGATTGGTCTGGTCTGTGATTGGTTATTAATGAAGTTAGGTGAGCGGATGTTCACTTGGAAAGTAGGAGCAAAATAATGAACGATTCAACATTTAACGCGCATGAATACTTTCAAAAAATTTATGAACGTCCTGTTATTTTAGAAGCTAAACAACTGAGCCAAGTCTTTAAGCATGGTCAAAGCGAACGTACCGTTTTAAATAAGCTCGATTTAAAAATTCATAAAAGAGAATTTATTTGTGTGATTGGCCCTTCTGGCTGCGGTAAGTCAACACTGAGCCGTGTTATCGCAGGTTTAGACCCATACCATAGTGGAGAAATTTTAGTAGACGGCGAATGCATTACGGGTCCATGCCCTGAACGCGGCATGGTATTTCAGGGTTATACCCTTTTCCCTTGGAAAACTGTAAAAGAAAATGTGATGTTTGGTCCGCAAATGCGCGGCGCTAGTCAAATGACAGCCGAAGCTCAAGCACGCGAATGGATCAATATTATTGGTTTAGAAAAATATGAAAATCAGTATCCACACCAACTTTCTGGAGGAATGAAACAGCGGGTTGCGATTGCTAGAGCTTTGGTTAATCAACCTAAAATTTTACTCATGGATGAACCTTTTGGTGCACTCGACCCACACACACGTCAAAAAATGCAAAAGCACTTAATGGATTTATGGCACAACATTGATATCACCATTATTTTTGTCACCCATGACATGGATGAAGCTATTTTACTGGCAGACCGAATTGTGGCACTCAAAGCCAACCCCGGTGAAATTAAGGAAATTATTGAAGTTAATTTACCCCGTCCACGCTCACTCGACTTAATGAGCACACCTGAGTTTAAACAGCTCCGTTCACGAGTTGATTATCTGGTACATGCTGAAGAAGATGAGCTTGACCCTGCTTTACAAGATTTACCCAAAATTCCACGTATGACTCAGGTCAGTACAGAAAAATAAGTCAGGCATTAAAAAGCCCAAGTTCAACTTGGGCTTTTTGATTTATAGGGTTTATTTAAGTTGTTCGATGAGTGTTGGATAAATCAGCCCATCTACATTTTGTTCGGTTTTATAAATACCGTTTTCGACATTAAATTTATTGACGTGATAGCTAGAGCCATAAATTGAGTCAAAACCTTGAGATTTAGCAAATACTTTTTTATTGGCACTGATATCTAATAAATGCGTACCGCTGACCATCAACTCATATTGCTTTGGATCAACCCCCGAACGGTTTGCCATGATTTTAACCGCATCGGCATGAGTTGCAGGGTCACTAATATATTTAACGGTTTTATCCCACACCTGAATGATTTTTTTCCATTCCTGTTGATGAGCAGTTAAGTGGCTCATGTTGACAGTCAGGGTGTCATAAATTAAACCCGGCTTGTCTTTAGAGGTATAGATAATTTTAGAGCCTGCCACTGCTTTTAATGCCTGACCTGCAACAGGTTGCCAAACAGCAATCGCGGAAATATCAGGGCTATTAAACACTTGAGGTAATTGGTTTGTCGCTGAATTTACCAGCTTCACCTCATTCGCTTTAATGTTATGGTCAGTCAAAGCTGTTGCTAGCAAAAGATGGTCAACCAAGCCTTTTTCGACACCAATTGATTTTCCTTTTAAGTCTTGAATGGTATTAATGCCCTCTTTTGCAATAATGACATCATTGCCCGCAGAATAATCCGTTGCCAAAATCATCATGCCTTGAGTACCACCCGAAGCAGTTACCAAGTTATCGCCATTGGTGACCAAAACAGCGTCGAGCTGATTTGCCGAAAAGGCTGAAAGCGAAGCCGAATAATCAAACCACTTAAACTCTACATTTAGCCCTGCTTCTTTTAACCAGCCTTTCTCAATAGCCACTTGCCAAGCCACCCAGCCCGGCCAATCACTATAGCCAATGGTAATTGGTTTTGTATTTGTGGCTGCCTGAGTGTCTTGTTTAGCCTCGGGCACTTTAGCCGTATTGTCACACCCACCCAATACAACTGCCGATAAAATAGATACGGATAACAACGCTTTTTTAATCATATAGAAACTTCCCCAACATTTTTACTAACACTTTGAGCGGTTTGATTGAGTGACTGTATATAGGCTCGCCAGCCTCCAAAATGGCTAATATCGGTTGCATCTTGAATGGCATAAGCTTCGCAAATAAAGCCTTTAACCCATGTTCCATCTTTTAGTTTCAGGTTCCCAATACCAAGTGGTGCAGGCACTTCAGCCACAATAGCTCCAAAATTTGCTAAGGGAACATCCCACACTTCGACTTCAATTGATGTCCCTGCTGCATCACATTGCAGCCCTGGTTTTGGTGGTGTGGTATTTTTTAAGGCAAAGAGTTTATAAGCATCTGCTGTCTGGGTTTTCTTAAGCAAAGTGGCATTGCGACGAGTGAGCTGAAAATTAAGTGGCATACCTGTTAAGTGAGCTCCGACGACAGCAAGCTGCACTGAATGATTCGATTGGATGTCTATACCTTTTTGATAATGTTGAGTTGATTTACCCAAACTCAGCGGTGTTTCGGTTTGCCAGAGTTGTGCAAAATTGGCGAGTGCCTGATCGTGCCAAGCTGGTGCAATAAAGGTTACTCCGCTTGGTAGGCCGTCTGCACGGAGTACATTGGGTAAGGCCAAAGCAGAAAGATCTGCAAAATTAACAAAGTTGGTATAGGCCCCCATGTGCGCATTTTTACTCAACGGGTCGGCTTCAACTTCGGCAATGGTATAAATGGTTGGTGCTGTTGGGACCATCAATGCATCAAAAGGCTGTAATGCCACATTAATTTTTCGAGCCAGTACTGCACGGCTATATTCCGCTTGTAGTGCATCTGTTGCCTTGAATTTATCTGCCTGCGCAATAATCTGGGCAATAACCGGATGGGCCTTTTCACGTGTTGTCATGCGTTCAACGGCGACCGTTCTTTCCGCTACCCATGCATCGTTATACAGTGCAGCAGCAAGCTCATTAAACACGCTGAAATCTATACTCTCAAGTTCATAACCCAGCTTTTTTACGCGCTCAATTGCAATTAAAAAGGCCTTTTCAGATTCAAGATCGCCATAAAACTCAAGCTGGGCAGGAATGGCAATTTTTCGTTTAGAAAACTGAGTTGGTACATTGGCTGGATTTACTCGTGAATATTCATCTGTTTCATCATAGCCCTGCATTAAGTTGGCGACTGTCCAAGCGTCATCAATATGCAGTGCAAAAATAGAAATGACATCAATAGTCCGACAGGCAGGAATTAAACCTGTGGTAGAGAACCAGCCTTTCGTCGGTTTAAGGCCCACAATATTGTTATGACCAGCAGGTACACGGCCTGAACCTGCGGTATCTGTTCCCAAACTAAAAGGCACAATACCGTTAGCAACTACTACCGATGAACCTGAGCTTGAACCGCCGCTAATATATTCGGGCTTAAAACTATTTTTTACTGCACCATAGGGCGAACGAACCCCGACCAGTCCAGTCGCAAACTGATCGAGGTTGGTTTTGCCCACCACAATCGCTCCTGCTTTTTTCAGCTTGGCAACTACGGCAGCATCTTGCTTAGCTAAATATTGAACCTCTTTACAAGCAGCAGTCGTGTGAAAACCAGCGACATCAATGTTGTCTTTGACTGCAAATGGCACGCCGTATAGAGGTAGGTCAGCAATATTCTGGTCTTTTAAAACATTAATTTGCGATTGAATCTGCTCAACGGAGGCAATTTCAATCCATGCGTGGTCATCATTTTTAATTTCTGCAACATAGCCAACCAAATCTTTAAGATGGATTTGCCCGTTTTGATATGCGGTTTTCCAGTCTTGAATTGTCCATAAATTTTTCAACACGCTACTCCTCATTTAGTCATTTTGCTGTATAGGCGGCATGACGGCATCCATCAGTTCTAGATGTCCTTTGATTACCCCTTTCAGCACAATAAATTGCTGGCTAATTTGTCTAAGCTCAGAACTCGCGCCCTGCATTAACATGACTTGCAATATCTTTTGTTGGTCGAGCTGGATATGAAGTGAACTAATCACCTGTGCTAAAAACTGTTGTTGTAAATCGACCAATTGATTACGCAAGGTCATTTGGCTAGCGTCATAAAGCAGCGTCAACGTGCCCACCATGACTTCATTGGCCTGCGCCTGCTCCGCAATCAGGTGTTTATTAATCATGTCGACAATGGCTTGCGAGCGACTTTCATAGTTCTGCTCGACAATTTTTTGATCGAGTGCGTTAAGTGTCGTTTCAGGTACGGTAATACTGATTCGAGCCAACTTTTGTTTTGCCACAGTCTTATCCTTTTGTTTTAGGCGGCTGATTGTTTTGCTTGATATATACGCCTGCACGTACGCTGAGCAATTCGACTAAAAAGGCTTTTAAAGTTGGCTTTGGTTGAACCACAGGTTTTACATCGTTCATATCGCACCTCTAGCTTGGTATTACCAAATTCAGTTTTTGTATTACTGATAAAAGATGCAGAAAATGTGCCAGTTTTTAAGCGTCGTTTTGATAGGCTTTATGGATATTTATGAGTGATTTTTGGGCAAGAAAAGCCCCATGCACAGGGATGGGGCTAATATTTATATTTTTAAAAAGTTAATTTTTCATCTTATGACTGATTAATCATCGTATGTGCCCATACCGATAAAGACTCTAAAACAGGCTTGAAAGTCTGGCCCAATTCGGTCATTTCATACACCACTTTAATCGGTGCTTTTTCACCATAAACCGTTCGAGATATTAAGCCACTTTGCTCTAATTGCTTGAGTTGAAGGCTTAAGGTCATTTCTGTGATCGTTGGCATTAATTGATTGATTTCATTAAAACGTTTGGGCCCATCTTTTAGATAATACAGAATAACGCCTTTCCATTTTCCACCCACCAAATCCATAGCCATACTGATATGACATGGATAGGTTTTTCCATTCATGGTGATTTCACATTTATTTTCAGTATTTGCCATTTTTCATGCCACCTATCAACTTTGATAGTTATTGTACACCCATACTATAAAAATTATAGTGACTATGATTTTTATAGCTACAAGGCATTATTATGGCTTTACTTATTTTGGCTCATCCCTACTACGCTCAATCAATTGCAAATAAAACGATAGTGAATGAACTTATAAAAACCTATCCGGACCTTGAAGTCCGAGATATTTTTCAGCTTTATCCAGACTATAAAATTGATGTAAGTGCTGAACAAGAGGCGTTGCTACGCCATGACACCATCATTCTGCAATATCCTATGTTCTGGTTTAATATGCCGGCAATTTTGAAATTATGGTTTGATGAAGTTTTTACTTATCAGTTTGCTTATGGCTCTCAAGGCGATAAATTAAAAGATAAAAAAGTCATTATTAGTATGACAGTCGGGCAAAAAGAAGCCGATATGGTGAATGACCGAGAAAACTTAGCGGATAGTTTTTTAAAAGCGGTTCAATATTCTATTCAATATACACAAATGCAGTTAAGCGCCACTTACTTGCTTTATGACGTTTCGCCTTTATCAGGTAATCCAGAGTCGAAAATTAAATTAGAAGCTGTTGAACATGGTCATAAACTATTAAAGCATTTGACCGAAGCATAATAAAAAAGAGAGCATCAATATTGATGCTCTCTTTTGGTTTAAGCGACAGGTGCTAAGGTAAATAGCACTTGTCCTGTTTTTACGGTTTGCCCTTTTTCAATGGTAATAGTTTCTACCTTCATACGTTCCGGCGCAATAATTGGAATTTCAATTTTCATTGCCTCAATTACTGCAAGGGTTGCACCTTCTTCAACAATATCACCCGATGCACATTCGATTTTCCAGATTGACCCCGGCATGTGTGATTCGACTGTACAGCCTCCTTCAGGAATAACTACAGTTTCACCTTCATCAACCGCATCTAGGCTTTCAGAAATATATTCTTGCAAGCCCGCTTCGTGCCAACGGCGGCGTTCAGCCTCAAAGTTAGCTTGCTGTGTATCTTTAAAGGTTTGAATGCTGTCTTGATGCGTCTTTAAAAACTCGTTGTATTCTTTTAAGTTAAGCACACCATCTTCAATACGAAGTTGTAGACGGCCTGCCTTAAAGTCTTCACGCATTTGCAGAAGTTCAGCCTCAGAAACTTCATAAAACTTAACTTGGTCAAAAAAGCGCAGTAGCCACGGTTTGCCTTCTTCGAAGTTGGCATTTTTACGGTAACGACTCCACATTTGAGTAGTACGGCCAACAAACTGGTAGCCACCTGGTCCTTCCATACCGTACACACACATATACGCCCCGCCAATGCCGACCGCATTTTCAGGTGTCCAAGTTCGCGCAGGGTTATATTTTGTGGTGACTAAACGTTGGCGTGGATCGAGCGGCGTCGCAACGGGTGCACCTAAATACACATCGCCTAACCCCATTACTAAATAGTTCGCACTATAGACCACATCTTTAACCGCTTGCTTAGAAGCTAAGCCATTAATACGGCGAATAAACTCGACGTTATCTGGACACCACGGTGCATCTGGTCGAACAATTTGTGTATAGCGTTCGGTGGCAAGTTGAGTTTGTGAGTCTTCCCAAGCCAAAGGCAAATAAACAGTCCGTGAAGGCACCTGCATATTTTGAATATCGGGTAACTCGGCTTCTGCTTGTTGAAGTTTCTGTAAAAGCTCCAGTTGATCGAGTTGAATTGAATCAAAATGAATTTGTAGTGAACGAATACCCGGTGTTAAATCGATAATACCCTGAATGTTTTGATCTTTGACCCATTGCATGAGCGCATGAATACGGAAGCGTAAATTTAAATCGAGTACTAACTCACCATATTCCACCAACAAATAGCTATTTCCTGCTGGTCGATAGGTCACGCTTGGTAAGTCAGTTTTACCGTCTAAAGTTGCCAAAACTGCATCTTTTAAAGTGTCGGGTTCTGCTTGAATGGCTGGGTTAAAATCAATATTAGTTGTATCAGTCGCGGTTAAGCTTTGATGATATTTTTGATCGAGTGCTTTTGCTTGCGCGTAACTCACAGGTACAAATTTAACTTTATCGCCTGCTTTAAGCTGCCCGATTTTCCAAAGCTCGGAATGAATGACTACCGCAGGGCAAACAAAACCACCTAAGCTCGGACCATCTGGTCCCAGAATAATTGGCATATCGCCCGTAAAATCAATTGCCCCAATCGCATAAGCATTATCGTGAATATTGGAAGGATGTAAGCCTGCCTCACCGCCATCTTCACGTGCCCATTCAGGTTTTGGACCAATTAAGCGAATGCCTGTACGGCTTGAGTTATAGTGAATTTCAAACTCGTTGGAAAAGAAGGTATCAATATCTTGTTTGGTGAAAAAATCTGGTGCGCCATGTGGGCCATACATGACTGCAATTTCCCAGTTTTGGGTAAAGCTAGGAATTTGCGCTTGAGCTAAAGCTGTGGTCGATTGAGTAGAATATTCAGTAATCGGCAGCATATCGCCAATTAATAAATTACGGCCTGCGTGCCCACCAAACTGCCCTAAAGTGAAAGTCGCCTGTGACCCTAAATACTCAGGAACATCAAAACCACCTTTCACACCTATATAGCTACGGCAACCTGAACGGATAAGCCCACATTTTAAAACTTGGCCTTTTTTCACATTGATGGTTTGCCACATCGGCACCAGTTCGCCATCAAGTTTTGAAGGCATATCACCGCCCGTAATGACAATTTGGCTATCGCAGTGAAACTTTAAAGTTGGCCCTTGCAAGGTACATTCAAGCCCTGCAGTATTTGGTTCATTGGCTAGCAACTGGTTTGCCACAGTTAGACTGAGTGGATCGATAGCACCTGATGGCGGCACACCAACATCCCAATAACCTAATCGGCCTGTTACGTCTTGAATGGCAGTTTGAATGCCAGCCTGCAACACCTCAATTTTTTGAGTTTTCCATTCAAACGTATTTAAAAATCGGGTGGTTTGAGTACCCAAAGCAAATACATCGCAAGCAATAATGTTTTGTAAGTATTCCAGATTGGTTTCAATGCCTGCGATTTGCGTGTTGGCAAGACTAGTACTCATTGCCTGTATGGCTTGGTCCCGTGTTGCAGCAGTTACAATGATTTTGGCAATCATTGGGTCATAAAAAGACGACACCGTTGACCCTGTTTCTACCCATGTTTCGACTCGTGCTTGCGGGTCAAATTTAACATGGGTAAGTAAGCCCGCACTCGGCTGGAACTGTTTAATTGGGTCCTCGGCATAAAGACGAACCTGAATGGAATGTCCTGTTGGCTCTAACTTTTCAGTCGGTGCTGACCAGTCACCGCTTGCCAAGGTAACCATCCACTCGACTAAGTCGACACCAAACACTTGCTCGGTCACGCCGTGCTCAACTTGCAAACGCGTGTTAACCTCCAAGAAATAAAACTCTTGGGTTTCAGTGTCCATGACAAACTCAACCGTACCTGCCGAACGGTAGTTCACCGACTGCATGAGTTGAATCGCAACTTTTTGAAGGTAGTCACGTTGCTGTTCATTTAAATGTGGTGCGGGTGTTTCTTCAATCACTTTCTGATTACGGCGTTGTACCGAACAATCACGCTCACCCAACGCTAAAACTTGCCCTTTCCCATCACCAAAAATTTGTACTTCGATATGGCGTGCATGTTGTACAAATTTTTCTAAATATAAACCTGCATCTTTAAAATTGACCTGCGCTAAATAAGATACGGTTTGATAGGCATCTTTTAATTCAGTTTCATTCCAGACCAGACGCATACCAATACCACCGCCACCCGCGGTACTTTTTAGCATGACTGGATAGCCAATACGAGCAGCTTCGGTCAAAGCCTCGGCTTCATCGGAAAGTAATGAGCTACCCGGAAGTAAAGGTACATTGCTTTTAATAGCCAGTTCACGTGCAGTATGTTTTAAACCAAAATCGAGCATTTGGCTTGAAGTTGGTCCAATAAAAGCGATACCTTGGCTTTCACACAAATCACAAAACTCGGCATTTTCAGACAAAAAACCATAACCGGGGTGAATGGCTTCTGCTCCCGACTGTTTTGCAACCTCAAGGATTTTTTCAATATTTAAATAACTTTGATGGGCAGGCGCAGGTCCAATCAAGAAAGCTTCATCGGCCAAAGTCACGTGTAAAGAATCACGGTCGGCTTCGGAGTAAACTGCAACCGAAGCGATCCCGAGTTTTTTAAGGGTGCGAATTACGCGACAGGCAATTGCACCGCGGTTAGCAATCAGAACTTTTTTAAACATGCTTACACCCCTTCCGCTTCACGGACAACCAATTGAATTTTGGTTGGGTTATAGGCATTACATGGGTTGTTTAGCTGAGGACAATTGGAAATTAAAACAATTAAATCCATTTCTGCCCGAACTTCGACGTATTTCCCCGGTCCTGAAATGCCGTCATCAAATTTAAGCTGACCGTCTGGCGTTACTGGCACATTCATAAAAAAGTTAATGTTTGGGCCGATGTGACGCACATTTAAGCCATGCTTTTTTGCAATGGGATGTTTTGCCAAGGCATACATAAAGTTGTTACGGCAACTATGCATAGGGTACGTTTCATGTGCATAGCGAACCGTATTACTTTCACATGAACAGGCACCGCCAATGGTGTCATGGCGCCCGCAGTTATCATCATGAATAACCGCAATTGGGCGGCCAAAGTTACTGTAGAGCTTGGTGCCCTTTTCTAAATAGATTTGTTGGTTGATGGCCAAAGTGTCCATTGCGCTATAACGCTCAGTTGGATTTTCGGCACTCATAAACAAAGTATCAACTGCTTGGTTTCCCTCCAGATCAATAATTCGAAAATATTGGCCCTTTTTAACCTCACACATCCACGCTTCACCCGCAGGACAAACTTCATTTAAAACTGCTTTTTCAAATGATTGTAAAACTGTCATGATGCTTCTCCTGATTTAAATATTGCTAAGCGCGTAGTAGCGGGCTGTGTTTTGAAAGGCACGCTGATTTTGTGAACACGCATCACGACAAATATCCCTGTCTGTTAGTGAATTGGCTTTAAATAGACTGAGTTGAATATCAGCAGGTTGATAGATTGGGCTGGTGTCTAAACCATGCGGCGCGGCAGATAAAAATAGCAGGCAGTCCATTTCAAAGCGCAGTTCAATGCTTTGATTGGTGTTGTCAGAACTGACATAAGACAAAGCGCCGTTTTCATCTGGCACAACTTTAGAAAATAGGTTAACCGCAGCACTCAGGTCTTGGCTGGCAAGTCCGTATTTACACATTTCAATGAGTAAACTGTCTAAGCCATTTTGGTACATATCATTGCGGGCATCTTGAAATGTACGCGCACCAAATTGCTTTTCAATTTGCTCAGGTCGGCTCGGGCCACAAAGCGCATCGTTCCAACCATGATCGTCATGAACAATTGAGGCCATGACGCGGCCAAGGTCTGAATAGAGCACATTGGAAGCTTTTAAATAGGCTGTGTGTTGCCCTTTTAAACTGTCAGGCATGTTAAAGCGTTCAAGCACATCGGCAGCATTTACACAAAATAAAGAAACATTTGCCTGAGCGCCAAGCGATGTAAATCTAAGAATGGTTCCTTTTTGAATACGACCCGACCAGTGATGTCCGCCGGGTAAAAGTTCGGTCCAAATCGCCTGATTGTTATGATAACTTGCAGTGTTCATAGCTACTCCTGTCGGATAGTTTTAGACTTCCTCCCGGGCTTTTATCCCTCCGTGTAGTTCGCTAGGAACCGTGAACTCTCGGTCCAGACATACTGTAAGTATCGGAACCCTAGATCACTTTTGATTGCTTAAGACTATGCAAAGGACATGCCAGATTAGTATTACGTTTTTGGTTAAAAGTAATACTAAACTTGGGCAATTTGAGTGCGATTTAAGTTCAAAAAATAAAAAGCTGCACTAAAAGTTGTGCATTTCATAGAATTATAAGAAAGCTAATCCTCAACACAATTAGATAGCATGACTATAAATCGTCTACTTAATCCAAATCTAATTTATGTCTGAGCTTTAATATATCGACCAGACCTTTATCTCTGGTTTCATATAAATCGATATCTTTATATTGTGCTAATAGCTGGTTGGTTTCTGCTTCCAATATCTCTGTTGTCTCGTCTGAATGTTGAAATGCATGCATATCGTTCCACCATTCTGTCATAGGTGGGCCTAAATGATGAATCGCCTCTTTAAAGCCCTTTTGGTTGGCAAGCTGCATATTAATGTAGGGGCCAAATAACGCCCATCTTAAACCCGGCCCACTGGTAATCGCGACATCGACATCTTCGGCAGAACACACGCCTTGTTCAACCAGTGAAAAGGCTTCTCGCCATAGCGCAGCCTGCAAACGGTTTGCGACATGCCCTTTGACTTCTTTATTTAAAACAATTGGATTTTTGCCTAGTTGTTTATAGAACTCAGAAGCCTGTTTTAAAATTTGAGGATCAGTCAGATTACCACCAACAATCTCGACCAAAGGTAAGAGATGAGGCGGATTAAAAGGATGACCTAATAAAATACGTTCAGGATGCTGCGCCTCTTTTTGGAAATCAGACACTTTTAAACCCGATGAACTTGAAGCAATAATAGTATGTTCAGGGCAATATGCCGTGATTTCTTGATATAGCTGTTGTTTCACATCGAGACGTTCAGGAGCATTTTCTTGAATAAAATCTACGTCTGAAACTGCATCTTTTAAATTATTAAAAATTTCCAGATGGAGTAGCACATCTGATAAAGAATGAGTGTGCTCAGCGTTTTGGTCTAAAGCCAATAAATCATTTAAATTTGCAGATATTCTATTTTTAAATACCGCTTCATCTATAGGATATGGGTCGTAAACATTAACTTTAAATCCTTTATATAAAAATAAGGCCGTCCAACTTGCACCTATTACACCTGCTCCAACAACACCAACCGTTTTAATGACTTCCATATTTTCCTCGTAGAAATGTTGTTTTATTCGAAATTTCTTTACTCAATTGAATGCTAAATAAACATAGCAGATTCAACCAATCAATAAATTTAATTGTTTATATTTTATATAATTTGTCCTATATTCCTTAGCTTGAAAATTGATTCCTTTGATTAGTACAACCTCATCTTTTACCATTTTTTAACCGTTATTTATTGAATTTTATGTCAAAAAATCTAGCAACATTGATTGGTTTAAGCGCCATTCTCATGTGGGCATCTCTGGTCGGTCTGATGAAGCAAGTCAGTGCCGCCATTGGGCCTGAGCTAGGTGTTACCTTTATTTATTCTTTAAGTGCGCTACTGTTGCTTGCCATTTTCAAAGTCCCAGACTTTAAACAGATCTCTAAAAAATACTTAATATTTGGCACAATTCTGTTCGTGGCTTATGAGGTGTGCTTTTCATTTGCGATTGCTTATTCTCAGACAACAAGGCAAGCAATTGAAATTAGTATTGTTAACTATCTGTGGCCGAGTTTAACGGTTTTAGCTTTCGTTATTTTTAAGGAATTAAAGTTTAATTTCCTTATTATTTTGGGTTTAATGCTTTCAATTTTCGGCATTATTTATATTCAAACTGGAAGCGGTGACTTTAGTCTAAATAGTATTGTCGATAATTTTCATAGCAACCCACTTAGCTATATTTTGGCATTTGCAGGCGCCATCATTTGGGCTTTTTACTGTGTACTCACCAAAAAATTAAGTAATGGGCAAAATCCAATTTCTATTTTCTTTGTTGGTGTCGCGCTCACTCTATGGTTCAAGCTGCTTGTCTCGGGACACTTTGCTATTCCTTCAATGGATATTCCAGCTCTCCTCACCCTTTTAGTGGCATCTGCTGCCATGGGTTTTGGTTATGCTGCTTGGAACATTGGCATCATTCATGGAAACATTACCGTGCTTGTGGTGGCCTCTTATTTCACCCCGATTATTTCGTCTATTTTGGCGATGTTTGTTTTACAAACTCAATTATCGATGAGCTTTTGGCAAGGAACAGCAATGGTGACGGCGGGTTCCTTTATTTGCTGGGTTTCAACCAACTGGTCTGTGATTCAGCCTTTCTTTAAAAAATTAAGAAAAGGCCAAAAAGCATTGTAGATTTATCGCAATGCTTTTTTTTCAGACTTAAAATAACTCCGACGAAGAAGAATTCCCCCATTGCCCAAAGCGTGCTAACATCCAAATTTTGACAATTACCAATGTCAAAATAATTTCTAGAGGGAATAAGATGTTAAAAACTCAAAAAATCAACATCGTACAAGAATTTGATGCACCCGTAGATAAGGTCTTTGCAACCTTAAGTGAGCATGAAAACTTAAGTAAGCTTTTTGCCCCTGCTAAAGTGACTCGTATTAGCGACGGAAAAGACGCTCGTAATGGTGTTGGCTCTGCGCGCAAAATGTCTATTCCATTGACCCCTTCATTTGTAGAAACCAATTTAGTCTATAAAGAAAATGAACTGATCGAGTATGCAATTACGAGCGGGATTAGCCCAATTAAAGGTCACCGTGGTGTCATGAAATTTACTGACTTGGGAAATAATCGAACTCGTTTGGATTACACCATTAGCTTTAAAGGCCGCGTTCCTTTTATTGGCCCTATCATTAAAGCCGCTCTACAGAATGGTGTGAGTCGTGGGCTTAAAAAACTTAAGTTTTAATAGACCAATATCCACAAAAAAAGCCCAGTGATGGGTTTTTTATTTTTTAAGTAAATGTAAAGAGATAAAGTATGTACTAATTAATATGCTTGATAAGAATTTTCTTTACAAACTACTTAGTTTTATCATTTTTAATGTCTCCTGGGAGTGCCAATCTTGGCTCACAATAACTCGGTATATTTTTATTCGATTTCAGTTTTTCTTGATCTATAGCCAAACCACCTAATAGCAATGATCCACCCAATTTGTATTGTTCTTTTGACTTACTATCTTTAAGTCCGGCAATATTATCTTGATCATCAAATATGATTTCATAGTTCTTAGGCACTACTAAGGTATGAATAATTTCTTTATCATCACTTTTCACTAGAATGGATAAACAGTTGTTGTATAGGATTAATTTACCAGACCATATCGCTTCTAACTGATGTAAATCTTTATCAAACTTTAAATCTTTTGAAAGAACAAAAAACTGCTTATAAGATGTGTTCGTATTTGCTTCATGACTAATCTTATTAACTGAAACTTGATCAGGCGTAATAGGTATTGAGTTGACATTTTTTTCTTCAGCAGAACATCCGTGTAGAAATGGCATACATAGTGGAAAAATAGAAAGCAATATTCTCTTCACAAATTAAATCCTTGTATATGATATTGATTGTAAAAATATTTATTCAGTTTATTGGCAATAGAGAAATTTTATCATTTTTTATATTTTTAAACTTCCCCACCTATGATAATGCATGTAATGGTCAAACCTGTAGTCCTGTTTGGGTTCGAGTAAAAGGGACTTCCGCTTCGGGCACTGAATTTGGACAATGTAATGAATACTATTACATGTCTACTGACGAACTTTATAATTTAGGCTTTTCATTAGTATATTAAATATGAATAAACGAAATATTTTAATTACTCTTCAAATTGGATTGGTCATCTTGCTTAATGGATGTAGCAATCCTCCTCAGTCTCAAAACAAGGTTATTGTACCGAAACTTGCATACACTGGCGGTGCTGATAATGCGAGCTATAGTGAGGCACAGATCAAAATCGAGGGCTCTTGTATTTATTTAATGCAGGCGAATGAAAGAATTCTCCCTATTTTTGCGACTAAAGATGCTTATTGGGATACCAATAAGCATCTTTTAATTGTTGACTCAAAAGAATATAAAGATGGAGACACTATTGCCTATGGTAGTGGGCAAACTTATCCTATAAATTTAAATGATTATAATTGGCTCGTTAAACCTGATACGACTTGTGATTTAAGTAAAGGGGTTATTATTAATCAACTTATAGATCCTATTACTAAAAAGTAAATAAAAGCCCAATCACGGGCTTTTTTTAAGATTTAAGTTGAATGCTCCGATAGCATAAATAAAAAGTAATCTAATAATTTATCCCGTTCATCTACGCTATTGGCACTTAACAACTGAACCATTGCCCCATCAATTGCAAATAGAAACATGTGCGCATCTTTTATTGAAGCGGTAGTTTTTACAGTAAGAAACAGCTTATAAATCTCATTTATAAACCAGTTTCTATAATCAACAACCACTCTATAAGCCGTTGCATAACACTTTTCAATTTCAAAAATTGCTTTAAATGGTAAACGATAAAACCCTTCTAAATTGGCATGTAAAAAGTAAATTTGCTTGAGTTTATCGAACACCATAAGTTCGCTGTATGAATTGATAATTGAAAGGACTTTTACTTTGAGCGCATCCGTTTGAAAGGTTAAACACATCTCGATCAGTCGTGCTTTTGAATGAAAGATATTATAGAAAGTCGCTTTGGGGATTTTGGCTTCAGCAATAATTCGGTCAACCCCGACCTTGTTAAACCCATTTTGAGTAAATAAATCTTTTGCTGTGTGCAGCACTCGTAGTGCTCTAAATGAAGATTCTAAATTTTTCATATATACCGCTTAAAATAATTTTTTGTTGTATGTAAAAGAGATAGAAGTGCCGTCACTCTTAAATTGAGTGCTAAAAACAGGCACGCAAAAGCGGCACAAAATGGTGTGCTCGCCTATCTCTGGTTTATTGTTGCTATGATTTTTTAGTCGTAACAATGTTTAGGCGTAAAAACCTAGAGTCGTCTAAACCGATTTATAGAGTGTTTAAACGGTATAAATAAAGAGAGTTTGGCATAGGCCAAAAATTGAGAAGAATTAGTACGCATAGCGGACTCCTTTGGCTATAAAAGAAGTTTCACCGCATTACTGCTAAATAATGGTGGCGAAACGAAAGAGGGTTAGCAGACTGGAGCCAAAGAATCCAGCACACCCGAAGGTGTCCCCCTCCCGTTCCGCCGCAGAGGGGGCACGCAGGGATTTCCACAAAAAAGTTACTACTTTTTCGTGTACTTTGGCTGATGGTCTGCTAAAACCAACTGGCAATGTGGCCAGCACGCAAAGGATAGTATTCGCTTTTGTTGTCGTCAAGCGTGGGAAATGACATTTGCTTTAAAATAGATCATTAAAAAGGAAGGGGAAATAATTCAAATTTTTGTTAAAAATTGATTTATAAAAAAACAAATCGATTATCGAAAATGGGCTTATATATTCATAAAAAAAGAAATAGCTTTCATGCTTTATTAATTTAAAAGCTACATAGCAAACTATAGATTAGCTTTAGAGATGAATTATGTATTTGAATTATTTTTAATATAAGTCTTTTAACGTAACGAGAATAGTAAAATGGGATATATTTAAAAAAACTAGCCCTTATTAGAGCTAGTTTTTCAATCTTCACACAAATAAAAACTTATCAGGCTACCAGATCATTTACCCCTAGATGAGCAAATTTACCATTTATGGTACGACCATCATCTAACTGCACATTTTTAAATTCAATGGTTCCTTCTGACTCATTGACAGTTACACCAGTACAATGATCATTTGTCAATTTACAATTCCATTTCAAATGAATATTTACATTCAATTGATCTTTTTTAGGTCTTTGATACGCTACATTTGCTTTTTTAGTAATAGTATCGTATTTCACCGTAAACTCAAGATCAGACTTATGATCTCTACTCATAAAACGAAAATATTTACTTTCATTTTCTGCATATGCAGCTGCCGCAACTGTCTCATCAATTTTAAAAACTTCACTTCCTACTGTAACTTGCCCATAAGGAATTTTTTTCTCGAAACCGCCTGAGACCTTTAACTCTGGAGATGCAACATATTCAATAGGGTTAGTAAATGAATTATTGATAAATTTAAAGGTAGTTAGACCATTTTCATAATCTGTATTTAATATAAAATCCCGATTAAAATATCCTTTGTATATATAAACTTCTTTTGGCTGTTCATTACTAAAATAATTTCCCTCAGTTAATATGAACCTATCATGTTCAGGATCCAGAGGATTATAAAAGTTAAAATAATATTCTTTATCTGTGTTAAAAGTTAAGACAGAACTAGTTGTCCAATTCATAAATCTTTGTATTGTCGCCAGCTTACCATTAACGACTAAATCTGATTTAGCTGGATATTCATTAAAACGTTTCGTGTTCCATACTGGCCAATCAGAATTTACTTCAAATTTAATAGAGCCTTTAATTTTGGCAGTCGAAGCAAAGTCAATATCATTTAAACGTCCTGATACAGCACCATTTGCGCTTATAATGAAGTAAGTTTTACCATCACTTTGTTTTTCGAACTTATAAGAGAATGTATCACTACATGAGTTTCGGCATTGGACAGCCAAATGGCCTTTATCATTCTCTGAATAGCTAAAAACCCCAACTTTATCACCTTTGGGATAAAAATAAAGACCAGCCAAATTGTTAATATGCGCAGATAAATCATTACTTGGAGTAAGAATCTCTAAATCCCACATACTATTATTTGAAGCGGATGCCTCAATTACACTGTTTGTATGAAATGGTGAGAACTTAATAGTTGAGTTATTAGTAACTCCTGAATTTTCAATTTCAAAATAGCCATGTGCCAAATCTGGGCTTAATACAGACGCTTCTACAATAGGCTTCGGTACAGGTGTATCTGATGTCGCTGCCCCCCCCCTCCACCTCCCCCACATGCAGCTAAAAGAATAGAAAAAAGTGCTAAGGGTAATAATTTTGTTTGATTATGAAGCATAAAAAATATTTCACTTTTATTAAAGATTTAAATTAAGCTCAAAGAGTCTTTTGAACGATTCATTGAGCTTCTATAAAATTATTTTTTTGTTTGTATCTCCCAAAATTTATCGCCCTCAGAATTAACATAGTCAGTTATAAAATTTTCAAAGTTGACTGAACAATACCAATCTGAGCGATTATCAAAAGGTAAAGCGATAAGTACAGCGCCATAATCCTTACTTTCAGGATCACACCTTAACAGTAATAAATCTGAATCACCATAAAACTCACCAATTATCAAATCCCCCTTAGTGAAGTCTTTAGGTCTTAACTCTCTATAATATTTATTAGATGACTGTAACTCATCAATACTAAATATTTTCGCTCCCCATTGCCCATATTCCTCATCCTTGAATAAATCAGCCCCATTACTAACTAAGAGAAACTCCTTAAACTCTGTTGGTAATTGCAAATCGATATCACCAAATCTATCTGGTGAAATACCATTATTCAAAATACAACGAAACTGAAAAAAAGTTTTTTCTCCTCTATGAACAGCATGCTTTGGTTCTTTACTCCAAAGAGTCTCTATTTTTCTTAATGCTTCATTCACATTTTTCTCCAAAAAGAATTAAACTCTTGTTGAGAAGCTTTTCTTTGCACAGGCGTTGAATTCTAAAATTCATTTGTTCTACCAAACTCTCTCGCTTTTGAAAGATTCTTTGAGATTCAATAAAATTTATTCAGCATGCCACCATTTTAAGAAATTTCCATGCTCGTCATATATTTTGTGGGCTAAGGAATAAGGGCAAAACATTAAAAAATACCATCCTAGATAACCATTTTCCTCATCCATTTTGTCCATTTCTGCCTTACCTACCCAAACTTCTTTTAGCAAAGCAAGCTGTTCTTCTGGTGTGCCTGTTAAATGTTCGCCATCTCTTGATGGATCTTCACTATTTAAATTATAAAATAAACATTTATCTCCACTTTTCAATAAGACTTCTAAGGCTTTAAAAAAAGCAGTATCTGGATCATATTCCATTTCTAATTCTGGATAAAACTCTTGAGTCTCACCATCACAAGAAATCCATAAATACCGCAATCCCATATTGTCATGCCATTCTTGAAATACTTTTAAAATTGCATCTACTTGATTCATTGGAACTTTAACTCCAAAACATTTTTCTTCATGCCAGCAGGCTTTTGAATCTCAATTGTGAAACGGGCTTTAGAAACATCCTATGAAAAAGAAAAATTTCTTAATAAAATAGTACTACCATCTTCTTGAGGAACACGGATAATATATCCTGGTTGCCCATTTAATGAGGTTCGCCCTTTAATAGGTTGATACATGGGACTAGTACTATTAGGTAATGTTCTAATTCCTGCAATTTCTTTAAAGGCTGTATAAATATCTTCATTTGAAGCACCTTTGTAAACAGCAGCTCCTGAAGAGACCGATGAATCCGGCTTAAACACTTTACCATTTACAGATAGTTCGAAGCTTTTAATATCCGATTTTTTCGCCGCCGCAATAATTGCATTTTTTGTTGTTGACGTCCCCAAATTCTTCACAAGAATTTTTTGATCGCTTTTTAAGGCATCAACATTTTTAGCTGCCTTTAAATCCACACGTATTGATAATTCAATTAAAGCGAATGTTCTGCCATCCGTAGTGGATGACAGAACATTCAACGGCTATATTTGCTGCTATATATTTCTTGTACAGAATAAAAATAAGGGACTTCATCCCCTTATTTTTATCAATAAAAGTCTTTTATCTAAATATTACTTCGCTTTAAACGAGTTAAAAATTGGGTTAGAAATTTCTTGAGATTCACTCAAGTTATTACACCAATAATCCATGAAAGTGACCTTAACAAAAAACCGCTCAAATACAATTACCTTAATTGCTATACGAAACAAATTAAACTCTTGTTGATCGATTTGGTCTAAACAAACTTCTGAATACTCCTCAAAATGATCAACTTTACTTTCTACTTTTGACCATTCTGATTGTGCTAATGGGTAATTATTAGCTAACACTTGAAGTATGGATTCAGCATACTTCTGACGGCTCATTGTTTCTTGCTCTGGTCGATCCCACGCTCCAATAAATAATTCTTTTTCTATAGGAGAATCATATCCATCTGGTTTATAGAAAAATCTTATTTCCTCAACAGTTCCCGTTGATGTAAATGGAGTGTCTGGCGGAATAGGTTGCACCAACCATTCTTTATTTAAACTCACTTCCCAAACATCTGTTTCTATAAACCTTGGTATATTAGTTTCACTATAAATATTTTCATCATTCTTTTCTAAAGTAAAATTTGGTGTATTAAATACTTGAGGGTAATAATTTATACGAGGCACCCGTACTCCTTCCCCATCTTGTATTCCCGAAAAAAACCATAAAGTTTCATTTGCCTTATAACCTTTTTCAGGAGAGTAGAAGACATCGTTATTTAAAAAAGCTTTTGCTTTCTCCCTTTCAATGCGTACCTGTTCTGGATCATTTAGAAGATCATTAATATCGGCCGTTAGTTGAATAAATATTAAATTATCTGTTATTTTTTCGACCTTATACGCTGGAACAGCTAGCAATTTGCTACCAAACAGATCAACGTAAGGTTTTCCAAATACAACACCCCAGTACATATCAGGTAACCAATGTCTCAATTGCTCTGTAGTAGGATGAGTACCCCCAATATGTGGGTTCATCATTCGCCAAGTATCCTCAATTTCCATATCAATTATAGCTAAATCAGCATCGAATCTATGGCAAACTTTTTTTACATAATCAATCAGCTGACTTTGATCACTTTGAGCTAGTTCACTATAAATTACTTCTTCACTATGTGCATCATCATGGACAGGTACACTAATCACCCCTTCAGACTTAATTTTCTTATTTCTACTCCAATAAAGACTATCTGCCTGCCCCTTTGTATCATCAGGTATTAAAGTATCAATAATTTCAGGAGAAAATTTAATTTTTAGAGGCTCCCAAAAACCACATTTTTCTGGAATTAACTCTGGATAATGTTTACATCTAAATCTTAATCTATCAAAGAAATCCTCTGGATTCCGTAAAGTGTTAGATGTATATATTCTCGTACAAATTGGATTTTTGAGTTTCATTTTATAACAGCACCTATAGAGTAAAATTATTTCCTAAAATCCTGAACTATTTTTAATGCTCGAGTCTTTTGATCAAAAGCATAAATCACACCATTAGATGTCCTGATTACATTTTCAATAGTTTTAGAAAATGTGGTATTAGGGTTAATTACTAATGTTATGGGCTGTTTTGTTTCAGCATACCCCCTAAATTGTTGTGTATCACTCAAATATTTTACGTTTTTAAATTCAATCAAGGTATTTCCCTTCCCAAAAGCATCGGGAATAATATTTATTTCTCCATCTCTTTCTGTTTTTACACTTATCATTTGCCTATCTGTGTTACGTTGTACACCAATTTTGCTTGCAGCACTCATTTCAAATTCTTTACCATTTAATCGGTTTCTGGTAACCACATCTTTTTTTACTTGTAAAACTTTTAAAGTATAGGCTTGATCTACTTTTAATTTATCCAATTCAGCTTGAGCAAGCTTCAATGATTCAGCCTTCCCTGGTTTTAAATCTGTTCCAACAACAAGGTCAAAAGCTGCTAAAGCCCTATCAAAAGGAGTACTAGCCGGTCCAAAAACAGTTACCAAATCATCAGCTATTCCAACAAGCTCACTTACGCCTTGATCTTTAAGTTTTTGTACAAAAACCTTTGGATCGACTATACCCTTATTTGCTTTCTTAATATCACCATAAATTTCAGCTGCTTTTACTAATAGCTTACCCGTGGTAGTTGCTAATCTAACTAAAGAGTTATTCTGAATCGCGGTATCAGCACTGTTGGCAGCAGTATTTACATCATAACCAGTATATGCTGCAACCGTCCCAGAAACTAATTTACCTATATTCCGGATTTTTAGTTTTTCTGCATCAGAATATTCAATACCATTGGCTGGTTCTGGCATTAACCCTGCAACTATTTCACCTACGCCAGCACCAATCGCACCTGCCTCACAACTAGACTTCGTTGCTGCTGCTGCTGCACATCCAACAGCGGCATGAGCAATTTTATGAATTGTATATTCAAATATATTCGGATCGACTTTATCTAAACTCGTTCCAATCTGACTAGCCAACTCTCCTTGTAAGGCCCCTGCTAGACCTGCTAGTAATGCAACTTGTAAATTATCGCCAAGATTCCCACCATTAATGGCAGTTTGTACTAAGGTGGATCCTACAGAAGTGGTAAAATTATTTACTAAACGATCTGATAGGAGAGTACTGTCAGGCTTTAAATTTAGGGCAGTACCAACTTGACTCAATAAACCAGCTGTTACCACAGATGCAGCCAAATTTTTAATGGAATCTTTACTTCCCATCTCTTTTAGGGTTTTACCAATATCCCCACCATTATTAATCAGGCCAACACTTGCCTGAGCAGCCAGACTAGTGACAGCAGCATTTGCCATTACCCCTAATGTTGACGGAACAATTGCGCCTGCCGCTGTTGTAGTCACACCAGCCGTACCCAGCATGCTCGCGCCAAGCCCCACTGTTGTACCACTTGCAGCTGTTCCACCCGCAGCTCCAGCCGCCGCTGCTGTACCAGTACCCATTGTCGCAATAGTGACTATGATGACAATTAAGGCCGCTCCGGCTCCAGTTAAACCTTGTGATTTATAATCCCAATCCTTTTGGGTAAGGAGAACCTGCTGCCAATCTACATCATTACGATTGACTAAATCTTTAAGATAAGTATTTCCAGGCTGATTCGCCAACTTTAATATTTCATCCCGAAGCACTTTTTTATTGGCATCTTTTTCGCTAATTGGAACTTGTACACTCAATCCACCCGCTGCTTTAAATATAGGTGGAGTTGGTCCATTAAAACTTGGAAGTTTGGCTGTTTCTGTAATAGAACCTTTATCCTGCATAGATTGCCAAACAACCGAATTCTTTTCTTTTTTAATTGTGTTATTAATACTGGTGACACTTGGCTCTAAAAATATTTTACCACCAGACTCAATTGTCGCTTCTTTCAGATAATTAAACTCTGTACCGGCTAAATGAGTATCAAACCCCGACTTGGTCCCAATATATGATGCAGTTAATGTGGAAGGAACTTGCGTAACCACCTGATAACTACTGTTGGTTTTTGAAGTATTATATTTGATCCCTAATATTGAAGACTTCTTATTAACCTCCAGCTGATTCTTGGAAATGTCGTTCACTGTATTAAAGTAAAGATCCCCACCTGAACGGATAAATACATCCCCACCTTCTGCTATAAACTGTCCTGAATAGATATCGATCTTATTATTTTTATTTAATTCTTTACTCTCAATATAGATATTCTTGCCACTAATATCGACTGAAGCAGGTCGTGTTGATTCATTCTCAGAAAAGGTCGTAATCATTTTCTTTTTTAAACCACCCCATGACTTCTTCTTTTCAATTGATGTTGACCGATCATAACTTTGCTCAAGCGCCACATCAAATAGTATATTTTTATTCGATTCAATCTTAACATCCCCCTCAGAAGAGCTAATACCTACTGCTTGAAGAATCAGATTGCTTCCTTCCTGTGCTCCTGTAGTTTTTATATTGACTCCACGCTTCCCTTCCACAAGGGTCGGTGTAAGTAATGAGATCGCCTGATAGTTTTGATCCGTTTCATTGCCACGATCATAAAAATCATTATGGGCTGCAAGAATAACACCCGCATTCATGCTCATGGGTTGGCTATTCTTATCTAATGCCGTCGAGGTATAGATTTTCTCTCCAATACCTTGAGCTTCAATATTGACTTGACCATCAATAGCCAGAATATCCGCCCCCGTAATCATAATGCCTTTTCCAGAGACAATATTAACTTTCCCTGTTTCAGACCTTAAAAGACTCCCTGCGTGTTCAGCTCCGTTGGTTCCTAGACTTAAGAAGTTAATCTGTTTTGTAATATCATTAATTTCTTCTGTGTATTGTGCAACAAGTTTCTTTTGGGCCGCATTCAATACACCTAATCTATTAATTTCTTGTATTTTATTTTCGTAATACAACCTCTGTTTGGACAAATAATCAGAATGTTTTGAATACGTAGAATTATTAAAAGTATTTTTTACCCCTTCAATTTTGATGTCTCCATCAGGTGCTACAATTTTGAGGTCTTTCATGTTTCTTATTACAGTACCCTGAATTTCAACCCCTTTATTTCCTTCTAGGTGACTCCCCCCCATATTGTTGGTTAATCTGAATACTGTTTCGGAGAAATGACCATTGGCTCCACCATAACCTAATAAAGTTAACTTTCCATTTTTTGAAATAAGTTCATAATCTCCTGCAGCACCGAGCTTATGGATTTTGGGATCCAATGTTAAAGCCCCATTTGTCTGAATTGTAAGATCACCCTCTAAATTTTTTAGGGCAGGATCATTTGTGAGAACAGAACTATCCATTGCATTAAAAGTTAAGGTACCAGCAGAAGGACTGATTAAGTTATTAGCTTCTAGTGAAATCGCTCCGCCAGTATAAGTTGTCCGATTGGCGATATGATCCATACCCACCATAGATAAAATACCATTCGCTTTTAAGTTAACAGAACTCGAAGAATCCCAAACAACTGGAGTTGCTGTTGAACCATACTTACTATTGAAGTAAATGTTCTTTTTACTACTCACCGCCATGTGTTTATCAGCATTCGCTTCTATATTTTGTAAAGTCAAATGATCTTTGGCAGAAAGCTCAGTATTCCCTTTAGAATTTAATTCGCTATTTGATAATGTCGTTTTTCCCTCGCTATTAATAGATAAACCACCAACAGAGGTTGTTAAAGTGGTGTTATCAATGACGACATCTGCTTTCTTATTCTGAATCTGTAAAGATTGTCCCTGTAAAATATTCTTTCTAATATCATCATATCCATGATCACCTCTAATTGTCACATCGGTATTCGCTTGTAAAGAAATACCATTACCTGCAATCAGTTGAATATCTCCCTGTTCAGCAGTGATACGGGTAGATTTTAATTGTACATTCCCATCTCCAATTGACCCTAATATAACCCCTTTATTACCATTGATGAAGGTCATATCAGTTGTTGCGCCGTCTTGATCTGCCCAAGGAGCTGATTCTATTTCTTGCAGTGAATTTAAAACTAGATTTTTATTCGCAAGAATCGAAGTTTTGCCTGCATTGGAATTGGCTTTGAGGCTATTGACAGTAATCCCACCAGTTAAAGCTGAAATGTTGATATCATTCTGAGCATTTAATACATTATTTAGAAATAAATCAGTTGTTTCTGCGATCAGATTAATATCTTTTTGAGAGGTGAGATTAGTATTTAATGTTAATTGACCTGCTTGCAATTGGATACTATCTTTGCTAGAGACCCCTTGAGCTGAAATACTTAAATTATTCTCGGCATCCAATGCAACTTTCCCTGTAATCTGGGGTAGAACTTTTGTTGCATTGTTCCAGACCAAATTTCGTCCACTATGAGCATTAATATTCTTGACTCGTGTTGCAGAATTTTCAAGTGCAAATCCAAGATTCTGTAAATTTACATCTCCTGAACTATATAAGTTTAAATCTTTACCCCCATAAATAGTCCCACCTCGGATATCAATTAAACCATCTGTATTTGAAGAATCTGCTTGTAGGTTTATTGAACCCAAGGATGCCTGTATCTGATTTTCGTTCAGTGAGAGCTTACCTTTTCCAGATACATTCAAATTTTGTGCTGCTATTAATTTTGCACCTTGTGCTGCAACCACATCTTTTTGTGACTGAATATAAGCAGAACCACGATTACTGGTGATGCCTGCGTTAGTTGCCAGATTGATGTTCGCTGCATCAACATATACATCCCCACTCTGTGCATCATTAAAAATTCGGCTATTCGCTGCTAAATTTAAATTACCTTTAGTATTGATCATTAAAGGAGAAGAAGCCAAGCTACCATTATTAATAATAATTTCTTTGGCATTTACATTCAGGTTATTACCTGAATCAATATTGAGCATGCTATTACTATTAATACTCCCTGATGAGTTGATATCTGCAACTGCACCAGTGCCCGTTGTCTGTATGTTCACTAAACCTTGGGTTTTACTGGTTGAACTGATTGTACCGCTATGCTCAATTTTCCCTGCACTGGTAATTACCAGATTGTTGACTGCCTGAAGAGTCCCTGCATTGGTAACGCCCAAGCCCTTTTCTGTCCCCATCAAATAGATGTTATTGGCATACATCCCGCCCAGTGCTTTCACGTCCACAGCTAATGTCGGTGCAGTCCCTATTCCTGTTTTAGCCATAACATTCTGTAAATCTGCACCGATAGTATTCGCCCCTGCAATCACCTGAATATCATTTTTGGCTCGGAGTTCTGCACTAAGTTCTAATGCACGAGCATAAAGGTCTACATAATTTACATCGTTATTATTTCCCCCTAATCCAAACTTAGAGTTAGGATTTGCTGAAACCGTAATTCTCCCTTGATCAACTGTGAACTGTTTAATACTACCATCGGCATTTAATTGAGGTTTACCCGTAGTAAAAATTGCCTTATTGGCATTAATAAAGCCACCGCCTTTAATGTTAATACCAGACGGGTTGGCAATAATCACATCTGCCATTTGCCCTGCGACTTCTAAGTTACCTTCAAATCTTGAAGCAGCTGTTGAATTTACCTCATTTAAAATAACTCGCGCTTCACCAGTCGCTAAAAATGGGTTTGCCCCTACGGCCCCTACTGTTTTGGTGGTTGCTCCTGTTCGACTGTTATTTAAAACAGCACCTTCAGCCAATACATCAAACTGTTTATAGATATTGTGGGAAATACCATTTTTGGGAGTCTGAATGTTAACCACTGGAACTGTTGTACCTGCTGAGTTCTTACCAGCACCAATGACTGCTCTATTCGCAGCATTTGCTGCACTATCTGCGACAATAGCAGCATAGACAGGAGCAAATGGTACTAATAAGCTAATACTTGCTACTAATGCCTTGACATGCCACAGTTGATGAAATGATTTTTCTTGTCCTGATGATTGTCCCGAACGCTCTATTTCTGAGGAGGTAGATTGTCCTGCCGCCTTGCTCTGGCTTCTAACATTCTCCGCAACAGCCATAAACATGTTACGAGCTTTGTTAAAAACAATTCGATAAAGATTTTTATTCATAAGTCAGTTTTCTCTAATTAAAATTAATTTTGTTTCTTAAGGAAACTTAATAAAAAGCATTTAGGCTAAATCCCAAAATCCAGTCTTTTTTTATACTTTTAGGTGCGATTAGGCCTCGCCCTGTAAAGGCATCAATATAAAAATGGTTGAGATAACTTCGTAGTCCTACGACACTTCCCATCAGATGACGCTGCCCAGCAATACTGTTCTCACCGTTCACCCATCCCTGATCTACAGCCATGTAAAATTGAGTATTAGGAATTTGTGTATTTACGCTGATTTCCTGTTGTAAATACTGTCCGTTATCGCCTGATAGCATCAGTTCACCATCAAAACCTCGAACGCTATAACGACCACCGATATAAAAACGATCATTAGGTACTAAAACTCGTGGAGCATATTGTCCACGCCAGTTCAAACGGTATTGAGCAGGGGTATCTAAAAGCAAAAATGGCATTTGAAAACGTAAATCGGCACTCCATATCGGTGCACGTGAATACCCTTCTGACGGTAATGGATTTTTATCAATATCCTTAATTTGTTCTTCTGGTGCTAACAATGCATCAAAGGCACCCGTACCGTGCCGATAATCCAAACCCGCATCTAATACAGCATCACCCAAATATTGCCGATGTTGTATCCCGGCATTCCAGCCTGAAGTTTTTCTACGTTGTACTTCGATTTCAATATCATCAATAAAGTTTGAATTTTGCTTATGGTAGAGCTTGCCATAGAGGCTGGTTTTATGTTGCCCACTTCGGCTAAGTACACGAGATACATTCAAATTACCCTGCTGACTTAAGCCGTGATAACGCAGTACACCATTTGCACCCAATACATTTTGCTCGTATTGATAACGGCTATAGCTAGTACTGAAATCATAATTTCCTAACGGAAGCTGATAACTTACAAAGTAGTTTTTATTTAAGTCTCGATGTAAGTTATCTAATGAATGACTAAAATTAAAAGAAAGAGAATCACTTAAATAGAATGGATTATTAATATTGAGTCCCAGACTACCTATATAACGACCTGTATCTTTACTCCCTGAATTATCCAGACCAAAATTTAAATTGATTTTTGATTGTGGCTGTAACTTAATAATCAGATCACTATACCCTTTAGCTTCCTGAACAGACTCATTTGACGGCACAATTTGTATATCTACCGTATGAGCACGTTTTAAGTTTTCGAGACCCTGATCAAGTTGTTGTAGATTAAGGACATCGCCTTCTTTAAATGGTAAAGCTGCTTTAAGTTGTAATAAAGAGAGTTGCTCACCTTCAACGATGATCTTACGTAAACGCCCAATCTGCACACCAAGTCGCAAAGAACCTTGCTGAATATCTTGAGGATCAACAGTAACCTGACTGGTAATAAAACCCTTTTTAATCAATTCATTTTGGGCGAAATTAACGAGGTTACGTAAGCTTTGCGTACCGATACACTTGCCAATAATCTTCTGGGGATGATTCCAGATTGCCCGAAGCATAAAGTGAAATTTATAGTGTTCAGGGTCCTGTAACGTCTTTCTATCAAAATCAATATTCTTGACCTTAACGCATGGCTCTTCCGAAACGACTATAGTTTTAAAATCCTGCAATTGGGTAGTGACAGGTTTAGGTGCAAGCTGAGTGATTTGCTCTTCTAATTGTTGATTAAGCTCTTTTAAACGTTGTTCCTGACGTATACGATCTGGTAAAGAAATATCATCGATAGCATAAGCATGTGTAGCTACCCCATACAAAAGAAAAAAAGCGTGAGTAAAAAAAATTTTGTTTTGCATAAAATGTTATTTTTAATTTACCAAATGGATAAAAAATCAAACAAAAACTACATGAATCATTCACAATCAACAATAAATGTCATAAAAAATTCATAATTGAAACATTTTTGGAAATTTTTTAAATATTTTTAATTTTTATTAATGTATATCTATAGTTTAAATATTTAGGAAACAATAGTTGTTCATTAAAATTAATTTCTATCTTCTTTTATAAAGATATAAATTCAATTCTTTTCATATTTTTAGAAGTATTTCATTTACTAGGCCAATTTTTATTATTAAAAAAAATTTAATAGGAGTTAAGCAACCTAAAACTACTCAACTCCTTAGAAAGGCTCACTCTAATCCATCAACTTTTTACGGCGATACAACCCACAATTCCCTGAAAATAGCGCTGCCAACAAACAAGTAATAATCGCATACGTGGCAACATTCATTCCAAATAGCTCAACAGCTAAAATAATAGACGTTAACGGTGCCTTACTCGCCCCAGAAAACAGGCTCACCAAACCTAAGCCTGCAAGCAATGAAAGTGGTAAGTTTAAAACCGCCCCTAACGCATTACCTAATGTCGCACCTACATAAAACAACGGCGTAATTTCACCACCTTTAAAGCCTGAACCTAAAGTGATGGCAGTAAAAATAGTCTTGTTAAAAAAGTCGTAAAACTCAATCGGTACATAAAAAGATGAAATGATTTTATCTGTACCCAAACCGTTGTATTGCTGATGTGCAGTGAACAAAGTAAGTAGCATAATGACAATACCACCCGCCATTGTTCTTAATGGCAAATAACGCACATATTTATAAAAGACGTCACTCGCAAAATGGATGGCCGCAATAAAGAAACGTGCGACTAAACCAAAGATCAGACCTGCCACAATTAAGTTCATGAGCGTGCCAAAATGGATGGCTGGAAACTCACTAATCACATAGAAAATATGCGGATGAACAATATCAAATAGCTCAGGGATGGCCGATGCAATCAGCGCCGACACAAAACATGGAAAAATAGCTGAGTATCTTAAATTACCTAAAGCAGTAATTTCTAACCCATAGATTGCACCCGCCAGAGGCAAACCAAATACCCCTGCAAAGCCTGCACCAATACTGGCGATTAAACAAATTTTTCGGTTATCTTCCGAGACTTTTAATATATGGCTTAAGTGGTCAATTAAGGCACCTGAAAGCTGAACCGCTGGCGCTTCACGCCCTGCCGAACCACCAAACAGTTGCGTTAAAATTGAGGTAATAAAAATGATGGGGCTCATTCGCTTTGGAATAAACGACTTCGGTTGATGAATTTCATCAATCAGTAAATGGGTTCCCCGTTCAATCGGTGATCCATATTTTTTAATGAGATAACCAATACCAAAACCCACAAAAGGCAAAAAGTAGATGAGCCAGTGATGCAGACTTCTAACTTTGTTTGAAATATCAAAAGCGACAAAAATTAAAGTCGAGGCCAACCCCGCTACGACTCCAATCACAATCGAGATGACGAGCCAATAGACACTGTATTTTAGAATTTGATCATATTCAGATGAAGGTAGAATTTTCATTCGCTTTCTTCAATTCGCCTTTGAGTGAGTGCCAAATTCTCAAATTATTTTTATGCTGCCAGCTCATTAAGTGAGAAATGCTTAAACTGGGCTAAAAATTAAAGCCCGCATAAGCGAGCTTTCAATACAGTGATTAATTTTGATATCACTAAACTGTGATAAATATCTCACAATTTGGGCTGATTTTCAAGCTGAAAATGGTTAACGAGTACTGTGAAAAATAACGAACTGAGTGAATAAATAAGCATTCGATTTGACCCAATTAAACTAATGCTTAAGTGAGTCAAATCATTTATTCAAAACTTAATTAATACTCGCAATCACTGTTTCTGCATGGCAGGTCGCGCCCTTCTCTGCACCAATCTGGATAACACCACTGCGGTGTGCCAGTACCTGCACTTCCATTTTCATGGCTTCCATAATGGCGACCACTTGGCCTTCTATCACTTGCTCCCCATTTTCGACTTTCCAAGCACTAATCACACCATTAATTGGGGCGAGTAAATGCTCGGCACTGACTTCTGGCTCGGCTGTTTGCGCTTGAACGGCGGTTGCTGGGCCTTGTGCAAACATGCCCGCAGGTAAACCTAAACGGTGTAACTTGCCATCAATTTCAATGTAGCTAAGCAGCATTGGCTGTTGATGGTTTGGAATGCCACGTTTGGTTGGCTTTAACTCTTGTTTAAAGTCATTTTCAATCCAGCGCGTATGTACATTAAATTCATCTGTAAAGTCAGGTTCATTAAGTACCGCACGGTGAAAGTCTAAAACCGAAGCTACACCTTCAATTTTAAATTGTTTTAAAGCACGTTTAGCGCGAGCAATTGCAACTTCTCGGGTTGGACCAGTGACAATCAGTTTTGCCATGAGTGAGTCAAAATGGCTAGACACTAATGACCCAGTTCGAACACCTGTGTCGACTCGTACACCGTTACCAAACGGCGCTTCAAATAAACTAAGCACACCAAAGGCTGGAATAAAACCACGTGCTGGGTCTTCGGCATTGATACGAAACTCAATGGCATGGCCTTGGACTTTTGGTGTTTCTTTAATAGAAAGCTCATGGCCTTGTGCCACGCGAATTTGCTCTACCACCAAGTCGACTTTTGATGTTTCTTCAGTCACTGGATGTTCAACTTGCAAACGCGTATTTACTTCTAAAAAGGAAAGCTTGCCGTCACGACTCAGTAAGTATTCAACTGTGCCCGCACCGACATAGTCTGCGGCCTGACAAATGTTTTTTGCCGAGGTTAAAATTTGTTGATAAATCTCATCGCTAATAAATGGCGCTGGTGCTTCTTCGACTAACTTTTGGTTACGACGTTGCAATGAACAATCACGTGTGCCCAGTACCACAATGTTGCCATGTTGGTCCGCTATCACCTGCGCTTCTACATGACGCGGTTTATCAAGATATTGCTCGACAAAACATTCACCACGACCAAAAGCAGCTTTTGCCTCTCGCACTGCCGACTCATAAAGCTCTTTCACTTCTTCGAGTTTCCACGCGACTTTTAAGCCACGGCCACCGCCACCAAATGCGGCTTTAATAGCAATCGGTAAACCATATTGTTTGGCAAACGCTAAAGCTTCATCTGCATTATTGAGTGGGTCTTGCGTACCCTGAACTAACGGCGCACCTACAGAAGCTGCAATTTTACGTGCTTCGATTTTATCGCCTAGTTTTTCAATGGCACTTGGTGATGGCCCTACCCATTTTAAGCCCGCATCAATCACGGCTTGGGCAAATTCAGCACGTTCAGATAAAAAGCCATACCCCGGATGCACCATCGTCGCTTTCGATTTCTTTGCAACTTCGATAATGGCTGGAATATTTAGGTAAGTCTCGCTAGCAGTCGCACCAGCCAAACCCCATGCTTCATCTGCAAGTTCGACATGCATACTGCCAATATCGTCATCTGCATATAACGCTACTGATGAAATTCCCATATCACGGCAAGCATGAATAATACGAACGGCAATTTCACCACGGTTAGCAATCAATAATTTTTCTGTATTCATCTTTCATTCTCAAAATCTGTAAATTCGGCAATTTTTTTAAATTTGATGCGGCAACCTGCTGGAATCTGTGCCACCAAGTCCCAATGGTGTTTAGCAACAGAGCCAATGACCGGATATCCGCCCGTTAAAGGGTGATCATTCATAAACAAAACGGGCTGACCACTCGGTGGAATCTGCAAAGCACCAATACATGTGCCTTCACTTTCCAGTTCATGGGTAATTTTGCGAGTTAAAGGCTGTGCACCTGAAAGTCTTAGCCCGACTCGGTTGCTTTCATTGGTCACGAGCCATTCTTGCTGACATAGCAGTTCAATACTGTCTTGTTCGAACCAATCGGTACGTGGACCCATCACAATATCTAGCTCAACTACTTCGCCAGCTTGTGGCAAATCGTTTTTACCAACTTCATTTACGCTAATATTGGCTGCCTTTACTTGCCCTTGATAAATGGTATCTCCAAGTTTTAAAGGCTCTGGACCTAACACTGCCAAGCTATCAAACGAAGCACTATTGAGTACTGGCTCAACGTCTATTCCACCGCGAACAGCCAAATAATTTCTTAAGCCTGCTGTTGGTGGCTGAATTTGAAATTCATCGCCTTCATCCAAATCAATCGGTTGATAGCTTGCAAAGTCTGCGGCTTGACCATCGGCAAATTTCACCCGAATGTTTGAGATAGCCCCAGCCACTGCAATAACGCCCGCATGCTGCATTTTGGCTTTTAGGCCGCCATTTAAAACTTCAATAACTGGTGTATCGGTTGGATTACCTACAATACGGTTAGCACTGTGCATGGCAGATAAGTCCATTGCACCAGCCACGCCAACCCCAATATTGGTCTGGTTTAATCGCCCTTCATCTTGAATAAGCATTTGTAAACTTGGTACAGTGATCTTAAACAGTGGCACCGATTGTTTCGGCTCAACCGTACGCGTGATTTGCTGCGGTACAGTCACTGTCGTTTGGTTATGCGTCACATCTTCAAAATGTACGGTCATGCCCGGTAACAGTAACGCAGGATTTTTACGCTCTAAATCCCACATTTTTTCTGATGTAGTACCAATTAGCTGCCAACCACCCGGACTGTCTTTTGGGTAAATACCAGAGTATTTCCCAGCCAAGCCCAAAGAACCTGACGGTATTTTTTTACGCGGAACCGTTAAGCGCGGAATATCGGTAAAAGGCTTATCGGGACTGCTCATATACGCAAAGCCCGGCGCAAAACCAATAAAAGCCACATTCCACACACTTTGGTGATGTTTTCTAATCACATCTGCAACAGTCAGCCCTTGTAGCTCTGCAACTTGAGCAAGGTCTTCGCCGTTATAGCAAATCGGCACAATCACTTCTTGGCCGCTACGCTCAAATCCAGAATCAATTTTGAGACTCTGAATTGAAGCAACCAGCGTTTTAAAATTGGTTTCGATCTCATTAAAGAAAACCAAAATTGTTTTTGCAGCGGGGACTAAGTCTTTAATTCCATTCAATTGCGTATTTTGCAATTTATTGTACAACGCCAATGTTTCTTCTAGGCTTGCAAGCTCAATCAGGAAACAGTCGGCGTTTACCGATAAAAAACGCATTTGCTTATCCTTTTTAATTCTTCTTTAGTCCAGTTAGCCAATCCAAGCATGGTCAGGAATGTCGGTAATAAACATGTGACCCGGTGCATGACTAATCGCAAAAGGAATTTTCGAGTTCATGACGGCAGCTTGCGGTGTTACGCCACAGGCCCAAAACACTGGAATTTCACCCGCTTCAATACGAGAAGCATCGCCAAAGTCTGGCTTATTTACATCCAAAATTCCTAAGCTTTCAGGGTGCCCAATATGTACAGGTGCACCATGCACGCTTGGCATACGTGCTGTAATTTTTACCGCTTCACTAATTTGATGCGATGGAATTGGTCGCATGGAAACCACCATGTTTCCTGAAATACGCCCTGCTGGTTCGCACTTTATATTGCTCAAATACATCGGCACATTGGTATCGTCATGAATGTGGCGAACTTCTATGCCCGCTTCTTGCAAAGCTGTTTCAAACGAAAAACTACAGCCAATTAAGAAAGTCACCAAATCAGGACGAGCGTTATAAATCTCTCTTGCATCGGTCACTTCATCGACCATTTCGCCATCTTTCCAAATACGATAACGCGGAAAGTCGGTTCGAATGTCTGAGTCTGCTGCAAGCTTAGTTGCATAGATGCCTTCTTCGAGCACGTCAAGCACTGGGCAGCTTTGAGGGTTACGGTGTGCATAGAGCAAAAAGTCATATGCCCACTCTTTTGGCACCGAGATCATGTTGACCTGCGTCATGCCCGCAGCCATGCCTGCTGTCGGTTTATCAAAACCAGCACGGATTTTTAAACGCGCATCTAATGCGGCTTCAAGCTGAGCTGGGTCGACTTTAATATCCTTATACATGGTGCTCATCCTTATGCTTTATTTACAAATGGGTGAATTTCAATATTGTTTTTTACAAGCTCGGCTTTAATGGCAGCCGACATCTCTAGCGCACCATCGGTATCGCCGTGTAAGCAAATGGTGTCGGCTTGAATTGGGGTAAATACGCCGTCAATTGACTCAACTCCACCATTTTTAAGCATAGACACCACACGGCTCGCAACAAATGCCGAGTCATGTAAAACCGCACCTTCTAGACGGCGAGAAACTAATGAACCATCACTGTTATACGCACGGTCTGCAAATGCTTCAGACACAACTTTTAAACCCGCAGATCGTGCCTGTTCGACTAAGTTAGAACCTGCCAAAGCCACTAAAACCAATTCGGGGTTATACATTTTAATGGCATCAATCACGGCTGCTGCCTGAGCTTGGTCATGTGCAATGGTGTTGTAGAGCGCGCCATGTGGTTTAACGTATTGCACTTTTGAGCCTGCCACTTTAGCCAAGCCATCGAGTGCAGAAATTTGGTAAAGCACATCGGCAATCAATTCGTCACGTGACAAATCCATATTACGGCGGCCAAAGCCTACAAGGTCTGGGTAAGACACGTGGGCCCCAATAGTCACACCAAGCTCAACGGCTTTACGAACCGTTTTTAAAATGCCGAGTGGGTCGCCCGCATGAAAGCCACAAGCAATATTGGCACTGGTCACGACAGGTAAAATCTGGTCATCATTACCCATTTTCCATGAGCCAAAGCTTTCACCCAAATCACTATTTAAATCTACAAACATGGCATTATTCCTTTATCACTTCACGCAGTCTGGCTTAAAGCTTGGTCAAATAGTTAAACACAGTCGTAAACGACATATAGCCCATCCACCACGTTAACAGACATGTTAATCCACCCAAAATAAGCAACCATTTTGGATAGTTATAATTACCCATCAAATCTTTACGGCACGCGGCAACATACACAAAAATTGTAAGGCCAATTGGCAACACCAATCCGTTAAAACCACCTACGAAAATGAGTAGGCCTGCCGGAGTTGCACCCAATAACACATAAAGCAATAAAGCCAATGCGATAAAGGTAATGGTCGTATAGTTGGTTTGTTTTGGTGTTAAGTTCTTTTTAAAGGCAGTAAAGAATGACACTGAAGTATATGCTGCGCCAATCGTGCTACTAATCCCTGCTGCCCAGAAAATTAAGCCGAATAATTTAAAACCAAATGTACCCGCTGCATATTGGAATGCTTGAGCTGCCGGATTGGCGTCATGGCTGGCTAAATCAATCGTTGCACCGCTCACCACCACACCTAAAAAAGCCAAGAACAACACATAGCGCATGATGCCGACCACAACAATGCCCTTGGTCGCAGCTTTAGCAACTTCATCAATATTTTCAGGGCCAACAGCGCCTTTATCTAGTAAACGATGTGCACCTGCATAACAGATATAGCCACCAACCGTTCCGCCAACAATGGTAGTAATAATGGCAAAGTCGATCTGATCTGGAGCAAAGGTTTGGTGTACAGCTTGCCCAACTGGAGGCATCACAATGACAGCAACGATAATAATCAGGAGGATTTTAAGTAATCCCAACACGATCATGCTTTTATCCATGGCAAGCGTTGCTTTTCTTGAAGCAAAAATCAAAATGGCTAAAGCACCACTTAAAATACCGCCCCACTTTGTGTCTAAGCCAAAAAGTGCATTTAAACCTAAAGCTGCACCGGCAATGTTACCGACACTAAAGAAAAACCCGCCCAAAATCACCAGAAACGCCAGTAAATAACCACTACCCGGCAATGCTTTATTGGCAATGTCTGATGCACGCATTTGAGTAAGTGTGACCACTCTCCAAATATTTTGTTGAACCACATAATCAATCAAAATGGAAACTAAAATGGCAAAGCCAAATGCCGCGCCTAACTTGACTGTAAATACAGCAGTTTGGGTTAAAAAGCCGGGCCCCATTGCAGAGGTCGCCATCATAAAGATCGAGGCCACAATGGCCCATTGGCGATCTGATAAAAAAGAAGATTTCAGTAAAGACATATTAATGCGTTCCTCATCCATTTGAGCTTAACAACGCTATTTTCAAGTTGAACCAAGAACACCATTTTTCGTCCCAAACGATATTCTTTAATCCTTTTAAATGACAAAGATTCCCTGTTCCCCAATCAACACAATCGGTGATCAAATCTTGTGTCTAAAATAAAAACATAGCTAATCCCTACGGACAATAAGACTTTTTACATAAAATTAAAATTTCAAATATTTGATTTCTAATGATTTATTAATTGTAAAAAAATCAAGATAAGCTTTACTTATTGAAGTTAATAAGCTGCTTTTATGATTTTACATACAAAACAGCTTTTTTAAATAAGAAAAAATAGGGATACAAGACACACAAAAACAGCTTATTTTTTAATTTGCTCATTGAGTCTTTTCATAGCGCATTCAGAGACCTTAACCGCAACTTCGGTCAATTTCTCTTTTAATGCAACATCGTTTCCTTGAATGTAGATCGAGGTGAAATGAAACATCTTTAACTGAATCGGTGTATTTAATATTTCTAGTCGCCCATCAGTAATTTCTTTTAGTGCTGTTAAGGTCGGCACCACAGCAATACCCAAGCCCTGCTCGGCTAAACGCAACAGCGTTGCCAATGAATAACTGGTAATTGAAAGTGGTTCATCAATCCCTTGCTCTTTCATTCGTGCTTTCAATTCTTTATAGGGATAGGTAATTTTTGGATAAGTTAAAATGGTATGTGACATTAAAGTTTTAAAAGACATTTGAGCAACTCCACCTTTAAACGACGGTGAAGCCAAGAAACTTAGTTCAAAGTCACACAATGCCTGTTCAATACATTCAAAAGCCAACGTTGGCCCAAGCAAAAAGGCCATGTCCAAGTCACCTGTACGTACACCTTCTTGTAAGTTAGGCGTAAGGTCTACCACAATTTCTACTGAAATTTTTGGGAACTCTTGCTGAACCTTTTCGATATATTCAACCAACCATGTATAAACAATAGTTTCGGAAACGCCTAAACGAATGGTGCCAGTCAGGTGTTGATTTTCAGTCAGTTCAGCCACCAGATCTGTCTCTAGTCGCATAAATTTTTCGGCGTACTTAAATAAAGTTAAGCCTTTGTGTGTTGGTTTAAGCTGCCGATAACTTCGATCTAAAACTTTAAAGCCTAATTCATTTTCAAGAGATGTGATTTTTTGAGAAACCGCAGGCTGGGTGGTTTGTAATTTAGTCGCGGCCTTATTGAAGCTTTTTAAAGTCACAACCCAATAAAATGCTTCAAGATTCTTTAAATTCACGTTTCATCCTGTCTTAAAAAACTCCTCTACTTTTATAGTATGGGAGTTGTTAGCGTGATTAGGCTAGCAATAAATAAATTTTTAAATAAAATTAGCCATCAAAACTTTTAAATGCCTTAGAAAGCTGACTAATTGTTTTGATCTGTTTTGAATAACGGCGGCATGAGCGGCACGCCAATAAATGCAGTTGTAAACCACTTTGCTCACGTAATAACAATGGTCTATCTTGCTTTTCAGACAACAGTTGAGTGGCTTGTCGACATGTCAGCATGAACAATCCTCCTTCAATAACCATTTATTTTCTAAACATTCACGTAATCTGGTACGACTCCGATACATCAACACATTAAAGTTTGAGATAGACAATTCCAACTTGCTACAAATCTCATTAGAACTCAGCTCTATCACCTCTCTCATCATAAAAACTTGAGCATATTTGGCAGGTAAATGATTTAAACAAGCTTCAAAAATCATCCAAAAATCGGCCTGCTCCATCATTTCTTCAGGGCTTTGCCATGCTTGAGGCGCTTCATATTTATGCCAATGTCCAGAAGCATCAAACAGTGCATCAATACTCAGTTCACTTTCCTCATCTTTAAATAATTCTGTCATTGAGACCAAACGCGATTTTTGCCGAATCACATCAATAATTTTATTTTTTAAAATCGCGAACACCCATGTTTTAAACGCAGCACGTCCTTTAAATGAATCTAAATGCTGGAAAGCACTCGTTAATGCCTCTTGCACCACATCTTCAGCTTGAGGAAGAGAAGAAAGCTGTAAAAAAGCAAATTTTATCATTTGCTGTCTTAAGTCTTGTAAAAAGGCTGGATTATGCAACTGATCCCCTATTTCTTCATGATCTGATGCCACGGCTGAAGTCATCCTTATACCTCTTTAAAATCATGAGGAGTTTGAATCAATCGCATTCGAGTTAACAGTGCTTTTAGTTCTTGAATCTGCAGATAAATATCATGTTCAGACAAATCAGTGAGTACAGATTGAATGAGTGTATGAATATCTTGGTCAGTTAACTTTACATTTTGAGTCAACTGTTCAATTACCATAGCAAACAAAGGCGAAAGCTGTTCAATACATACTTTGTCTTGTTCATCTCGCCAGACCATAATTGCTCCAGGCATAGGCTCGACCTGTTCTGGAGTCATTAAAGTTGTCCACCTATAAACGGGATATTGATAAACCAATACCCATACCTTCGTGGTTAACTGCCAATCACAGTTTTCCTGCAAGACTATTTTTTCAATTTCAACAGTGTCTAAATACAACTCAAGCCATTCAAACTGCAACAACTCAGCCAACCAAGAATAGTCTTGCAATATTGGGTGTTTCTGATCTGTCAAATACTCTCTAAACTCCAGAGAAATATCATTATACAAAGGTGAGCGACACTGGGCTTTTTGAAAAAACTCCGAGAGTAATTGTTGCCACTTTAACTCTGGCAACATCGCACGAGCCACGGGATAAACTAAATCAATAAATGAACAGACATTATTAAAAAGTAAATCTCGATAAATATACATTTGTTCGGCAGGAAGAGCTTGAGGTAATTCCAAATCAGGATCACGAATCCAGTCACAAAACTGTTGTTGCATGGTCTGAAAGGATATTTGATTTTCCTTCATAGCCACTCTCCTGTTGTTGAATTATTTTAATTTTGGCTAGCTCCTCTTCTAGCTCTCGCCATGATGGAATATTAAAGTCGCGCTCAAGTAAAGTTGCCTTCACACCACACACTTGATAGGTATATCTCAATAGTTCCCATACGCGATCACAAACCTCTGCACCATGCGTATCAATTAATAAATTTTTCTGAACTTGTTCATGCCCAGCAATATGTAAATAACGGATTCTCTCTTTTGGCATGTCCCGAATAAATCCAAACGCATCACTGCCATGATTAATACTGTTGACATAGACATTATTTACATCCAGCAGCAAATCACAGTCTGCATATTGAAGAACTTCACGGATAAATTCCGCTTCACTCATTTCAGCATTGGGCATTAAATAAGTAGAAACATTCTCTATGACTAATCTTCTTCCTAAAATATCTTGAACACGTAAAATACGTTCAGCGACATATTGAACAGCCGCTTCGGTCATGGGGATTGGCAACAAATCATATAAATAGCCGCCATCATTTGTATAACTTAAATGTTCAGAATAAATCGAGACATCATATTGTTCTAAAAAGCTTTTTATTTTTTCGATAAATTCAAGATTGAGTGGATGAGGACCGCCAATAGACAATGACAAGCCGTGACAAATTAATGGAGCTTTTTCAACACACTGTGCGAGTAATTTCGCGTGTCGTCCACCAAAACCTAGCCAGTTTTCAGGAGCAACTTCGATAAAATCGGGACATGTTTTTGCATCTAAAAACGAATCTATAAAATCACGCCTTAAACCCAGCCCTACGCCTGACAAATCTATCATGGTGATTTCTCCTTTTAGAAACGATGCCGACACTTACCAGAAGGTCGACATCATCCATGATCAGATTTTTTACTTAGCGCCGCACTTACCGTCAGCGACTTTTTTATCTGCACCGCACTTGCCGTCCGCTGCTTTTTTGGTTGCTCCACATTTTCCATCAGCTGCTTTTTTATCTGCACCACATTTTGCTTCGGCAGACTTTTCGTGGTTCTTCATTTTGTTAGCACCGCATTTTGCTTCACCGCATTTTCCATCTGCTGCTTTGGTTGCATGTGCTTCGGTTGTTGTATGGGTTGCTGCTACCGCCACTTGTGTAGCGCCAGTAACTGAAAGTGCTAATAATGCCGCCACTGAAGTCATTGAGTTGAGTTTGTTCATTTTAGTATTCCTTTAAAGATAAATTCTCTGTTTGTACATTTGTACGTATAGTTAGACGGACCAAATCCTTTTTTATTACACCGTAAATAAAAAATTTTTTATGTAAGAAATACAGTCTTTATCCGACTAATTAATATTCAATCGCATCGGATGTGAAATTATCATGAAGAATTTTATTTATGGCTTATCTCAATATTATCAAAAACTGGGTAAAACTCTACAACATGCGGACGGCATCGCAGCTCTGGCTCTTCGATTATATTTAGTTCCTATATTTTGGATGGCCGGCACAAATAAATTAATGCACTTCAATGATATTGTAGAATGGTTTGGCAACTCAGATGGAGGTTTAGGACTTCCCTTTCCATATCTAATGGCCCTGCTTGCAACAACAACTGAACTCGCGGGGGCAATACTATTAACATTTGGCCTTTTTACTCGCTTAATTAGCATCCCACTGCTTATTACGATGTTAGTTGCTATATTTACGGTCCATCTACCGAATGGATGGCAAGCGATTGCTGATCCAAATGCACCCTTTGCAAACATGCAGGTCTTGGCCTCGGCTGAAAAGCTAGAAAAAGCTCGTGAAATATTACAAACCTACGGCAATTATGACTGGCTCACGTCTAGTGGTTCGTTTGTAATTTTAAATAATGGAATTGAATTTGCCGTTACGTATTTAGTCATGCTACTCGCACTGCTTGTTCTTGGAGGCGGCCGTTATTTCAGTTTAGATTATTGGATTAAAAAGAAGCTGCTCTAATTAATCATTACGCTCAGAATCCTACTGACAGCAACATAGAGCATCTTTTTGCTTATTGTGTGCCATGTCTGGTTCATGACACACAATCAATATTGAGGCAATTTGTTGGTCAAACCAGAAGCTTGTAGGAAGTTATCTAACTCTCACAAAAATAATATCTAGGTCTTTTTTGGGTACAAACTTAGTCTTGGTCATTTGAAATTGAGTTGGACTAATTTTTTTAACTGGCCCATCCCAACAAAATGAAACCAGTTCGTCTTTATCGCGCTCAATGGTTAACTTAAAGTTTTCAATTGGCTTTGCCCAATTTGCGCCCGTCGTCAAAATGTAACCCAAAGCACTAAACGGCGAATTTTCTGCACTGGCTTTTTTTAAGCCCTGCTTAAATTGCTTATCCATACAAAATTGCTGGCTATCTTCCTCGGGATATAAGGCAACAGAACCACCCACCAAAGGTTTATATTCATGATGAATCTTAGTCAAACCATTGGCTTTAAAGGTCTGCCTCCAACTATAAACCACTTGAGATGACCACGGGATCACATCATCTTTTTTAAATTTGGCTAAGATTTTTTGTATGTTCGGCTTATTACATTGTTTTAGCTTATCTACATAATATTCATAATCATAGTTAGTACGAGTCCAGGGATTTAGCATCTCTTTTTCACTAAAACCGCACTGTTTAAACTCATCCGTAGCATCAATCAGAGGCGATTTTTCATCTTTTTGAATAAACGTTCTGACATGCATTTCCGGTTTTATATTTTTCCCATCCACCACGATCTTAAAACTTTTTAGAAGTTCTTCTGTATGGGCAAAATCAGACTCAAAAAAATTATCAATGCGCGGTAGTGGAAATAAAATGGTTTCAGTGACTTCTTTATTGCTTAGGTTTTTATAGAGGTAATCGACCTTAATCAGTTTTTTACTAATAAATAGATCTTCGCTTTGCATGGCAATCTGCGAATTTTTGAGATATTGAATCCCACCCGTACCGACATAGCCCGTAGAATCATTAGCTACGCTATAGGTCGATAGTTGAATTAATACAGCAAAAGTCATTACAAGCTTTTTCATTTTAAAGCGCTCTATGTCATTTTCTAATTATGGAATATCAATCTAAGGCAAATCATATTATATATTTCACCCACAAAAAACCGTCTAAAGACGGTTCATTCATACATTAAAAATCTAATTTCTTTTAATGATAATTTAGTTTCTGCTTTATCATCCTTTTTTGCACACTAATTTTTCCAATAAAGTTGGTTAGCCATAAAATACATTCATCACGATGTTCAAAATGAGGAATCAAACTTAAATCAATTTTTATATCTCTATCTGCCAAAGGTAAACTCAGACAATATTCAAAGTCGATAGAGTTATACTTTAATTTTAGATCCTTTTCTTGGGCCTGCTTTTTAATTTCAGCCATAATTCGATTGAGGTTAACAATCAAATTATTTGAAACTTGGTTATTTTCATAAATACGTTCATATACATTTTCAGCAACGTCTATGTATTTAATTAACTCGGCATTTTCATTCATATTATTTATATTCCCCTTTTTTTAAAGATTATGAACAGCTAAATGTTTAATTGCGTTACTTGACACATTGCTTATGTGAAAAACGTATATTTTTCTTTATTAACAAATACACTTAAGATATTGTTATTTATTATGATTCAATAGATATCTGCACATTTGTATACATTTAATATTTTCAAAAATCTAAATTTAGACAATGTTAAAAGTTAGTTAGGATGGGATTAAGACAAAAAAAACCGCCCCAGAAGGCGGTCGCTGAATTTAAAACCAGCAGTATATAGAAGTGTGGTGGACGGTCACTTCTATATTCTTTTTATGAAGGAGTTTTATTGGTTTTACTAAAATCTTCAGATTTAAAATAATTGATAATCATGTCTGCATGCTCTTCTTTTTGAGGAGCTACAGATACAGGAAATGCATCTTTCGACATATTAAAACCAGGTGGAAGAAATTGCGAAATAGGCGGCAATTTAGGTTTTCCACCTTCCGTAATTCGTTCAATAAAACCAGCTAACCAAAGAAGATACTCTCCTTCATTTACAAATTTTGGCATGACACTCAAATCAATTTTAACTTTACATTCACTTAACGGTTTAGTTAAGTTTTCTTCAAAGTCTATATAGTTGAACTTGAGCTTAAACTCAGTCCCCTTGATGGCTTTTCGGGTCTGACTAATTAAACAGTTAAGGTTCTGAGTAATGTCATCAGTGAATAAGCTATCTTTTTTTATATTTTTATAAACCTTTTCGGCTACAGCTAGATACTTTGGCATTAACCTCTCTCCGTCCTATTGTTATAAAGTTCTGATCTATGAATGTCTTATGTATTTGATTATGCTTAAACGCGTGTAATTAAAGGTAACCTTACTAGACTTGTTTGTAAGTAGTTATCGCTTTATGTAAAGCGCACCAATAAAATACCGAAAAAAATTATGGTTTTGATAACTTATCCGCAAAAATGCATGGTTGAATAGAGAAAGTTTGAAACATTTATTTTCATATTATTTTTACCATTTGGTAAAATTAATATACTTTCATTTGCCTATCTCGTCTCACTAAACCCAGAAAAGCTCGACGCACTCGTATTTCTTCTTCAGAAAAAGGTAAATGCTCGATAAGCTCGTAAATTGAGAGAGAATTATTTTCTATCAAGAAACAGTCTTGCTCTGTTGTCCAATTAGTCGTAGCCGATTCAGCTTGTTTTAAATAGCGTTTCATATTTCCTAGCAGACTTGTTTATATATACAAAAAGCCTGCCTTTAGGCAAGCTTATATTTCAGATTTTGAATTGATCATTATTATAGCAATCTATAGATGATATGGTCAGTTAATATTGTAGCTGCCCTAACTAAATATTATAAAAAAAGCCCACTTACTGTGGGCTTCTAAATGGTTATTGTGCGGCATTTACCCCAACAATAAACTGACTACAATTAGAACCTTCAGATGCATTACCTAATTGCTTTTCAGAAAATTTAAATTTAGAGGCAACTGACTCATAATCTTTTTTAAGGCTTTGTCCTGTTAGCTCACCAAGCTCTTTCACTTGTTCTGGTTTCAAGATGCCATGTTCAACTGCTTCGTTTACCATGACACATGCTGTCGTCATCGCGTCATAACGCGCAGCAGTTTCAGAGTAGCCTAGAGCACCGATTACACCACCAACAATTAAACCAATAATGACCGCCAAAGTTACGTGCATTTTATTCATTTTTTAAATACCTAAAAATCTAACGAAAAGACGAACACTTCAAAAGGATGTGCTCAAGTCCAATCAAGATAGCGGTATTTACACGATATAAAAAGTTAGATTCTGTCACATTTGTTGATAGATTACGTGAAATGTGTTTAATCAATTAAAAGGGAAATATCAGACCTTCCTAGTTCTTTTTCGTTTTTTGCTTGGCACTTCTAAAGGAATATCCACCTTACCTGTACCCAACCCGCGAAAAAAATAATTAAAGATGTATAAGAATAAAAGACCAAAATAAAAAGTAGGAAAAATACTAAAGGCAGTACTTATGATTTCCCAAAACATAACCCCGACTCTATAGTTATAACAGAATGATATGAGTCCACCTCTACGTCTAGGCCTTTGCTGAGTAATATCATCCTCAATAAAGTGAAAAATTCCCATAACAAAACAACCAGCAAATGTACTTGAGACTAAAGTCTTTTTAATTAGAGGCTTTTCTAACCAAGGGTATTTTTTTGAAGATTCAAATTCGGCTTTAAAAAAGAATTTATAAATTTCTTCTTGATAAGCTTTATTAATTCCATATTTTTTAATAAAAAAATAGGAGATAACACAACCAACAAAGAACATGACTATGGTTATGTAAATGCTATAAAGAATCGTAAAAAACGGTAATGGCCCTTTCGTACCAACAGTCACATGCATAGTTTGTGTGATGTATTGATATAGCTCGTACTGCCATTCATTTTTTGGATAAGCAGGAAATACAAATAAAGGAATAATAAAAAGAATAGAGCATAAGGCTATATTTCCTTTATTTCCTTTACTTTTCCGTGCAAGCGTAGAAAGAAAACTTTTAGAAGCCATATCTATATTTTACAATTTGGAATCATGTGCTTAGCTTTATAAAACTCATCAAAAGCCTTCATATCATTTAACCATGGAGAGATAGTTTCCAGATTACGTTTATTAATATTTTTTGATGCTAATAGCCTTGATGAAGAATAATTTTTCTGCTGAATTTTTTGATTATATTGTTGTACAAACATAAGCTTTAAGCATAATCCTCGAATGCCCTTATTACCAAAATATGAATACTCAGAATATTTATTTAAGACATCTTTCATTTCTTTATGTTCACCATTCCAAACATAAAATGAGCTTAAACCATTCAAATCGTTAATGTATATCTCATCATTAATGGGGTTTAACTGTAGGCCTTCTTTTAAAATAATACTGTTTATTTCCACTTCATCAGATAAGTCCATCCAAAAAAAAGAAGCCATAACTTCTTCTGAAAATCTTATTCTGGCTTGCTCTGTATCCTTAGGATATACAATAAAAAAATAATATAATCCCAGAAAAATTATAAAGAATAATATAATAGAAAGTAATCTCCAAAAATTAGTACCTTTTATAATATTCATAACAAGCCATTCATTTTATTTAATATCTTGTGAACGAACTTTACTCTATGTTTTAGATAAAATCAAAAGAATAGAGAGAAAGTTTCCTTATATGAAATATATACTTATTTTTACTTGTGCTCTTTATATTCAAAAGAGCACTTTTTAAAGGGAACTTTGAGACATTTTTAAGTGATTAAGGTAAAAATGGCTTTGTTAGAAACACAAATCCGACAGAGAAAAAAGCATTATCATGATGAGACATTTGGTTGCCATAACTTGTGTTTAATTGAACAAAATCTTTATAGACCATGTATCGAAAACCTGTTTGGTAAAAGGCATCATTTCGGTCATTACCATATACTTCGGCAGTGAACGTTAATGGGTTAGCAAGTTGTGTTTCGGTTCCAATTCCCCACGTGGTTTGATTTTTATGTGTGGTATTTTCACGTAACCACCCCATATTGGCATGGATTAAAAATTTATCATCCAAAGTAGAAAGACTTAAAGGAACATTAAACGTCCAATCTTTCTTTGAAGAATCTTTAGTATTGATTTGAGTACCAAATGAAAAACCGATTCCCCAATCATTCGTTTCTAAAGGTTTTAATAAGGTCTTGCCTTGTAGAGTTGCATAACTGACGTGCTCGGTATCATCATTTACTCTCCCCATCCCTACAGCAAATTCAAAATTGCCACCAAAATTACAGGCTGGTGTTGCCCAATATTCTTTGCTGTCAGAGTTATGCTGTGCCCATGTTTCTAGCTGACAAGTTTTTGGAGAAACAAGAGCGGCATCGTCAACAACCATAGGTCGTCCACTATAGCTTGCATTAGATAATGTGAATAAACAGAAACCAGAAATAAGTGAGCGTTTCTTTAAAGTAAATAACACTGGCATCACTCCCATAAGTCATGGAGCACATGCAAGTACTGCAACCCAACATGATCAGATCATGGGTTAATAATAGAAATGAAAAGATGAAAATAAAAAAACCTCTTCTTGCATCCACAAAAAGAGGTCTGTCAGGACTTCAGTGGATACTTAGACTATTACCGATCGACTACTGTCACTCGAGCAAGTACTCACATTGAAGCTCCTAAAAATTAGTTGGGCGAATTCTAAAATTCCCGTTGTTAAATATCAAGTTAAAATTTAGTAACAGATCTAGCCAATCTGAATGTAAGTATTAATATCTAAACATAAAGTACATTGTAGATATAAATACTTAAGGAGTAATAGTTGTTTCATTTAATTATATAATAATGAACGTTAGACACACCTAATATTTCAAATATGTATAATATCGTAAATTTCAACAATGAGATGGTTAGATGAGCGATATTATTGAACTATTAAAATTAGCCTTAGAACACCCTTCACCAGCATTTATTTTTACTCTGGTTATCTTATTTATTATTGTTAAATCAAAAAATATTTTATATAGTATCCTTGAATTTAAAGACCTTACTAAGAAAAGGCTCATACAAAAATATGAAGAGGCAGCTAACTTCAAGGATAAAAATTTTCTTACTAATGAATTAGAGAAAGATTACCTACGTTTATGTGAGGAAACACAAATTAAGGCTTTAATAGGTTGCCGATTTTGCTCTAAAGAAATGGCTACATTTATTTTAAGCCGAAAAGATATTTTAAGTACTATCAGTCTTTATCATAGAATAAAAAGTGAAGTAAAAATTGAGGATGGACACGTAGTTCCAAAGATAAAAATGGGGAAATTAAGAATTAATTTCAATATTTTTTTTGGATTTATATTTTATATGGGAATAAGTATATTAGCTTTTTCACCATTATTACTTCCGATGTTCTCCCAGATAATTTTCAATCAACCAATGAAATTAAATCTGGATTGGAAAATTATATTAGCAGTAACCTTTATTATAATAAGTCTCTTCTCAGTAGCTTTATTTATTTTAAATGAGAGTTTAAAACCTAAATTTACAAAAGATTTTTGTGAACTTAGCTCAAATAAAGAACCTGAAGTTTATATAGATTTATAATTAAATTTTTTCGCAAAATTATCATGTTTAACCTTCTTCTATTTTTTAAAATAGAGGAAGGGCTTTAAAAGAAATGAATAAACGAATTATCTTCTCAAAAAACACTCAAGCACTCTCTCCCGCTCGATTGCCACATCCGAGCTTAAAAGCTGAATAACTGCACCTTCAATCATATATAAAAATAGCTTAGCGTCTTGAAAGGTAGCATCTGTTTTGAGTTTTACAAGCTGGCTATAAATTTCATTAAGCAGCCATGTTCTATATCTCACTGCGGTTATATAGGCTTTTGGATAGATCAGTTTCGTTTCAAAAATTGCTTTAAATAATAGGTAGTACATTCCTTCTAAATCGGTGTGTAAGTAATAAAGCTCTTTAAGTTTATCGTTCACGTTTGTACCTTGGTCGTACTGAGCAATTGAAACCACTTTTTCTTTTAAACGTTCTTTTTGTACGATTAGACAGATTTCAATAAACCGCTCTTTAGAATGAAAAAAGTTATAAAAAGTTGCTTTGGTCACTTCACACTCTTTCACGATTCTATCTACCCCAACCGTATGAAAGCCGTGATGGTGAAATAAATCAATCGACTTATTAATGACTTGAATAGCACGCGTTGAGAGAACTAAATTTGGCATAGTCTTACCGTTAGAAATTATTGTTGTTTCTAAATGAGATACTTTTTTGGGAGAAAAAAGGCACAGCAAAGCCCGTAAGACTGTGCTTGGCACATCTCAAGTTTTATTGTTGATTAAGTTTTTAGACGAAGTAATTTAAAGCCTGAAAACCTTACGGCGATCAAACTGCTTTAAACGTTTAAGCTGTGTCGTTATAGCTTTTGGCATTGAGAGCCAAGAAATAATGGATGTGCAAAGCCAACTCCTTTTTATTGGGAGTTCTGCCAGACATTAGAATTATGGTGGCAGAACGAAAGGGGTTAGCAGACTGGTCAAACGTGGCCAGCACACCCGAAGGTGTCCCCCTCCGTTCCGCCATAGAGGGGGCACGAGGGCTCAACACTAGAAGCACGAAACTTCTAATGTACGTTTGATACGGTCTGCTAAAACCGACTGGCAATGTAGGCCAGCAGGCAAAGGATAGTAGCCCGCCCTCTTTCAGTCAAGCACACAAAATGACATTTGCTTTAAAATAGATCATTAAAAAGTAAGGATAAATAATGAGGAAGTTATTGTTAAATTGAGGTTTACAAAATGTCTATCAATTAAAGCTCTATTGATGTCTTAAGATTGAAAACTTGCAAAAAATCATCAATGATAATATTTTAGAGTAATTGCTCTAAAATGAGATCTAATAATGAAAACTAAAAGAATTGGTTCGTATCACTGGATGCAAGCTACCAATGGTCAGCTCAGCTTCAAAGAGAAAATTAAGTTAATTCAAAAACTTATGCTGCCAAGTGTTATGGCCTCTATAAAAATAAATTACTTTCGATTCAAAATTTCTCATGATTTTGATATTGATCAGATCGTAATACCAGATACTCAAATGGTTAAAGTCGCGCTTGATGAGCTCGAAGCTAAAGCAAGTATATCTATCTACAATCATTCATGGCGAACCTATTTCTGGGGTGCTGCCCTAGGCCATATACAAAAACAGCAATTTGATGATGAGTCACTTTTAATAGCCTCACTTTTTCATGATATTGGCTTAACTGAGCAACATATTCATAGTAAAGGTTGTAACTGTTTTACCTATGAGAGTGCTAAACAATTTGAGCTAAAGGCTAAAGAACAAAGCTTTGATGAGAAGAAAAGTGAAGTTATTAAAGATGCTATCTGCTTACATATGAACGGCTATATAGATCACTCTGACCCAGCAGAAATTACGCTATTACAGCAAGGCGCATCATGCGATGTAATTAGTGACGGTCTATATAGACTCCCCGTCTCTTTTAGAAATGAAATTTTAGAAAAATATCCTAGAAAACAATTTAATAAAGAATTTATTGAGCTTGTTAATTTAGAAAGTAAGAATGTACCAAATTCTCGAACTAGTCTATTAAGTAGTTTTGGTTTACCACTCATGATTAAGTCAAATTTATATAAAGAGTAATTTGATTAGAGCTATTAATCGTAAAAAAATCTCAAAAAAATTCGTTTGAAATCTCAGCTAACAACTGTTTAATAGTGCTTCGGCTGAGTATGACTTAACATAGCTAAAAGATATAAGCTTGAAGGCATCTCTTGCAATGAATGACTCAGTGAAGTGGTTAGAAACTTTAAATAAAATTACTGGTATTGCCCAAACAGGTTTACATTATTCAAAAGATGTTTATGACAAAGAACGTTATGAACAACTCTTAGGACATATTGAATATTTATTAGAATTAAAAGAAATCAAAACAGAAAATTTTATTAATAACGTGCTCCAAGATGTAGGTTATGCCACTCCGAAATTAGATGTCAGAGCAGTTGTTTTTAAAGAAAATAAATTATTATTAGCAAAAGAAATTGGAGATGGGCGATGGTCTGTTCCGGGTGGATGGGCTGACGTAGGTTACTCAGCATCGGAAAATGCTGAAAAAGAGGTTCTAGAAGAGACAGGTTTACGAGTTAAGGCCATTAAATTATTAGCTTTAACTGATAGAACCAAGCACCCACACCCTCCCATGTTTTTACATGTGTATAAGGCTTTCTTCTGGTGTAAAATTATTGATGGTGAACTGATACCAAGTATTGAAACACCCGAAGTTGGATTCTTTGGTAGAGATGAGTTACCACCTATTTCTACAGCACGTGTAACAGAAGAACAAATACAGCAATTCTTTGATTATTTAGAGTCAGTACCAGACGTTACTAAGTTTGATTAGTTAAAAAATCAATGTAAAGAGAAATATCTATTATTGATAAAAACTATTAGTTATTTAACTCTAGAATGTCCTTCTGAAGTAAGACTAAACTGGATTAATCAATTGGAATGGAATATTTTTTGGCTAAGCTCAGGCTATAATATTAGTAAAGCTCTATTATTTTATCTAATTCTCATATGAAGAACGCATTTTCTGACAGCAACCAAATTAGAAAAGTGTCTAGTTTCCCTGAACTTGTAAATACAAAGTTTCAAGGAGAGACAAATGCGATTTGCTGGCACAGAAATTTGGTGGGTGACTTTAAAGAAATTGTGAATAAACTTCAGTTAAAAGAAAATATTACAGAAGTTTCTATTGAAGACCTTTTAGCGCTACAACTTTCAGAAAAAGGTAATCTTGCAAGGACAACTATTTTAGAAGATATCGAGCTGTTAACTGATTTTGGTGCATCACCTGTACTTAATTTACTTAAAAACTATGAACGCGATGAAGAACTAGATTTCATTTCAACCGATGTATATTCATTCCATGTTGATCGCTCCCCCATTGAAACCGATACATTCTTATGTACCTATCACGGCGCTGCCAGTGATATTGTGCCCAATGATCAGGTTGAACAAAAAGTTTTAATTCCAGAAATTAGAGAAAAGCTCAAAGAATTACATGACGGCTCTGATGCTGAATTTGAAGCTTTTTTGGCAGAGTATTTTTTTGATTTGCATTATCAACCCAAACCCGATGCTCAACCTGTAAATTTAGGTACGGGACATATTTGGCGTTTAGCAGTAGATCATCCCACTCAAAAGGTTTTACCTTGTGTTCATCGAGCACCTGTTGAAAAAAATGGCGAGTATCGATTGCTTTTGATTTGTTAAATATATTGTCACTCCATGACTAGAATAGCTTGAAATCATTTTTATCCAAGAAAAACTGGCTTAAGTAATCTCTTAAGATATTCCGAAAACGGATCAAATAAATTCGGATATCTAGCAAATCAAAAATAATGAAAATTATGATTTAAAGTAGTTGACCCTCACGTAACGTAAGCCCCTAGCATAAAACACGCCTAAGGAAGAAGGAGCTAAAAAGATGCTGTTAAAAGTTGGTGAATTGGCTAAGCAAACAGGACTTACTGTCCGTGCTCTTCATCACTATGACGATATCGGTTTACTTTAGCCTTCGGTCCGTTCCGATGCTGGTTATCGACTATACACCCGTAAAGACATTACTCGTTTGCATCAAATTCAAGCATTACGAGGACTGGGAATGTCGTTAGCCGAAATCTATACGGTTCTTGAAGACCCCAATCTTGCACTTTTACCGATTATTGATCAGCAGATTCAAGCAATTGATCAAAGGCTGACGGAGCAAAAGAAATTGCGAAATCAGCTCAGCAAACTTAAATCTCAGATCATAAGTGGTGAAGAGCTTGGTTTGGAGGATTGGCTAAAAACACTGGAGCTTATAGCGATGTTTGAAAAATACTTTACAAAAGAAGAGCTTGAAAAACTGACTTTCTTACAAGCAGGCACTAAAAGCCACCAAGAATGGCAAGAGTTAACTCAAGCAGCAAATGCACTATTTAATGCTGGTGAACCATCTAACAGTGAAGCAGCTCAAGACCTAGCTCGAAAGTGGATGAAAACTCTTGAGCACAATACGCGAGCTAACCCAGAATGGTTAGTTAAACTAAATGCCATAAACTCAGCCGAACCTGAATTTCAGGAAAAAGTAGGCGTAACGCCAGAAGTTGTTGAGTTTTTACTTAAAGCTTTTTCTGAGAGTAAGCTGAGTATTTTTGCCCGTTATTTATCTGACGATGAGTTTATTTTTCTAAAAGAGAATTATATTCGTGAGATGAAAAAATGGCCTCAATTATTGGTTGATATTGAAAAATTGATTGATGCCGAGGTCACACCAGATAGTGATGGATCAAAGTGTTTGGCACAACAATGGCTCTCTATGCTACAAGGCTATGCTGGCAAAAACCCAAGTACTCAAGAGAAAATCCGTACAGCAATGCAAAGTGAACCAAGCCTTGCTGACGGTACTTGGCTCAAACCAGTGACTCTACAATTTCTGGAAAAAGCAGTAGCAGCATTAATGCGTGGTGCTTAGTTCTATCAAAACAACTGGCTACACCATATTTTGGTGTAGCTTTTTAAAATATTCTATCCACCCCTAAAAACAGTTTTTTGATAAATTAGTTTTGATATTTATGATTATTTTTGTTTTCAAAATTAATATATAACATTCACACGAACCCAATCTTCATACTTGGTCGCCTGAACATTCGTAGTTGATATGATCGCTCCATGAATAGGAATATTTTCTTTCATTCCTGTCGCGATTCGTGAACGTATTTTATCCGCTACCCCTCCCCAAATTTGAGTATGGCCCGCATCTTGATACAGTACATATGCAACAGATGCTAGGCTGTCAGCAGATTTAAGTTCAAAATTATTGTCTGAAGTTACTGCCAATTGATAAGGTGTATTCTTGCTGCATTGCACAGTTACATCCGTTCTTGCAGTAGGAACTGGCTGAGCACGTTCAACCGAACCAAAATCTAAGTTTCCTTGTGTGGAAACTTCACAAGTTTCTAGAATGGTTAAACTGACCCTCAATGATGTAGATGCATTTCCAGCATCTGCACTATTTATTGTCAACATTCCCATCAGAGAAAATAAAGCATGTCTAATGACTTTCATTTCTTCTCTCCTTAACTTTTTGTTCTAATGTCTATTCATCTTTATATTGTGTTTTTTCTGTTCCTATTAAAGAAACAGCTTTCAGGATTGTTTAGTTATAAGACTTAATATTGCACGGTGTCAATCTATACTAATCACATGATTTGCATATTATTTTTATTATTTGTGATGAGTTACACGCAATCTAACTAATTTAAAAAGTAGTGGATGTTTTTTATTTCTCCTAAACATAAATTTTGTCATTATTTATCAAATTGTATGCAGTTTAATCACCCCACTACTTCTAAAAATTATCAATAATTTATAAACTGCTTTTAAACCTTGCTTAATCATTCTGTCCATTCTCGCAATTGCATAAAAAAACCGATCAAAATAATATCCAAATAAATAGATTATAACCTCACATATTGTTTAGCTTATCGATTCAATACTAAGAAAATTGTGAAGTTAAATTTAAAATGAATAATTCTGGCCTTTAAAAACCATTTATTTTTAATTCGAGAAACCATTGATATGAAAAAATATTTATTATTAATTTTATTCAGCTTTTATTCGGTTCATTCATTTGCATCGGACAAATTACATGGCAGTGTTTGGAAAACCATTGATGACGCAACCAATCAACCTCGAGCGCTGGTAAGATTTAGCCAAGATAAAAATGGCAACCTCTCTGCAAACATCGAAAAAATACTTGTTCCAAGTGAAGCCAACAAATGTACGATGTGCGAAGGTACTTATAAAAATAAATCTTTGATTGGTTTAACCATCGTCAAAAATTTAAAAAGTGTGGGCCAAAATAAATATGACAAAGGTTCTATCCTCGACCCACAGTCAGATAAGACCTATCGCTTTAGCGTAACGGTATCACCAGATGGTGAAAAACTTACTGCACGTGGATACATTGGTATCTCTGCGATTGGCCGAAATCAAACGTGGTATCGAGTTAAATAGGTCATGAACTAGCAGTAACCAACTCTTTGTAACTACTTACCGATCATAATTACAGTCAATATGTGCATGATGGATGTAATAGTTTTTATGATCGGTACTTAGCTTGAATCATCAGCATAATAATGACGAGTAGCGAAGGTATTGCAGCAATCACAAATAAATGGGTAATGACCAGAAATTGGGAAAGGTAGCCACCAAATAGCGGCCCAATGACCGAACCCAAACGGGCAATTCCAATACTCCAGCCCACTCCTGTAGTACGAAGCGAAACTGGGTAATAACTGGCAGACAGTGCATTAATGGCAGGTTGTCCGCCAACAATTGCAAAGCCAGCAATAAAAATGATAATAAATAATAAAACAATATGGCTAACCGCATAGCCAATTAAAGCAACACTCATCACTGCAACCAAAAAAACAGGAATTAATACTTTATAAAATCCTGTCTTATCGATTTTAAGGCCCATCACCACACTACCAATCGTACCGCCTAATTGTAGAGTGGAACCGATCATCAATGCCTGATTTAATGAAAGTCCTGACTCTTTGGCCAAAGTCGGTAACCAGTTTGCCAGAAAATATAGACTGATCATGTTTAAAATACTGATGATCCAGATGGAATAGGTAAAAAACGCACGCTGATTTTTAAACAACTCAAGCGGTGACTTTTTAACCTCAACTTCAGTGTTATTAATAATTTTTATTTCTGAATTAAATGTTAAGGCCGGATAAAACTTCTTTAACCAAAATAAAATTTTAGGAGTATTTTTATTATTTTCACTCAAAAAATATAAAGATTCTGGCAGCTTAAAGTATGTGATAAAGAAAATAATTAAAGGGACAATACCGCCAAAATAGAAAATTGCCTGCCAACCTCCCCAAGGAACTAATAAGGCGGATATACCGCCCCCTAACATTGCCCCTACCGTATAGCCACAAGAAATGACCATCATGGTAAAAATACGAGATTTGAATGGAACAATTTCGGAGCTATAAGCCATAACATTTGGCATGATACCTCCTAAAAAAATTCCTGTAACAAAGCGGATTGCAGTCAATTGCTCAATATTGCCTACATGTGGTGTCACCAGCATCAAAACCGAGAACATAAAGGTTGAGATCAGTAAGATGGGACGGCGGCCAAAACGATCAGAGAGTGAACTTAATAAAAATGATCCAACAAACAAACCAAATAAGCTGGCGCTAAACACAACCCCTAGCATGGATTTTTGAACACCCCATTCTTCTATAATCATTGGGGCTGCGTAAGCCATAGACTGGATGTCATAGCCATCCATAATCATCAGTAATAAACAGGTGATCAGAATAAATTTTTGATAGCGTCCAACTTTCTGCTGATTGATCAGATCACTTAATGCAACTTCTTTCATGGTATTCCCTTCTCCATGACATGCTTTAAATCAATTCATATTAATTATGCAATACGTAATCAATTTACGATTAACGTAAAATAAAATAGCAATAATATGCAAACAAAGTCAAAATATTATTTTTTTTAGAATATAAACAAAAAGTTAGATCAGGTGATTTGATTATGTCCGAGTAATGATCTCATTATATTGCACAGGGGCTATGGTCTGCTCATCTAACAAAAATTAAGCAAACCATACATCCTATTATTTAAATTATTTTTAGATTCAAATAGATGATAAAAAACAATCGAAAAACTTTTCCCTCTCGTCCGCCTGATCTGAGCTTAATAATTCCCCTCAATCAGCATTCTTCTTTTCAGCAGAAGATCCATTACTTGATGGTTTAGAAGAGCCCAAAGCCATACTTGAGAATACGCCATCGCGATAAATCCATGCATGTAATAACGCAGCGGATAGATGACCAATAACCACAGCAAATAATAACCAAGCCAAAATTCCGTGTAGAGTACGGAACCAAGCGTAAAGCGTAGAGTTGGTGGGTGCTATAGGTGGAAGATCCCAACCCGGAAATAAAGTTACAGGCCAATTACCTGCCGATAGCGTTGCCCATCCGAGCAATGGCAAACTAAACATCAAAAGATAAAGTAGCCAATGTGATGCATGGGCCATAAACGTCTGCCAGCGTGGTACAGTCGGCGGCAAAGGTGGAATTGGAAAATAGAGTCGATTTATTAACCTTATGATGACCAATAATAAGATTGCGATTCCTAAAGGACGATGGATATCGATTAACCACGGACGCCAAGTGATTGAGGTTGTCATTCCCACACCAATAAATAGCATGGCCAAAATCGCTACTGCCATAAGCCAATGTAGTATTCGAGCAGTCAAATTAAAATGACGTGGACCATTATCGTTAGATTTGTTTTGCATGGCTGATCTCTCCTATTTGCCCACGGCATCCGTTGCTTTGCCAAATCCAATTTCACGTAAGCGGGCATTGTAAGATTGTGAATAGATGCCTGCTCGTGCGGCGAGTACTGGATCATCTGATAACTCAATTCCGGGTGGAACTAGTGTTGGATCAAAGTTAATGTCACGGCAAACGCCATTTACCTGTTCAGTTACATTTTTGACTTCCAATGTTCCTGCTATCACTTCTTTACGTTCTTTTGGCCAAGGTTGAGACGGGTCATTCACTGGGTCTCCCGGCTCGGCAAGTTGCAAAACCAAATCCCAATATAGCGGCCCTTCAGCCAAACGTTTTTTGATGTCTTTAAATAAGAAATCATGGCCAGCTTGATCGCGTTGTTCTTTTGTCAGGCTAATAAATTTTGAATGAGGACGCATAGACCAACGGACTGGCTGTTCTTGTCCATTGGCAGCCCGCAATATAAAAGCATTTACGACATAAAATTCTGCGCCACTGAAACTACCGGTTAATGGCATCGTCGCCTTTTGCTCAATAGACTTACGTGCTTCTGGGTATTCTTTTAAGAAAGCCTCAACTAGGGCTGGATCGGGTTTGCCAGTAGCTGGAACTGGTTTAAATGCTTTTTGCTGCGCCAAAAAACCTTCGGCATTTCGTGTAGGGAAATAGGGAAAGTTGTTTAATTTCATGCGCCATTGTGAATGATCAGCTGCGGAAAGTAATAAAGCCATACTTACCGTTGCTGTCGAATTATCTGCCGCATGCGGGTTACCACTTCCGATAGAGAATCGGCCAATTGCTGGTATATCAGACTTGGCAAATACTGTGGCTTTAGAGAGTGCCGCCGCCGCACCATTACTGTGGTAAGTGCCATCAAAACAAATACCCTTACCGTGTGCACGTCGATATCCGGGATCAAAGTTATTTAATGAGTCTCCCAAAAAAGTTTTGCTTGTGGTGCGATGCCCAAATAGACCAGCGACCCAAGCAAATGCCAATACTAAGGAGCCCGCGATTACAGCAATACCCACGAATCGCAGCCAGTACTTCTTTAGAGTTTTAAAATTCAAATTATTCATTCTTCATCCTGTGTAAATTGTATGGCTGCATCCCTAAAAAAGAGTTTGATCATGTCAAAAGAGACTTACTTACATTGATGGAATCACGTTCAAAATTAGCTGAGTAAATAAAATCCCGAAAGTTCTGGATCCAATAGAGATAAGCCTTAATATAATATTTATTTCCCGATCATATAAGGTACGCACCCACTTACGGGTCCTAATCATCTTTTACGGTTGATAATAGTTTTTAGATTTTTAACATAAACAAGCAACTGTTCTCATAAACAGCTGCTTGAGATTTTTAATTTATAAATAAAAATTAGTGCTTCTCATCATGAAGTAGCCAAACTTTTTTCATTTTTTTTATAATCGTCAGAATCAAAATAGCTCCTAATCATATTGGCGCTTTCTTCTGACCTTCTTCTTTCTTCTTCTAAATCAACTTTAACTTCTTGTCTGGCTTGATATTCAGCAGGGATCAAGCTAGCGAGTGGTGGAAGCTTAGGTCTTCCTCCAACTGTAATTCTTTCAATAAAACCTGCTAACCACATGATGTATTCAAGCTTATTTTTATATTTGGGCATTAAACTGATATCTAGCTTAACTAAGCACTGATCGGGCGGTTTGTTTAAACACGCTTCGAAATCAAAGTAATTACTTTTTAGTTTACATGAAGAACCCTTTAGTTCTTTTCTTATCGCACTTACTAAGTTATTGAGCTGCTCAATAGTGCTTTCAGAAAATAAATTCTTTTTCTCGCATTCTTCGTAAACCTTTTCGGCGATAGCTATAAATTTTGTCATCCCTATTTCCCTTTTATTATAGGCATTCTTATATCTTTTGCCTTTTAAGGAATTATGATGAATTAATCATTACAAAATGTAAGAGATTTCTACTATTAAGTAATTAATATGAAACTTTTGCAATCTTTTACGGAAACCGTCCGCAGGGATAAAAATTAATGATAAATAGATCACAAAAAATAAAGATTAATTAGTCTCTGTTAGACATAAATTGTATAAAGATCTATCACTTTCTCCCTCTCATCTGTCTGACCTGTGCTTAAAAGCTGAATAATTGTGCCTTCAATCATATATAAAAATAGCTTGGCGTCCTGAAAAATCGCATCCCTTTTGAGTGCTCTAAGCTGGCTATAGATTTCATTAATGAGCCATGTTCTATATCTCACTGCGGTTTGATAGGCTTTTGGAGTTGAGTTCTAGTTTTTGATTTAATTATTTGATATTAAAAGTTATCTATATTAAATTTCTAAGAATGACTACTAATAAATTTATATTTCACCTTATAATTTTTGATAACAGCTTGAATTCAAACTTAGCAAGAAGGAAATTCTGCTCTATACAATTATAATCCTCTAAAAATGAGATAGATGCCAACAGCCTACTTTGGATTTATGTAATAAAAATAAGTTGTTACAATAGAAAGAAAAGAAAATGAAAGAATTAAATAAGTGTTTATAGAGTGAAAACTTTTGATAAAGTTCCAGATATTCATAAGTTTATCCACTTAAATGTTACTAACGATACAAAACTAAGGACAAAAAAAAGCTCATAGCATTTGCATTGAGCCGTGCATAATACATGCAATATAGACCACACTACGCTTGAACAATGTGATTCTCATTTTAAAATAGCATATAAATGTACAATTTGCACATTAAAGAATCCAATTATAATCAACTTTTTTATCTGAATTTATAAGAAAGTTACCAATGTGTTTTCTCGACCGTAGAAAGCTATTAGACCGATAATCTGTAAATAAGTTAAGAATTTAATCTGTGAATGGTTCGTAAATTTATCATTTACCTCAAAAGCCATGTAATTTCCATTTCAATTATTTATTAGCATTAAATATACCCCTACAAAAACAATCCAACATCCTTTCTCTCTCATCTTTCTGTTCTGAACTTAAAAGCTGAATAATTGTGCCTTCAATCATATATAAAAATAGCTTGGCGTCCTGAAAAATCGCATCCCTTTTGAGTGCTCTAAGCTGGCTATAGATTTCATTAATGAGCCATTTTCTGTAACTCACCACAGTTTGATAAGCGTTTGGATAGCTATTTTTAGTTTCGAAAATGGCTTTAAACAATAAATAGTACAGTCCCTCTAAATCAGTATGTAAGAAATAAAGTTTCTTAAGTTTTTCCTTCACGCTTAAGCCTTGGTCGTATTCAACAATTGAAACCACTTTTTCTTTTAAACGTTCTTTTTGCACAATTAGGCAGATTTCAATAAACCGCTCTTTTGAATGAAAAAAGTTATAAAAGGTCGCTTTAGTAATTTTTGACTCTTTAACAATTCTGTCGACCCCAGCCGTATGAAAGCCGTGATGCTGAAATAAATCAATCGACGTATTAATAACTTGAATAGCACGTGTTGAGAGAACTAACTTTGGCATAGTTTTACCATTATAAAAATTCTTGTTGTATATAAATGAGATAAAAAAAAACCTGTGCCCTTTCTGGGAGAAAAAAAGGCACAGCAAAGCCTATAAAGACTGTGCTTGGCACATCTCAAGTTTTATTGTTGAGTAAGTTTTTTGGTCGTGACGATTTAAAGTTTGAAAACCTTAGGGTGATCAAACTGCTTTAAACGTTTAAGCTGTGTCGTAATAGCTTATGGCAAGGGCCGCCAAGAAATAATGGATGTACAAAGCCAACTCCTTTTTATTGGGAGTTCTGCCAGAAATTAAAATTATGGTGGCAGAACGAAAGAGGGTTGACGAACTGGTCACACGAGGCCAGCACACCCGAGGGTGTCCCCCTTCCGTCCTACCGCTACGAGAGGGAGACGAAGGGCTGCACAAAACTATCCCTCAGAAGGAATAATTCTGATACTCGTGTGAAAACGGTTCGTCAAAACCGACTGGCAATGTGGCCAGCAGGCAAAGGATAGTGCTCTGTCCTATTGCAGTCAAGCACGCAAAATGCCATTTGTTTTAAAATAGATCATTAAAAAAGTAGGGCTAAATAATAAATAAGTTATTGTTAAATTGGGGTTTATAAAGAGGTGTTTTTAGTTACTTAATTTAGAGGTTGGAATTCACTAACGACTATATAGCGGATCTTCCTCAACAAAAAATACCTCACCCGATGAAGGTAAAACCCATTGATAAGTTCCTTCTATTTTCTGCATTTTTTCTTTAAACGTATTATATATTGCTACAAGGTTATGTTTTTCATCATATTCCCCTATATAGCCACGTTCCTTTTCTTCATGAAAATCTCTAAACATTTTATGCATTTTCACGGCTCTAAGTTCCATCTCTTTTGACCTTCTTATTATTGATATAATTATTATGATCCTTTTTATATTTTAAATACTAAAAAAAGTGTTCCAAAATATATCTTATAGCAACGTTAATTAAATGGTCATTAAAAATTAATACTTATCAAATCTAAACTTTTTCATATCATACGGTATATCTAGCTTCACACTCCATTTGCTTGATTTTTCACTTATTATAACTGCATCAACCTCAAAAGCATCCTTATCACTGAAACCTTTTATTTCTAAAAAATTAACAAAACTTGAGGCATTTATTTTATTAAGATATCCAACTCTTAAAGTATCTATATAGACAGCAATTTTATCTGTTTCCTTTTCTAGGCATATTACAGCATTTTTAAAAACCTTAGTCCTACCACCACTTTGGTTACCGACTAAAGTTATCAGTTCTTCTTGGTATAAAGTTACAATTATTTCATGCTCAAAAAAGTTTTTGTTCTCTGTAAATATTTTACCAGCTATTTTTAGGGTACTTTCGGGAAGTTCTAGACTAACTTTAGAAAAAACTTTAAACAAAATATAAGCAAAAACAAACAAAATAAAAATTATTATAATAAAAGACATATTAAAAACATTCCTCTTAATTTTATAAATTGGCAAAAAGAATCATTATTCTTTCGACCAACCCATCATTTAAGAAAAAATAAATTTATTATATTATTATTTTTTCTCATTTTTATCATTTTGATCCATTTTTTCTACAGCATTTTGATCAGGGCTTTTAGGCTCAAACTCTTTACCATCTTGCTGTTGCTGTTGTTGCTCTTTTGATTTGTCTTGATCGCTTTTAACTTGGTTTTGTTGAGACATTAGAGTCTCTCCTATTTAATGTTGTGTAGATGATTATCTAGCACTTAGTTAACATAGTCCTTTTACCTTTATATAGATACAATGCAAGTGTATCTGAATATGATATTATTGTTTATCATTATAATAATTTATATTTTTAATTTATTTAAAATTATCTTTATGATTAATATACTAAAAACAAAAAAAGCACCTAAGATGCTTTTTTTATTTTTAAAATATTATTGGGCAATAATATTAGTAGCTGCAAGACCTTTTTGTCCTTGAGCTATATTAAAACTAACACGTTGACCTTCATATAAGGTTTTAAACCCAGAGCTACTGATTTCTTTAAAATGTGCAAAAACGTCTGGGCCTGTATCTTGTTGAATAAAACCAAAACCTTTGGTTTCATTAAACCATTTCACTGTACCGATTGCTGTATTAGACATAATATATCCTTTGATTTTTAATAATATAAAGCCATATTTCATGACTCATTAAACTTTGAAAAAAATAATAACAAATTGAGTTTAAGATCTTAAAAAAACGAAGGATTATGAATAAAACTACGATACTAAAAGAGGATTTACTAATAAGTCTTTTTTTCTAGTTAAACCCAGTATACGCCAAATAAATATTTATACAACATATTTAAAAAATATTTATTTTATTTGCTATCACACCACACTTTTAAAAATAATAACTTCTAGATACAGAAATACTTTTTACAAATCCCGCCAACCAAAGAATAAATTCATGTTCATTATCAAAATTAGGGAGAAGGCTTAAATCAATTTTAACAATACGCTCTTTCATTGGCCTATTTAAACAACTTTCAAAATCAATAACAGGATATTTTAATTGTAAATTGTTTATAGCTGCTTCTTTTTTAATTTCAATTAACAGTCTATTCAGACAGTCAATTAAATCCTTAGAGGACTGATTTTTAAAGTGAATATTATTGTAAACACTTTCAGCCACATCAAAATATTTTTTCATTTCATCATCCATATTTCCCTCATTTTTTAATTAATTTGATTGAGTATGCATGTAAAACTGTATCTTTATGTTGTATAAATATATTTACAGATCGAATCCCCCACTTTAGTTAAAAATATTTCCTCCACTTAAGAACTTAAAATAATATATTTAAATAAATTATAATTATCAAAAAACCATTAAAAACAATAGCTCTCTAGCTATATGTTAACTCTTGTATTTGATTAAAATTTTCTTCCACTTATATATCAACAGTCTATTTGATTCAAAGAAACATTATGTCGAGAATTAAGCACTTTTACGCACATATCTCTACATAGAGTTCTCATAATCACCGCAATGTAAGCGAATTAAAGGCCTACGATAAAGCTTCCTTACTATTATTAAGAAGTTTAAAATGTCTGATTTCAAAGAATTTTCAAAAAAAACCACCCAAAACCAAAATGATTCTAATGCTCAACCTAATGAGGATAAAACTGAAAAACCCGTACAATCGCCTGAAGAAGAAAATAACCCTAAAGAAAATAATAATGAAGAAAAAAAGGAATAAAATAATTGATAGCTCAAAAGCTCTATATTAAATAGAGCTTTTGTTTAACATCATATTAATTAAAACGTTTTATTCATTTTCCATATAGAATCTAAAAAACGCTAATACATATATTTATTTTTAATTTAAACAAGTTCTAATCTTTTATTTAATATTAATTCAACTCTTCTTTGTGCATCACAAAAATCAATCTCTTCACTTATCCAAAATGTATGAAGCTGCCCATGTAGATGAAAATGCTCTTTATTATATTCGGATCCATGATCAGAATAATGACTATCTACTCTGAAATGATTTTGATCGTCTTTTCTTTTTTTCCCATCAAGTATACCGCCAATACAGATATCCATTTTAATGCCAATAATTAATCGAAATTGACTATAACACATAGTGTACTGTGGCTTTAAAAAGAGTTGTTACTATTATCTTTACAGCATCATCAAAAATTTATGTTTGCAGCATATCTCCTTAAATTTAAAGAGAATAAATATATATTTTGCATATCTAAAATGCTTTGATATGTAATATAAATATTGATTTATCTAAAATTTATAACATTTTCAAAATAATTCTTCTTACAGTAGATAAATCACTATATGCTGAATACACCTCTTACAGAAATTATTCCAATGTCACAGCAGACTCTGCTACAAGAATTGAACTCCAGAATCGACTATTACTCCACCAGAACAGACTATCCACTACGAAGAATTTTGATAGGTTACCGAGCATATGCAAAATTGATGTTATGTTCAGCTTTTTCAGATGAAGTTATAAATTCTGCAATTGACCCCAATAAACGGAAATATAAGAAGTTAAAAATTAAAGTCACAAAAGATGACCACCAACTCGACCTTGAATGAATCGATCTAACTAACAAATGAAAATTTCCTTGTGCTCATTTACCGCCCCAATGACCGCAAAATGACAATGACCAATGCCAGCAATATTGTTGTGAACATCTAGATAATGATGCCCTACTGCTGCCCCTTTGAACCAAGAAAATAATTTGCTCTTAAACTTATTTTTTCACAGGAAGTAGTAAAACAGGGTCTTCAATATCGTACCCAGTTTCTTCTGGAATCCCCAGATATTTAACGACAACCAACCTCTTATTGTGTTTAGGCACGCTATAATTTTGGGAAATTTTTATTGCTTTGGTGTAATGAACCGCAACATGGGTCTTACTTTGTAAAGACGGCGATTTTACAACATATTCTGTTTTATATTGCGTGATCTTTCCTGAAGGATCAAACCAAGACGATACTTGATTCTGATGAGTTTTTAATGTTTGAATTTTTACGATCTTACTATTACTTACGACTAATGGGGTTAAATTCTTTTTAATTTTATTTAGAGCTTTATCAAATGCTCTACTATCTTGATCATAATCAATCTTATGTGTTTTTGGATTGATATAGAGAGATTTAACTTCAATCAGTTTATCAGGCGATTTACTATTTAATAGATAATAATAGAGTTGTGGTAGACGTCCTCGACCATCTTCATAGTGTCTTAATACATAAAGTTTCTTCTCTTTTTGCTGATAGCCCAATACTTCAATTTTTTGTCCACCGCCCACTGTCGCATAACTATGTGCGGATAAGGTAAGAATGGTGCTAAAAGTTAGAAATTTTAGAAATTTCATGAGTTCATATCCGTGTGATCTGGTAACTATATTGTATAAATATCAATCAGATTAAAATGATATTTGAGTAAGTACTACTTGCTGTTTTTATATTCTTTTGTACAGAAGTATAAAACTTAAAAAAGAGGCCGAAGCCTCTTTATTTTTAACCCACTTAAAATTAGTCATCAATCATGGCGAACTCTTGCTCAGGTGTGCCTTTCACTAAATGATGACGGCTATATAATAAGTAATAGAGTATAAATCCAACATAAATCAGCGCGGCCAATAACCAAACTTTTGGATTGACCATTAAACCTGCAACTACAGCAACAGCAGCGAGAACCAAGGCAATACAAGACGTCCACATTCCACCAGGCGTTTTATACGGGCGTGGTAATTCAGGGCGAGACAAACGTAATTTGATATGTGAAAGCATCATCAACACATAAGAAATTGTTGCGCCGAATACAGCCATTAAAATGAGTAAGTCACCCTCACCTGTTAAAGAAAGTAAGAAGCCGATAATGCCCGGAATGATAATGGCCCAATATGGCGCTTTATTTTCATTGGTGAGCGATAAATTTTTTGGCAAATATCCCGCACGTGACAATGCAAAAATCTGACGCGAATATGCATAAATAATTGAGAAGAAACTTGCGACCAGTCCAGCAAGACCTACAAAGTTAACAAAGCTCGCTAACCATGTGTGCTGACCATACACAGCAATGAGTGCGTCAACCAAAGGTGCCCCTGAATTTTTTAAAGCATTTGAACCCGCTGCACCTGCTCCCAAAAATAAGATTAAAAGTGCAAACGATGCCAATATCAACATTGAACCAATCAAACCTCGTGGCAATGAACGTACTGGATCTTTTGCTTCTTCGGCAGCCAGTGGCACCCCTTCAACTGCAAGAAAAAACCAGATGGCATACGGTACTGCGGCCCATATTCCCATATAGCCAAACGGTAAAAAGCTACTTGCACCTGCATGAGAACTGACTGGAATATCAAATAAACGCGCACTTTCAAAATGTGGAAGCATCGCAACAATGAATACGACCAGTGCAATACAAGCAACGGCGGTAATTCCAAACATGATTTTAAGTGCTTCACCTGCACCTTTCAGATGAATACCCATAAAAACTAAATAACAAATTAGATAAACAGCCCAGCCTCCAATTCCAAAGAGTGATTCGCAATAAGAACCGATAAATACGGCAATGGCAGCAGGTGCAATTGCATATTCAATTAAAATCGCAGTCCCTGTGAGGTAACCTCCAAAAGGACCAAATGCAACGCGGGCAAAACTATAGCCACCGCCAGCGGTAGGTAACATCGTCGACATCTCAGACATTACAAAGCTCATGCAGAGATACATAAACGCAACGATGACTGTTGCAATAAAGAGTCCTCCCCAGCCACCTTGTGCCAGCCCAAAATTCCAACCTGCAAAGTCACCCGAAATGACGTAAGAAACACCCAGCCCCACTAAAAGTAACCAACCTACTGCCCCCTTTTTTAACTGACGTTTTGCAAAATACTCTGCGTCCTGTTGTAGAGCACCCACATCTACGCTTAATTCTGACTCTTTCATTGTCGTATTGCCTTATCGACTAAATTTACAACACCAATAGTTGCGCAAAAGATATTCATAAAACTTGACAGCAAAACATCTCCCCGACCACTTGAAGTCAAGTTGATTCATTTTTTCTTTTATAAGATCGACGGCATCTCAACACAGAACGTGTTTAAAAATTAAATTGAGGAGTTGGGTTATGTCTGTAGAACAAAATGAATTTTTAAGCCAAGTTCAATTACAAATACTGGCAGAACAAGCAATTAAGCAATATCCCTCGGAATATCAAGGACAGGTCAAACTGCTGTGTCAGTCTGAAAATGCAACCTTTCAGATTTCAACTGGTTCTACCCGATATGCGCTTCGAATTCACCGTCCCAACTACCACAGCAAACTCGATATACAAAGCGAGCTTGAATGGTTAGATGCTTTAAATGCGAGTGGTATTCAAGTTCCTGTTGCGATTGCAGATCAATCAGGTGAGCGTGTCATTACTTTAAAACTATCGAATGATATTTATCGTTATGCAGTCCTTTTCAACTGGGTTGAGGGCGATATGCCGACTGTTGAAGTTGACCCCACTGCATTTGAGCAATTAGGGCAAATTACCGCAAAGTTGCACGTACATAGTAAGACATGGCAAGCGCCTGAAAACTTTCAACGTATTGTGTGGAATCATGAAACCATGATCGGTGCGGATGGACACTGGGGAAACTGGAAAAATGCACCTCACTTGAGACAACAAGACCACAGCGTTATTGAAGAAGCCATTGTACAAATTTCGAAAGATTTAAATTTCTTTGGTAAAACCCAAGAACGCTATGGCCTGATTCATGCCGATTTGCGTTTAACCAATTTATTACTACAACAAGAACGTATCGGTGTGATCGATTTTGATGACTGCGGAATGAGCTGGTTTATGCATGATCTCGCCGCTGCGATTAGCTTCAATGAACATTATGCAAATGCACCTCATTGGGTTGATTACTGGTTAAAAGGCTACGAGCGCGTAGGTCATATTCAGTCTGAAGAATATGAAATGATCCCAACTTTTATCATGCAACGCCGCATTCAAATGATGGCTTGGAATGGTTCTCACGCACAAACAGAAATGGCTCAAAGTCTTGGTGATCAATGGTCCAATGAAACTGTGCGTCTTTGTAAAAAATATCTAAACGGTCAAATGCCTGTAGGAATTTGAAAAGTGGTTTAGATCGCTTTTCTTCATTTTCAATTTTTAGTTTTTAAATTTTATAGAATTTAAAGGAAGGGTTTATGCAAGCTACCCATCAACTGAGCAAAGTTGCCAAAACACTATTACTCACCAGTAGTCTGGCAAGTATGATTGCTCTAAGCGCATGTAACTACAGCCCTATACAAAATACATCTCCCGCAGTCGCTATTCCCAAAAAGGAATATATACAAAAAGGTCAATGGGACGCTTTTAACTTTGACCAACTTAATCAATTAATTGCTACCTATGGAAAAGATAGCCCTAACTATAACCCTGAAAAACGCCCATATATTGTCACTGACTTTGACAATACTTCGGTATTTTTAGACATCGAAGAAGCAACGTTAATTTATCAGCTTGAACATTTAGCATTTAATGTCACGCCAGAGCAGCTTAATCAGATTATTCGTAAAGGAATCAGCTCGCAAAATTTTGAAGCAGCCTACAACAACCAGCAAGGCCAAGCTGTCAATATTGATAAAATTGCCCCAGATATTATTGCCAGCTATACATGGCTTTATCACCACTATAGCGGTCTAAAAGGTAAGCAAAGTCTGGATCAAATTAAACAAGATCCGCATTATCTCGATTTCATTACTAAAATGAGATATCTATATGCGGCGATTGGAGACACGTTTGACCATGAAGTTGCATATCCGTGGGTCACTTATTTATTTACTGGGCTTACCGAACAACAAGTCCGTAATTTGGTGAAAGCAACGGTGGCTTGGCAAATGCAGCAACCGATTGGACCCGTGACATGGACCTCTCCCGCTGCACTTTCGGGTCAAGCAGGCGTTGTGAAAACCACTTGGGAAAATGGTTTAAGACCATACCGTGAAATGCAAAATCTATTTAAGGCCTTTCAGGATAATGGCATTGATGTCTATGTCTGTTCGGCATCTTTTATTGATGTGATTAAGGAAATTATTTCTAATCCAGAGATTGGCTATAACATTAATGAAAAAAATGCCTACGCCATGGAGTTAGAACGAGATGCACAAAATCGAATTTTACCTGAGTTTCGTCATGGCTATGCGCAAACTCAAGGTAAAGGCAAAACTGCAACCATCCAGCGTTTTTTAATCTCTAAATATGGTTACGGACCAATTTTTATCGCAGGTGACAGTGAAGGCGATCAAAATATGATGCAAGATTTTGCAACGACTCAGAAGGTTCTGATTATTAATCGATTACGCAGCCCAAGTTCAGATATCGGCAAGTTTTCTCAGCAGGCTGTACAGGGCTATGGTCAAGCCAATACTAAGTTTTTACTACAGGGCCGCGATGCCAATACAGGTCAATTTAGACCTTCAATGGCCAGTTTAAGTTATGGTGCGCAAACGGCAAAAACTACAAAAAATTAGTATTTCACTTATTTTCTCATGCCTACAATACATGTTGTATGCATGAGAAGCTGCTTAATTTCTTGTTTTAGTTCTGCCCTTTTTGCCTATCTCTAATGCATTTTCTGCCTTCTTTTAGTTCGCTACCCAACCTAAAGATATCTTCTTAAAGAATCAAACCTGAAACTTAAAACAGCAACACATAAACCATTATTTTATAAATACTTTTAACCACACAAAATCATGGACGTAAGCAAAAACTGGTATGGCTTTTGCTTAATATAATAATAGTTAGGAATAAATATCATGAGACTTGACATGTTACATCTCAATCCAGCTCATCTTGTCGATTCAAATATGTGTAATCAAGGTGTATTGTCTGCAGCCGCCTCTGGATTAAGCGAGTTTATTCATCAAAAAGGTGCAGATGTTGATCGTGTTTTAGGAATTAGTGGTATTAATCCTGAACTTCTAGTCAGCCCAACTTTGAGCTTACAACTACCCAATTATTGCAAGGTGCTAGAACAGGCGGCATTGGTTTCAGGTTGTGATAATTTTGGTCTGCATTATGGTCAACAGTTTCAACCGAAATCATTAGGGCTTATTGGTTACATCGGTCTTTGCTCAAACACATTAGAGTCTGCACTCATGAACATGACCAATAACTTTTATTTGCATCAGAAAGATACCCTCAATCGAATGGTCGATTTAGGAGATAGCTGGCGCATAGATTATCAGGTTCAACACGGCGCGATTTTAACTCGTCGCCAAGATGCAGAACTGACTATGGGCATGTTTATGAATGTGATCCGTGAAGTGATGGGTCCTCATTATTCACCACGCGCGATTCACTTTGAGCATACTCGACCTGAATTCTGGCAAGAACATAGCAAATTATTTAATGCGCCTGTTTATTTTGATCAGCCTTTTAACTCCATCATCATTTCAAAAAAAGACGTCCAGCATACTATGCCGGGCCGTGATTCTATTTTATTAACAGTGATTCTAGATACATTGCACCTACTCAATCGCGCTTCACCAAGTCAATGTCTTGCAGATCAGGTCCGTTCTCACATACAACTTGAACTCAGTGAAGGTGAACCAAACCTTGAAAAAATCGCTCATGATATTGGTTTAAGTAGTTGCACCCTTACCCGCCGTTTAAAAACTGAAGGACTGACCTTTACCCATTTAGTCGATCAGGTCCGTTGTGAGTTGGCCGAGCATTATATTAAACAGAAAAATATTCCAATTTCAGAAATGGCATTCTTATTAGGTTATTCAGAAGTAAGCGCATTGTCTCGTGCGTTTAAACGCTGGTTTGGTGTTACACCCCGTCAATTAAGACACTAAAACATCACAAATACAGGCCTTGAATAAAGGCCTTTTATTATTTAAGTAATTCAAGATATCTTCTAAAGATGCATAAGATATTAACAATAAAATACCCCTCAAATTAGATTTAACATCCAACTTGAAGGGTATTTTTTATAGAAGGTCTTACTTTAATTTTGTTAAGGCTTGATCTAAAGCACCGACTAACCAATCGATATCTTTTGTTTGGAAAGCCAGAGGTGGGCGCAGTTTCAATACATTGCCATAAGGACCTGCAACTGAGGTTAAAACTCGATGAGTATTTCTGAGCTCTTCAATAAGGTTCAAAGCCAATGCTTTATTCGGTTCTTTTGTGCCTCTATCTTTAACCAGTTCAAATCCTATAAACAGACCAGCGCCACGGACATCACCCACCACTTCATGTTTGTCCATAAGCTTAGTGAGTTCTTTTAGAAGTAGCCCTCCCACATATTTACTATGGGTTTGCAATTCTTCTTCCTGAATGACTTTAAGTACAGCCTGTGCCGCCGCCATAGAAACAGGATTACCGCCAAAGGTATTAAAATATGGAATTTTATCGCTGAAAGCAGCAAGGACTTCACTCTTAGCTAAAAGCCCTGACACAGGGACACCATTACCCATTGGCTTACCTGTGGTAATTACATCAGGAACAACGTTGTGACGGCCAAAGCCCCAGAAAGCGTCGCCAGTGCGAGCGAAACCCGGTTGTACCTCATCAGCAATAAAGATTCCCCCATTGGCATGCACGACATCAACCGCTTTTTGTAAGAACCCAACAGGATTAGGCATCACACCATCAGAAGAAAATATGGAGTCCGCTAAAAAACCTGCAAACTTGATGCCTTTTGCGTTCATATCGTCAATTTGCTGTTGAATCTGCTGTGCGAACCATTCACCTAAATCATCAGTTTGAATCCGATAATAATCAGGTGCCGGAACTAGGCGAGTTGTATCATCTAAAGGTTGTTCAGTTCCAAGTGCTGGAGAACATCCTGAGGTTAAACTACTGGTCCCATGATAGGCTTCTTGAGACACAATAATTCCTGTGCCACCGCTATATTCGCGGGCAATACGAATCGCTAAATCATTCGCTTCCGAACCTGTACACATATACATGGCACGGTCAATTTCATCGGGAGTGGTTTGTAAGAGTTCTTCGGTATAATCCAAAATATTTTCATGTAAATAACGGGTATGGGTATTGAGCATTTTCATTTGCTCATTCACCGCTTCAATGACCGCAGGATGACAATGACCAATGCTGGCAACATTGTTGTAAACATCCAGATATTGATGACCTGCTGCATCCCATAAATATTGCCCCTGACCTTTCACCAGATGCACGGGATTACGATAAAACAAGCGATAGGACTCACCTAAAATTTTATTTCTTTTATCTGTCAGTTTTCGGGTAGCATGATCCAGCTCAGCAGCATGTTCTGGACGAAAGCTATTGGTATCCATAATGGTTGAACGCGTACCCATGAATGACTCCTCTATTTATATTCAGCATACTTTTGCACAAGACAATGACTGACGTAGGCAATTCATACGCTGATTCAACATATTTCAGTATTTGATTGAAGTTACGCAAACCATATTGCTTAAGTATGTTGAAAAAAACTTGACCTCAGACCACTTAAGCCACAATTTGAAGTCAACTTATTGGTCTTATATTTCAGAGCTTCACTACTCTTTTTTTCAATAACTCAAATTTGTTACCATTACACATCTGGAGTGACTCCAATTCGCTTTATACTATGGATGCCAATTTTCAAAGTTCATCCAGTTGTGTTCTTTTCTTGAATGACATTCATTTTTAAAAGACTTGAAATTGGTTAGATGACCAAACGTAAAATATTACTGATTTTTTAAGGGTTTAATACGCATGAATAGCGCTGAAATCATGGCTGACTTATCTTCTCACACACCTATGATGCAGCAATATCTCAAAGTTAAAACGGACTATCAACATGCGTTGCTGTTCTACCGTATGGGTGACTTTTATGAACTCTTCTTTGAAGATGCTCATTTAGCAGCCAAACTTTTAGGCATTACCTTAACCCATCGTGGCAAAGCCAGTGGCCGACCTATTCCAATGGCAGGTGTTCCCTATCATTCGGCAGAAGGTTATTTGGCGCGTCTTGTTAAAGCTGGGCGCACGGTAGCCATTTGCGAACAAGTTGGAGAAGTAACAGGCAAAGGCCCTGTTGAACGTAAAGTTGTTCGTATTCTGACCCCAGGTACATTAACTGATGATGCATTACTCAGCAGTTATCAATCATCTAATCTCGTTTCATTGTGCATTCATCAAAACCAGATCGGTTTTGCTTTACTCGACTTGAGTGCGGGCATTTTTAAAGTTCAACAACAAGATTACAAGCCAGAACAATTACCTATTGAACTTGCGCGTTTAATGCCAAGTGAAATCTTGATTGATGAAGACTTGGTCGACACCAATATTATTGAACAAATTAAAAAGCATTTAGATTGCCCTGTTACTAAACGTCCAAATGTAGACTTCAACCTAAATAATGCACAAAAAACCTTATGTGACCAGTTTACGGTATCAACACTTTCAGGTTTTGGTTTAGACCCATTACCTTTGGCCAAAGCTGCTGCCGCTGCACTTATTCACTATGCAAAAGAAACCCAAAAAACTGCATTACCACATATTCACTCAATCCAACTTGAACAAAGTACTGACTTTATTGCGCTCGACCCAATTACACGTCGCAACTTAGAAATTATCGAGCCATTATTTGAACACGGAACATCATTATTTCAACTGGTAAATGACTGCCAAACTGCAATGGGTGGCCGTCTATTAAGCCGCACACTCATGCAACCTGTGCGTGATACTGCATTGCTTGATGCTCGTTTAGATGCGATTGAACAACTCATTCAGGGATATCACGAAAACCCAGTTCGGTTAGTGCTTAAAGAAATTGGTGATATTGAACGTGTGCTTAGCCGGGTTGCGCTAGGCAGTGCACGACCACGTGATTTGGTGCAACTTCGTCATGCGTGCGCACAAATTCCAGCTTTAAGAACGGCGTTAACTCCAGTCATTCAAGCGAAGAAATCTAAATTATTAGTTCAACTAGATGAAGAACTTGGAGACTTCAAAGCGCTTCATCAGCATTTAATGGCAGCTATTGTTGAAAACCCACCGGTATTACTTCGTGATGGCAATGTAATTGCAGAAGGATATGATGCTGAGCTTGATGAATTACGCCAAATTCGTGATCATGCAGGTCAATTCTTAATTGATCTAGAAATTAAAGAGCGTGAACGTACAGGCATTAATACCCTTAAAATCGGTTATAACCGTGTAAGTGGTTACTACATTGAACTGACTCGTGCTCAAGCAGAACAAGCGCCAGCCGACTATATCCGTCGTCAAACTTTAAAGAATGCTGAACGCTACATTACCCCTGAGCTAAAGAGTTTTGAAGATAAAGTCCTGTCGAGCGAGTCACGTGCGCTGTCACGTGAAAAAGCATTATTCGAAGCTTTGCTTGAAAACCTTCGCGAAAATATCGCTCATCTACAAATGATGAGTTCGGCAATTGCTCAAATTGATGTCATTGCAAACTTTGCTCATCAAGCACGTTTAAACAATTGGGCGCGCCCTGAATTTACTCCGGAAACGGGCATTAAAATTCAGGCAGGTCGTCATCCTGTCGTTGAAGCATTAAATAAAGCACCATTTACCCCAAATGACACTTTCCTTGATGCTCAGCACCGCATGGCCATTATTACCGGTCCAAACATGGGCGGTAAATCAACCTTTATGCGCCAAACGGCATTAATCAGTTTACTTGCTTATTGCGGTAGCTATGTTCCGGCTAAAGCCGTCAAACTTGGTCCAATTGACCGAATTTTTACACGTATTGGTTCAGCCGATGATTTATCTACAGGCAAATCTACCTTTATGGTTGAAATGACTGAAACTTCGCAAATTCTGCATCATGCCACCAACCAGTCGTTGGTATTAATGGATGAGGTTGGCCGCGGAACCAGTACCTATGACGGTTTATCTTTAGCATGGGCATGTGTGGTCGATTTAACCAAGCGCGTAAAATGTTTATGTTTATTCGCGACTCATTATTTTGAGTTGACCGAACTTGGTAGTGAAGCAGGAATCGATAACTATCATGTCACGGCGCAAGAACTGAATGGCAATCTGATTTTATTGCATAAAGTTCAACAAGGCCCTGCAAGCCAAAGTCATGGTTTACAAGTTGCAAAATTAGCGGGTATTCCTGCCAATGTTATTAAAGAAGCGCAGAAGCGTTTACGCATTTTAGAAAAACAGCAGCAACAACATCTACAAACCAGCTTTCAAAATGATTTGTTTGCTCCACCAGATGCAAACTCTGGTTCACAAATCATAGAGAAAGTTGTCGAAATTGAAGTTTCATCCCCTGCTCTAGATTTACTTAAGCAAATTGAAGTCGATAACTTATCGCCTCGTCAGGCACTTGAACAACTCTACGAGTTAAAAGCTGCACTCAAATCTTAATAAAGCACTTCCGAATAAGCAGGCTTAGGTCTGCTTATTCATATCGGAGAATAATATTTATATGATCTTAAGATCTTTGCAAAGTTCAGAAATTGATCTTATTTGGCAGCACATTAGCCGCCGTGAATTAATCACTCAAAACTACATACAAAAACAGCAAAAGCTAGAATTGGTTGATTGTTTTTTTGATGTACAAAATTGGGATTCATACCATCTAGAAAATGACCCACCTAAACTCAAACAACTCTTTGCACAAGGTTCAATATTTGTCGGTGCATTTGATGCTTCTGAAAAGCTCGTTGGTGTAAGCGTAGTCTCAAATCAACTTATAGCGAATTACCCCCAAGCAAAATTACTCCACTATTTCTATGTGGATGCTGACCAACAAGGTCAAGGCATTGGTGCTAAGCTTATGCAAGCCGCAAAAGAGTCAGCCAAGCAACTCGGTGCAGACCAACTGTATATTTCAGCAACCCCAAGTCGACGCACTGTAGACTTCTATATGAAGCATGGCGCGCAACCGTTAAGTGCTCCAGATCAAGAACTTTGGCAGCTCGAACCTGAAGATATCCATTTACTATGTAAGCTTTAGCTCTAAAAATTTAAGTTTTTTTAGGAAAAAAACCGTAAATCAAAATTTGTAAAAGAAAAAATTAAAAGTTAAGGCGTTTAATAAAATAGACGCCTTGACTTAAATGACATCTAAATAATTAAATAAAATATTTTTTAAGTTATTGTTTTATAAAATATATTATTATTTTGATTTTATAGATTACGCTCTATTCACCATAGAAGATCTGTTTGATTATCAACGTATTAACTTATCTTCATATGCATGAATAAAGAATATCAATAAAAGCAATTGTTTGTTTACCCCTTTTTTGCCTAAAATAAGCTATTCGAAATGAAACCATATTTTTTAGGTAGCTGTCGCCATGACCTTTGTTGTCACTGAAAATTGTATTAAATGTAAATACCAAGATTGCGTAGAAGTTTGTCCTGTAGACTGTTTTTACGAAGGTCCGAATTTCCTAGTGATTAATCCGGATGAATGTATTGACTGTGCATTATGTGAACCAGAGTGCCCGGCAAATGCAATTTTCTCTGAAGATGAGTTACCTGAGGGTCAAGAAGTATTTATTGAATTAAATGCTGAACTTTCTCAAAAATGGCCTAACATTACTCAAATTGGCGATCAACCAGCTGACCGTGAAGAATGGAACGGAAAACCTGATAAATTACAATATCTTGAAAAGTAATTTCAGAAAAGATCAGCAACTGCTGATCTTTTTTTATACCCTATTCAAACATTTAATTGCAAATTCCTCGTAATTTGTGCACTGTTTTGCATTAAAATACCCGCAATATTTATAAGTGCTTAATTTTTCTTATGCGGAAGTTTTTGCAGTGTCTGGTGCCCTTATGCATAATCCCAGCGATTATGGTAGGTTGTGTCAGCTCTCCCCAACACACAACAACAGGCAAAACCTCTCCAAGTGGTAAACGAATCTTTATTCCACAAGAGCGCGTTATTATCGAGCGCCCAATTCCCCCTAAAGTTGAGCCTGCATCTTATCGAAGTTGGTTAAGTTCTGGTGAAAATTACCAACGTGTTCGTGAATACGAAAAATTCTTAACCCGAAATAATGTTGCAGGCATTGTACCAAGCTTTGAGTTATTACGTTCAGCACGTGATTGGCAAAAATGTGGCCGCTCGGAATATGCTGTACCTAATCGTGAGCTATGGGGAAATTCTTTATCTACCCTACGCGTATTTAAATATTTAGTTGCAGCAAAAGTTCTCACCGACTTTGAAGTGACCTCGGTTTACCGAGACTTACCTTTAAATGAATGTGCAGGCGGTGCAAGCTCATCTAAACATTTATTTAACTCGGCAATCGATTTCCGTATTGGCCCTGAGTTCCCACAAGCTCAAGATTATGCATTTATCGAAAATACCAAGTTTAAACTTTGTCAGTTCTGGGCTCAGCATGGTCAAAGCTTAAATATGGGTATTGGTCTATATAGTTCCGGGCAGATTCATATTGATACTCAAGGCTATCGTACTTGGGGCCCTGACCTCACCCGAAACAGTTCGATGTGTAATTTCTAATAAAAAAACTCCTTTCAACTGAAAGGAGTTTTTTTATTGTACATTTCCCAATCAACCAAAATTTCTTGAAACGAAGATTTTTGCACTCTATGCATAAACGTTTAAAATAGCCCGATCAACATATAGGTAAATTTGATTATGCAGCAGATGTGGACAGACATTGACCAATATATCGATTCACATTTAATTCCCGAAGACCCGCGACTCGAATATGCATTAAAGAATACCGACGAACACGGCTTTTCAAATCATCTTGCAGTAGCTCCTAACCAAGGTATGTTCTTGCAGATGCTTATTCAAATGAATAAATGCAAACGAGTTTTAGAAATCGGAACCTTTGCTGCATACAGTACCATCTGGTTAGGTCGTGCCTTACCTGAAGACGGTTACTTACTCACCATAGAAGGCCGTGCTACTCATGCCGAAATGGCACAAAAAAATATCGATCATGCCAATCTTCCTGTAAAAGTTGATCTTCGAGCTGGCCGTGCTGCAGATATCCTTTCTGCGATTGATCCTCAATCTATCGAGCCTTTTGATTTTATTTTCATTGATGCAGATAAACAGGGTTATCCTGAATATTTAGAATTGAGTCTGAAATTCTCAAGATCAGGTACGATTATCGTACTCGATAATGTAATTCGAGCAGGTGATATTTTAAATCCTGACAATAAAAAACCGAGTATTGAAGGCATTCGTGAAATGTTTAAAGCCTTAGAAAATCATCCGCAAATATTGTCTTGTACAGCCTTACAAACAGTTGGCTCAAAAGGTCATGATGGCTTCGCAATTGCAATTGTGAAATAATGGTTAAAAAATCATCTTTTTTATTTTGTTATTTATAATCAATTAATTACTTTTATTACTGTTGCTTTTCCATATAGTTATCCACAAGATTTGCGGATAACTATATGCAAATCTCATCATTTAGCCACAAGTAATGGAACAGTCGCGTTTCGGAATATGGTTGTCGCAATACTTCCCAAGAAGAATTGATGAATTTTGCTATGACTAAATGCCCCTAACACAATGATTTGAATACCGTGTTCTTGTTGGTACTCTAAAATATTTTGTGCAACATCACCATAACGGTAAACGGTGACTACATCTAGACCCGCTTGTTTAAGATAATGTTCTGGTTCATTTAATATTTCTGGATGATCACCTACATACACCAAATGACATTGCAGTGTTCGCAATAAGTCACTTTGGGCAATACGGCGCATCATTTTTTGACAAGTTGGCGAATATTCATAAGCAAAGATAAATCGTGTTGGCACTTTAAAGTTTTCACCAATGGTCAAAACAGTACAGTTCGCACCGCGGATGAAGTTTTCAACATTGCTACCGATTGGTTTGTGTTTCTCGGCTGCTCTTTCCCCGACTCGACCTAAAATAACGATGTCATTTTCATGTAAGAGATTAAAACTTTGTTCTAAAAAATCACCTTTTTCTTGAATTTTTGAACTGGTAATTCCATGTTTTTCTTGAATAAGATCAGAAATATGGCGGAGTAAATTATTACTATAGTCTAACGCGAGTTCACTTTGTTTTTGCTCTAGCTCAGCTAACTCTTTTAGCAGCATTGCATTGCTTTCAAAGCCGATTACCCCACTAATTTCACCAAGATGATAACTGGCTGGGTAATAGTCCAGAATTTGTAATAATACAAGTTCCCGTCCGGTTGCTTTAGCAACCCATGCTGCTGCATCAGCAATAGCATTAATACACGGTGATGAGTCAATACACGCAATAACACGATTCATGTTAGCCTCTCTTCTTCAGGTCTTTTGCCTTGGAGATTATTATTAAAACTTAGCTTTAACTTAACATAGATAAAAATTGGTATGTTAAGGTTTATGTATAAAAACCAACTTTTTTGTTTAAAGATCAAACATTTTATTACATTCTTAAGACTGCATTATTCTCTTAAGCGAATAAATTTTGCGGGGTTCCCACCGACAATATGGTACGGCTCAACATCTTTAGTCACCATACTATTCATCCCGACCACAGCATGTTTACCGATTTTTATACCGTCTTTGATCCCCACATGCGAACCCAACCAAACGTCTTGCTCAATTTCAATTCCTTTGGACGTAACTGGCTGCTGGTAAAGTGGACGGTCTAGTTGCATCCCATGGTCAAATGCATATAAATGGCAATACGCCGCAATACGGACTTGGTCATGCAACTTTATACCCGTTCGTCCCCCATCTAAAATACAATGATGGTTAATCGCGACTTCATTGCCGATTTCCAGCGGTCCATGCAATGTGCAATCAGCCGCAATAAAACTATTATCCCCAATAATAATTTTGCGGCCTGGTTCAGCAAAAATATGTGCTAGCGGCGAAATAAAACAATTTTCACCAATCTCAACTGTTTCCATATCCATTAAATAAGCTTGATATTCCTTTTGCCACTCTTCAGCCCAAGCACGGTTTTTAGGTTTTAAAGTCCAATATAACCATGGCATATAGTTTAAGCGGTGCTTATGTTGCTCACGATATTTCAGTAAGGAATCAGTCATCTGTTAATTCCTCTTCAATTTTTAATTCTTCACGACCACGTGTTACATCTCTGAGTTTTAAGGCAAGCGATTCAATTTGATGTATTTGTAGTCTCGCTTCGATATCTACACCTGTTGCCGTGTAGGTTTCCTGATATTCAATCTGTTGTTGAGTCAATTCATATTGAAATATCGCCCATTCATTAAAATGACACGAAAAGTGAATTGTCTTCTTTGCAATGAGTTCAATACGTTCAGCCAATAATAAACATTGTCCAGCACAGCCACCGTATGCTCTCACAAGGCCGCCTGTCCCCAGTTTTATTCCACCATACCAACGGTTAACCATTACAATAATATTCGTCAGGTCATTCCCTTCAATAGTCGCCAAGATTGGACGCCCTGCCGTTCCTGACGGTTCACCATCATCGTTAAAGCGTACGTTATGCCCAATTTTCCACGCCCAACATTGATGAGTGGTCGAGATATCCTTGTTGTATTCTAAAAATTCTTTAACCTGCTGTTCATTTTCTACTGGCGCAGCAATCGCCTGAAATCTACTTTTTTTAATTTCTTCTTCAAATGTAATCTGTGATGCAATCGTAAAAGCCATAAATAAGATAAAGCACAATAAAAATCAAATTATAACGTGAATTTAATAGAATCAAACCTATAAAAAAAGCCCCGAATCTCGGGGCTTTTTTTTATTATCTTTCTCGTAACGCTTCTTTGGCTTTGTTGAATGGTTTAAGTAAGTAATCCAGTACCGTTTTTTCACCTGTACGAATATCTACTGTTGCCACCATACCCGGTGTAATACCGTATGCCTTACCTTGTTTATTATAAAGCTTGTCGGAATCAGTGCGGATATAAACACGATAATAGAATTGGTCCTGTTTTACTTCATCACGAATCGTGTCTGGTGAAATAACCGTAACCTTACCTTTTAAACCACCATAAATTGAGTAGTCATAGGCCGTGATTTTAACCAGTGCTTCTTGTCCCGGACGAATAAAGGCAATGTCACGCGGTAAAATACGCGCTTCAATCAGCAGTTGTTCGTCAATCGGTACAATGGTCATCAATTTGCCATTTTGTGGAATAACACCACCACGGGTAGTCACTGCAATTTCTTTTACAACACCACGTACTGGTGCTCTGAACACTGCGCGATCTAAACTGTCACTACGACCCAGCACGATTTGTTGTTGCGTTTCACTATCCGTATTCGCTTTAGATAACTCTTCACGCGCTTTCACATAGTACTGGTTCTGCGCATCATTCATTTTGTTTTGCAAATCATTTGCTTCACGACGTAAACGTAAAACCTCAACCTCACTTGCTGCACCTTTAGCAACTAGCGGCTCTGTCATTGCTAGTTCTTGTTGCACCAGTTGTAACGCCTGTCTTAAACCTGCAAGCGTTTGTTCAAGATCAGCACGTCGTGAGCGATATAGTGCTGTTTCTTCTTGTACCAGCTTTGGTTCTTTCATCACAATTTCAGGAAAAACCAAAGGTGTGCCATTTACTTCCGCACGCAAACGCGCTGCTGTCGCTTGAGCAGAGATCAGTAAAGATCTTGATTCACCAACATTTGATGCAAAACGGGTTGGATCGAGCTGCGCAAGAATTTCGCCCTTTTGAACGATATCACCTTCTTGTACATTCAGCTTGGTTAAGATACCGCCTTCTAAAGACTGGATGACTTGCTCTTTAGATGATGGAATGACTTTACCCGTACCGGTAGAAACTTCTTCAAGTTTAAATACCCACGCCCAGATAAAGAAAATCACTAAACCAATGCCTACAATCCAGATCACTAAGCTCGCACGTGGTAAGGGTGGCTCACTATAAGATACATTCATTGAACGGGTGAGTTGTTGTTCTTGTTGTGGTTCGCTCATGAATTACCCCCTTGGCTCACTTGTTTTTGTTGGGCTGTTGATTGATTGAGTACCTGATCTCTTGGACCGTCCATCACGATTTTGCCTTCGTTAACGACAATAATACGGTCCACCAGTTCTAAAACAGCACGGCGGTGGGTCGCAACGACCAAAGTACGATGTGCCAGCCAACCTTTTAAATGATCAATCAGTTGTTTCTCTGCCACGTCATCAATTGCTGCTGTCGGTTCGTCTAACAATAAAATGTTAGGTTGACGAATTAACAAACGAGCCAGTAACAATGCTTGTTTCTGACCACCAGAGAAACCAACACCACCTTCTAAAATCAGATGATCTAGCCCTTCTTTTTTCTCTTGAACAAAAGGTAATGCACCCGTCACCACTAAAGCTCGAAGAATCTCTTCATCCGTTGCAAGCGGTGCACCTAAAGTGAGGTTTTCACGAATCGTACCGTAGAAAAGATGCGCATTCTGGTTAAGTAAGCCCATATCACGACGTACATCAGACGGATCAATTAATGAAAGATCGAGACCATCTAAATGCACTGCGCCTTGAGTTGGAACTTGCATACCAGATAGAAGCTGGAGCAGTGTCGATTTACCTGCACCGTTACGCCCCAATATGGCAATTTTTTCACCAGCACGAATTTTTAAATGACGGATTGCCAAACTTGGTTTCGGGTCTTCTTCTCCATATTGGAATAAGACATTTTTTAATTCATAGTCGCCATTTAAAACTGCTTTGTGTACCAGATGCGAACGGTCAGCCTGATCAATCGGACGCTGCATGAGTTCATCAAGGCTTTGTTTTGCGACTTTTGCTTGCTGTAAACGACCCAAAACACCTGTAATCTGTGCAATAGGTGCCAACATACGTGAAGATAGAATGGAGCAAGCTACTAACGCACCTGTAGTCATTTCACCGTCCATTACGGCAAAACATCCTACCAACACCACAATTGCATAGGTCAAACCTTGAAGCATTTGAGTCCATGCCATTAAGGTACCGACAATTTTACGCTGTCTCATCCCGATATCGGCTGAAACTTCATTCATGTGGTTCCACTGGTTTTGGAAACGTGATTCAGCACGCAATAGCTTAATATCTTCGATGCCCTGCACCGCTTCGACAAGAATTGCGTTACGGATTGAAGACTCTCTCATGCCCTCTTGTGCGAGTTGCGCTAGCTTCTTTTGCACCAGAATACCCGGCAAAATCATAAGTGGCACAACCAGCAACATCACCCAAAATAGCTTTCCACCAATAACGGCAAAAATGATCAGGAACAGGAAAAAGAATGGGAAATCAGCAATAGCACTAATGGTGGTTGAAGTCACCAGTTCACGAACACCTTCGAGCTCACGAATCTGGGAAATAAAACTACCGGTAGACTTTGAGCGGTCTTTATTTTTGATGCGTAAGGCATGGCCAAATACACGGTCAGACACCCGTAAGTCAGCACGTTTACCAATAATATCGGATAAATATACCCGCGATATACGTAAGGTAAACTCAAAAAGTGCTGCAATGAGTACACCACCAGCCAGCACCCATAAAGTCGGGATAGACTGTGAGGGTACAACACGGTCATACACTTGCATTGAAAAAATAATGGTTGCCAGTGCCAAGACATTGGCAATGAGTGAGGCAAACATAATATCAACGTAGCGCTTCCAGTCTCTTAGAACAATCGACCAGAACCAGCTTGCTTCGTACGGTTTGATATATTCGTCAATACGCGCATCGGGAATAGACGTTTCAGGACGCAGAATATAGACATTCTTAATTGTTGTTTTTAAGACATCTAAGCTTAAATTTTGGGAAAGGCCATGATCTCCACTAAACTGGATACTGACATTTCCTTGAGTATCCGCCTTATCAATTACACCAACTTGTCCGTCATTGAACTCGACCATGACAGGCAGACGCCATGGGTTGAGCAACTCTAAAGAAAATGGCACTTTACGTAAATTGAGTCCTACCTGACGTGTAATCAGCTGTAAAACATCATCAAGGTTTTGATTTTGGTTCCAGTCAAGTTGTAAACGAATTCTTTCTTCTGAAGGCTCAATTCTATAATGTTTAGCAATCGTTAAGACCGCCTGTAACCAGGGCTGGTAATTTATTTTTGTCATCATGGTTGTACTTCGAACCCCTGAATTGAAATATTATTTAAGTCATAAGCTTGGCGAGAACGTCCTGTTGCCGCAATGTACTGAACAATACTGCTGTAGATGTCATAACGTGCAGTTTCAAGTTCCGAATTAGCGCTATGAATCGCTTGTTCAGCATTCAGTAAGTCAACCAATGAACGGGTACCGAGTTTGTACTGCTCTTGATAAAGTTCGCGTGTACGAACTGTTGTCGCTTGGCGGTTTGCTAAAACCTGCATTTGACGTTGTTTATTTTCAATTTGTTCACGGCTAGTTCTAATCTGATCGAGCACATCCAGATACACAGAATTCACTTTAGATTTAGCAGCTTCTTCTGCATAACTTGCCATTTTTACTTGGGAAGAAACTGCCCCACCTTGATAAAACTGGCTGGTGGCTTCAAGCATGATGGAACTATATAAACCGTCGTCCTCATCATTGTTTGGGTTTTTTCCATTAATGGCCTGACTGACCGAGCCTTTCACTGCCAAAGTTGGATAACGAGTTAAGCGCGTCTGTTCCTTTTGAGCTTTAGCCACTTCAATTCCCGCTTGTGCAGCGATCATTTTTGGAATGGTATTAAACTCAGGCTCGCCATATAAATCAGATACTTTCACCAAATCATCTGAAATAATCCAACCTGTACGCGAAACATCAGCACCCAACAATGTTCTTAAATGTTGTTGGTACTGGCGTAATAAAGATTGCTGTGCAATCAAACCGGACTGTGCAGCTTGTAAATAAGACTGAGCTTGGATCGGGTCAGCCTGACTGCTAATACCAGCATTTGCACGTAAATTAGCGATTTCCTGAATTCGCTGAATACCCGCAATTTGCTGCTCGGCAATTTTATTTAATTGGAGATAGCGCTGAATATTGATAATCGACTGAGCCACATCAAGTGCAATATCGTCAATGCTGACCAAAACATTCGCCTGTTCGACTTGGAGTTTAGCCTTCTCAACCGATACGCCTGATTTGACTTTACCAAAATCATAAAGCATTTGAGTTGCGTTTAAAGTCAATAACTGCCGACCACGTTCACCACTACTCAAGTCTCCTGTGGTAATACCACCTGAAATTTGAGGATAGTAACCTGCCTTCGCAACATCAATACCAGCGTTTTGGCCAGCTAGAGTTGAAATGGCTTGGGAAATATCAGGGTTACGCTGGATGGCGATTTTCACCGCTTCCTGTAGAGTCATTTTCCTTGATGGCAAATTTGAATAAGATGAAGCTGCTCTATCATTGAGCTGAACAGTCGGAAACTCCTGCACTCTAGAACGATCTAGCCTAAAATTACTCAACTCTTGCATCTTAGCGACTTTAAATTCATCACTACTTTTAGGGGCAAAAAGTTGTGATAAGTTGTCTTTTAATGTGTGATATTGCTCACTTGGTTTAGCGGCATATATCACCATAGGTACATGCAGTGAAGTTAAAAGCATCAACCCTTTCAGGAAAGCTGGCTTTTTACATGTCCTTTTTACTCTTCTCTGGTTATATCCAATCATGCTTGTCTTGTTGATCTTGTTTGTTATCGTTTAAAAGCTTTTACATTCTACATATTTTTTTGCATAAAGAAGCATAAATGCAGGAATAATTCACACATTACTTTTTCACAAACTAAACATTCTAATTTATTGTTTTTTAAAAAAAATATATATAAAACTAAAAAGAGGCACTGACCTCTTTTTAGCCAAACAGATTAACTTTTTTATTTAAACTGTAAAATCGTCGCCTAAATATACTTTACGGACTTGTTCATTATCCAAAATTTCTTGTGGAGTACCTTCCGCAATTACCGCACCTTCACTCACAATATACGCACGTTCACAGATTGCCAAAGTTTCACGTACGTTATGGTCTGTGATAAGCACACCAATACCACGATCTTTTAAGGTCTGGATAATATCTTTAATATCACCTACCGAAATTGGATCGACACCGGCAAACGGTTCATCAAGTAACATAAACTTAGGATCAGCAGCCAATGCACGTGCAATTTCAGCACGGCGACGCTCACCACCAGACACACTCATTCCCAATGAATCTTTAATATGACTGATTTTAAAGTCATTCAACAATTCAGTAAGACGTTGTTGGCGCTGCTGCTTATTTAAGTCTTTGCGTGTTTCTAAAATAGACATAATATTTTCAGCAATTGTCAGCTTTCTAAAAATAGAAGCTTCTTGCGGAAGATATCCGATTCCCTTACGTGCCCGTTCATGCATTGCTAAATCGGACATATCAAGATCATCAAGGTGAATTTCACCTTTGTCCATACGCACTAGCCCAACAACCATATAGAAGCTTGTTGTTTTTCCTGCACCGTTAGGGCCAAGCAAACCAACAATCTGTCCACTTTGCATACTAAAAGATACGTCTTTGACGACCCAACGTTTACTATAGTTTTTTGCTAAGTGCTTAATACACAAAGTTTGGGGTTGAAGAGCTTGTTGCATTAGTCACGCGCTCCTGGGAAACTTTTTGAAGTTGATGGCGGAATAATAATTTGAACACGGTTTGATGATGAACCTTGAGCTTCAACATCGCCTTTGTTCATACTATATTTCAACGAGTTACCACGGATGCTTGAACCATCTTGATATAGATATGCACCACCAGTCAAAGTAATAATGCCTGTATCTGCATTATAAACAATGGTTTGCCCCTCGCCTCGTGCAAGGCCCTTGTCAGCACTAATTTGCTGTTGGAATTTAGACGGTCTACCTTTGGCAGTAATCGTTTGAATTTCACGTTTAGAGTTAAGCGTAGCAACAATCGAGTCGGCTTGAAGCTTCATCGTACCTTGCTCAATCACAACATTACCCGTATAAGTCGTCAAACCGGTTTTTTCATTATAAGTTGCACGATCTGCCACTAACGAAATTTGTTGATTACGGTCAGACGGTAAAGCAAAAGTCGAAGCAGATGATAAAGCAACGAATGTAATTACCGCAGCTTGTTTTAGGAAAGCTGAAGAACGTTTTAAATTAAGACTTTGGTACATACTTTCCTCGAATATTAAAAAATTCGTACTGACCATTATTCAAATTAGCTTTTAATCCTTTGCTGACAAAATCGCCCTGCGGAGATTGAACAATCACTTGGTGATCGGTTTCAATTTCTCTGGTTTTTGGATATCCGGTTAACTCATCAGTTTGGAACTCAATCTTCCCTTGTGGCGCCAGTTTGGTTGCGACCACATCACCCGATAAAATAACTTTACGGTTATCATCGTAGCCATTTGCCTGTTTTGCAAAGAACGTCGCATCAACTTTGCCATCTTTATACATCGAGGCATTAAGTTGATCCAACTTTGATGTTTTTTGTTGCATATCCTGTTCAAGCTGACGAACTTCAGCACGAATATACAAATTGCCTTGATCATCAGTTTGAGTCAAATGGACGCCCTGCGCTGAATATGTCATATTCTTCGCAGAACCAATGTCTAGTTTTTTTGCCTTGCCACTATAGTAGTAGTAACCACCACTTATAGCAGCAACCACTACAGCAACAATTGATAAAACTCTGGTATCCATGAGCAGGAATAGCCTACCTTTTTAAGTAATCTTATTATTAATGCGGTACTGCAAGATATTTTTCAAGAAGTTCTTGGTAAATGCCTTTTGCGATCAGCAACATATCACAGACTTCACGCACAGCACCACGCCCACCCATCGACTGCGTCACTAAATGCGCACGGCGACGTACTTCTTCGTGACCATTTGGCACAGTAACGCTCATACCTGCGATTGCAAAAGCAGATAAATCAGGCCAATCATCGCCCATATACAAGCAATCAGACGGCAAAATATTAAACTGCGCACAAGCTTCACGAAGTGCTGAGCCTTTGTCTTCACGGCCTTGAAAAACGAGGTCTACACCTAAATCAGACATACGTTTTTCAACAATATTACTTTTTCGACCTGTAATAATGATAACTTTCATGCCAGCTTGCTGTGCAAGCTTCATTCCTAAACCATCACGAATATCGAATGATTTAATTTCATCGCCACTATTGGTTAACGTTACGAAGCCATCACTCAAAATACCATCAACATCCAGAACCAATGCCTGTAAATGACGTGCTTGTTCTAACAATGCATAAGATGCCATTGATTAATTTACCCCTGCCTGAATAAGGTCATGCATACTAATTACACCAATCACTTTATTTTGGTCATCCACCACAACAAATTGACTAATTTTTTTCAGGTTCAGCTGTTGTAGAGCTTCTACCGCACGTGCTTCTTGAGAAATCGTTGATGGTTTTTTTGTCATCACTTCTGAAACAGGCAAATTCACATCAAAACCTTGCTGTTTATCAATTAAACGGCGCAAGTCACCATCTGTGAAAATACCAAGCAAATGTTCTTGTTCATCTACAATTGTCGTCAAGCCTAAACGTTTATTAGAAATTTCATAAAGCACTTGATTCATTGGTGTATCCGGTGAAACTTTTGGCAGTTCATCGCCTGTATGCATCAGATGTTTTACATGTAAAAGTAAGCGTTTACCCAACGCACCTGCTGGATGCGAACGAGCAAAATCATCTGCGGTAAAACCACGCGCTTCAAGTAAAGCAACAGCCAGTGCATCACCCAATACTAAAGTTGCTGTAGTACTCGACGTAGGCGCCAAACCTAATGGACACGCTTCGTCAGACTCACCTAAAGTTAAAGCGATGTCGGCATTTTGTGGCATTGGGCCTTTATCATCACGGCTAATGGTAATAAGAGGAACGCCAAGATGTTTGATTAAAGGCATCAACATCATGATTTCATCACTTTTTCCAGAGTTGGAAATCGCAATTAAAACATCACCACGAACCAGCATTCCCAAATCGCCATGTCCAGCTTCGCCCGGATGCATAAAGAAAGATGGTGTACCAGTTGAGGCGAAAGTTGCAGCCATTTTACGGCCAATATGCCCTGACTTACCCATGCCAGTGATCACAACACGACCTTTACACTGTAACAATATTTCACAAGCTCGATTAAAACTGTCACCAATTTGTGTTGCTAACACGTCTAAGGCTTGTTGCTCAATACGCAATGTTGCTAATGCGCTGCTTTGGAAATCTGTAGGATTGGGCATACGAGTTTGACTCAAAATAATTGATCTGATCTCTTGTGAAGATCGGTGATTTTAATCAAAAGATTTGGGGGCATTCTAACATAACTCAATCATCTACACGTTTTTAAATGTATAAGATTTCACAAGCTTATAAAATTCTTGCATAAACCTTTGTGAAAAATGATGCATCAGTTATGATGTAACACTGTTTTTGTTGAGTGTTTGAAAACCCTTATGCAACCGTTTGTTTTATATAACTCTGAGCAACGAAAGAAAGTTGAATTTGTACCTCGCAAAGAAGGTCACATCGATATGTACGTCTGCGGTATGACCGTTTACGATTACTGTCATATCGGGCATGCTCGAGTTATGGTTGCATTTGACTACATTATTCGTTTCTTACGTAGTCAAGGCTGGAATGTTCGCTACATTCGCAACATTACCGACATTGACGACAAAATCATCAAACGTGCGAAAGAGAATGGTGAAACAATCCAACAACTCACCACTCGTTTCATCGATGCAATGAATGAAGATGCAGCGAACCTAGGCTGTTTAGCACCCGATGAAGCACCTAAAGCGACCGAATATATTGATCAGATGCAAAATATGATTGGCAATCTGGTCAATAAAGGCTCTGCTTACCCTGCTTCAAACGGCGATGTTTATTTTGAAGTGACCAAATTTGAAAAATATGGTCGCCTCTCTGGTCGTAAGCTTGATGATATGCAAGCTGGTGCGAGTGAGCGTGTTGATGTAGAAGTTGAAAAGAAACACCCTTTTGACTTTGTACTTTGGAAACATGCAAAAGAAAATGAACCATCTTGGGCATCACCTTGGGGTAATGGCCGTCCGGGTTGGCACATTGAGTGTTCTGCAATGTCGACTTGCTGCCTAGGCAATCACTTTGACATTCATGGTGGTGGTTCAGATTTAATGTTCCCGCATCATGAAAATGAAATTGCGCAAAGTGAAGCTTCGACTGGTGAGCAATATGTAAACTACTGGATGCATGTTGGCTTCATTAACGTTGACGGCGAAAAGATGTCTAAATCTTTAGGCAACTTCTTTACGATTCGTGACGTGATGGAGAAATTCCACCCTGAAGTGATCCGCTACTTTATTGTGTCTTCGCACTATCGTAGTCCTGTGAACTTCTCTGATGTGGCACTCAAAGAAGCAAAAACTTCTTTAACTCGTTTCTACCATTCATTTAAAGCTTACCAACAAGTGTACGGTCAAAAGACAACAGAAACGCTTGAGCAAAGCTTTATTGAACGCTTTAACAATGCAATGTGTGATGACTTCAACACGGCCGAAGCAATGGCTGTATTGTTTGAACTCAATAAAGAGTTAAACCGTGCTGTAAAAGAAGAGCAAGCTGACCAAGCGACTGTACTTTATTCGACATTACGTTACCTCACCAATATTTTAGGTTTGGTACAACACAATGTAGATGATTTCTTAAAATCAGATATTGGACAAGAAGCGCTTGGTTTGTCTGATGCTGAAATTGAAGATTTTATTCAACAACGTGTTGATGCGAAAAAGGCAAAAGACTTTGCTAAAGCAGACGGTATTCGTCAGTCTTTGATCGACCAAGGTGTGGTACTTGAAGACACTCGCCAAGGTACAGTTTGGCGTCGTGCTGATTAAACGTTCAATTAGATCACAAGAGTGTTGACACTTTAATGAAACACTCTATAATGTGCTCACATTGCGGGAATAGCTCAGTTGGTAGAGCATAACCTTGCCAAGGTTGGGGTCGCGAGTTCGAGTCTCGTTTCCCGCTCCAAGATTTTATGTATTAAAATCAATAGGCTGCATAACTTTAACGAGTTATGTGGCCTGTTTTTTATTGTCGATCGGTCAGCTTTGACTACTCAAAATAGTCAAAATTCGCATTAAAAAACGCTTTATATTTCCGTGCCGCCGCCAAAAAAGTGGGTGTCATTTGTACATCTTCAATTTTTGACGGCAGTGCGCCACCATGAAATTTGGAGTGTTAAAAATGCAGAAACCGACCCGTCGCGGCAACGCTTGGCGTATTGAAGTTCGTTTTAAGGGCAAGCGCTACGCTGCCACTCGTGACACTGCTAGCGAATGCGAACAGTGGGCAGCAACCAAACTATTAGAATTACAATCTGAACAGCCAACCTCAGAACCTGAAAAAATCCATATTTCTTTTCAAGCCCTTTTTGATAAGTATTATCAGGATGAAGGTCGCAAAATGAAAAGCGCCCGTTTAATTGTACAAATGCTCAAATGTTTAAAGAAAAATTGGGGCGAACTAGCAGATGAGTCTATACACAATTTAACCCCTGCTCTAGTTAAACAATGGCGTGATAAAAGATTGAAACAGGTTAAGGGCGCAACTGTCATTAGAGAAATGGCGATGTACAGTTCAGTTTTTGACTTTGCGCGAAAAGAATTATTTTTAACCAAAGAAAATCCATTTAAGGAAATTACAAAACCTTCAGCACCACCGCCAAGACACCAACGTATTAGCGATGACCACATTAATAAAGTAATTAAAGGCTTGGATTATGAATGGGGTAAAACTCCAACTCAGCCGAGACACCGTGTAGCGTGGTCGTTTTTGTTCGCACTTGAAACCGCAATGCGTAAAGGTGAAATACTTAGCGTGCAAAAGTCTTTAATATTTACTGACTTTATCCGGTTATTAGATACTAAGAACGGCTCATCCCGTGACGTACCTCTAACTGCCAAGGCAAAAGAAATGCTTTCATGGTTACCAGATGATCCAAACGATAGTCGCATGGTGCCGCTTACATCGAATGCTTTCCGCTTAATTTGGCAACGTAATTTACGCCGTGTTGGTTTAGATGGTGTTATTACTTTCCATGATTCAAGGCATGAGGCAATCACACGCTTTGTTCATGACTATCGTTTGCCTGTTGAGATTCTTGCTAAAATTACAGGACACAAAACTATTAGTGTACTGGTAAATACTTACTACAATCCGACCGCATCCGAAATTGCAAAAATGCTAAACGCTGCATAATAAGAAGCCCCTACTTAGGGGCTTTATTTTAAATATCTTGTTTCTTGGTAAATTGCCACCAAGTTTTATTGTAATAGACTTGGTTTTGCAAAAAGTTAATTTTTAATTCATTGCCGTTATAATCATAGAGCTTTGTTACTTCACCGTTTTTGTTTATGTCAGCAAGCAAGTTGCATGTATGCTCAACCTTGCCTGCTTCCATAACCATAATCATTACTTGCGCCATTTTAAAAACTCAAATTGCCTTTACGCATAATGATACGTGAATATTGTTATTGATTGAATGCGCCGTGCACCCTGAAAACAGAATGCAAAGTAGAGTAATAAAAGTTGCTAACTTGGTTCTCTTACACAAAATCACTTTATGCGATCCGGTTGCTAATCCATCCATAAAAGAATTGCTCTTGCGTGGGATTGCGTTCGCATATTTCAATATAACGTTGGCCCTGCATAATATTTAGTACTTTAAGCATCACCTTCTCCCCATCTTTACCACGTTTGGCAAGAAAGATTTTTAAAGCCCCTAACGTAGCTGAACCATAAATACCATCAACGGCTAGATCGGGCCAACCGCCTTTACCTTGGTTATTCAATAGATTCAATGCTCGTTGTAATAAAGGCTTTGCAAAAGCTACACCGCAGTTAACACCAGTATCAAGCAACTCTTCAGCGATCAAAGGCGATAAGGTATTAACCTGGTCAAAACGTGGATTAATCCAATATTGTTGTTTATAAATCTGCTTTGCTAAATCTAAAGGCAGATCACGCATTGGGCCTTTCCACCCATTGACACGTGCAACAGCTTCTGTAATTCCAAAGTTCGTGGCGCCACCACGGTCATTAGGATTGTTAACATAACCACCTTCGCGCTTGATAAGGTCATCAATATATTTATCTACTGACATTTGCCCTCTCCTATTTGAATATGGCTTTGAATGCTTCTTTGATTTCAAAGATCAATTCACTAATGGTTTTACCTTTCAGTAATTGAATTGCCTGATACCAAATACCAATAAGCAGCATCCCGAATACTGCAAAAATCAGCATGACAAACCCTTGGGTCATATGTGAGTAATGCCCCCAATCTTGATATTCAATAAATGCTGAACCGCCGTATAAGCTAATAGAAACGCTAATTGCGAATTTGATAATCACACCGATGTTGATTTTTATCTTTCCTTCAACATCGATATCACCACTTAACATGAGCGCAAAAATGCCGCCCATCACCGCCGCCCAAATCTTGATAAACCAAGGTAAGGATTTAATTGTTAAAGGGTCGTTCATTTTTGCCACCAATCTAATGTTTTCATTATTTTATGGATTGGCGTTTTATAAGTATCGAAATCTGTTGACAGCAAAAAGCCCTGACTAATTCAGGGCTAAAGGTGGTCAACAAATAAACTTAATATACGCGTTTCTATCAGATTCAGTAGATTCAGGGAAAATACTTGCCGAAGCAGCTACCGCTTTAAGCTTACTACCACCAGAGTAATCCAACGTATATGAACTAGGATAATAAATGGAACCTATCATTTCATCCATATATCTTTTGATAAATCCACTTTGAACAGACAGCGGAATGTTATTAGTTACTATCTGCATTGTTGCAACAGTTGTACTTGCAATACGGCTTTCTTTTATATAACAATATGATATTGATTCAATTGAATTATTCTGAGTTCTCATCTCAGCACGAGTATAAGTCATCATGCTTCCCCCGAACCAGGCGTCTAGAGCATCATATGATTTTTCTACGTCAATTTTTATAACATTATCTTTAACTTTTGACCTGTCCGCGAATACAAAGTACAAGAAGTTATATGTTTTATCAATTACTGGAAAATTAGAATCTAAAGCAAAATCAAAAACACAATTCTTCATATATTCCAGATACATGGTAAAACTATAAATAACTGATTTATGTTTAGAAAAATCATAGGTATTGTTTTTGATATACCAGCCGCTAAAATAATCGCTAGTTGTTGATGTGGAAACATCTCTATTTAGTAATCTATTTAGTTTAAAAGAATTATTGAAAATTTTTAAATTTTCACGAATATAACAACCAACAAATCTAATTAAACTAACATCTTGTGATTGAAGCAACCCGTCGACTGCTGTCTGTATATTGTCGTGAATATAAATTCCTTGTAGCACTTCTGCCGCATAGGTAATATTAGGAACTGAGTCTCCCTCGTGCCAAACAGTAAATATTGAAGCAGGCAATGAACTTGGATATGTCATGCCGTTTACATTTGCTTCATTAAACTCTTCAAGTGTCGGTGGTTCAATGAAATTAATATTATTATTATTAAAAGTTAGATCATTAAGTTTTGCTGTTTTACCCAAAATTGACCAATAGCCGAGTGCACTTCGACTAATGTTTGCTGTGTTTCCAAATACTTTTTGATCGTATACAACTTCATTTTCATCAAGTGACTGATCAGTACGTAAAATTGCACTAAATACAAGATTTGGGTACCCAAACACCTTATTGTTATAAAACCATTGTTCAGAGCCGTGTAGTTCACATGCACAAGCGTTCAAACGCCCCTTCACGTTACTAAAAACGAATATATTATTATGTGCTTTGATATCTTTCCCGATACAATAAAGAGTCGAATGATCATGAAATTTTGACTTATTCGACATCAAGTTGATAAATTTATTAGCATAAATTTCTATATTTTCAGATGTTTTAGATGTCTGAACCGCGTTTGCAAAGTCACCCCCCTGAAATTTTAACCCATGAATCTTCATATTTTTTACTGAAGCTTTGATAATCCAACGATAGCCATCCTGTACAGCAGATTCTGATTCTGTTGCAGTAAAATCTAGTGTCCCTGTTCCAAATACTTCAATATTTTCATGCCGGTTTCTGCCGTACCAATCATCCGAATCCGCACGATACATAGCACTTAAAATATTACACTTTGGCTGTTCACTTGAGCCCGCAAAAAAAGAACCGAATGTTAATGTTGAATTGATTTCGAGTTTTACATTTGAAACTAAACGAATAGCATTTTTTTCATTAAATTGAACAGGATCAATTAATTTTCCGATTCTAGGGCATTGCGAATTAAAGAACATGGGATCATTAATAATTACATGCCCTTTTAAGTTGTTTCGTTCAAGTGCATACATTAACTTATCAAAATTTAACGTATCATCAGTAACACCATCACACGCGCATCCAGAATGATATGGAGTAAAAACATTCTCATGCTGCAAAACCCAGCCATCAATACATAAAAAACCATCGTTTTCATTTCTTCGTGATTCAACGAAAGTACGATGTCCACCCCCTTTATAGGGTTGTGCTAATGCAAAATTAGTAGGAGCATGATACCCCTTTACATAGACGACCTGCTTATCTTTTCTAGGAACATATGCAAGTAAATCAGATATGGTTTCAAAAACACGCACAGATTTATCATTGATCTGCTTTTGGGTATCATTACCATCTACAACAAATTCCGAAGGCAGACCCAAAACAGGTCTTCCAGTAATAGCGCTTGCGATACCATCGATATACGCTTTTAAATCTGCCTCTCGTTCCTTGGCTAGATCGTCATATGCAATATCCGCAAGAATTCGTGCTTGTGTTTCGAAATCTACTAAATGGTTCCATTCCTGTAGAATGGCAGTAATTTTATCTAATGCTCGTTCCAAAGCATCAGGATAAAAATTATCGTAATTTGTAATATCAAGAAGCTGATCTACAGGTGTTTTACCTGCAATATAAAAAAATGTTTCAGCGCTAGGCGGGTTAACAAAAGTAACGTATCCCCCCATATTGTCAGGGTTAGTTGTGACCGTATATTCAGACTCGTCAATAAACTCAAATTCGTTACCAACCTTTATCCGTACTCCAACGCCTGTTTCGTCTTCTTGCTCATACGCTCGAAACATAAAGTCAAAACGCGTATTTACTCCGTTACCAACATAAAGTTGGCTTAACCGATCCGATACTTGAACAGTCATAATTGCACCAATAAAAAAGGCTGTAATCTCTACAGCCAATTTTATGTAAGCTAACTAATAAATAGATGGTTACTAGTCCTGCACTGTCAACAGGTTAATTTTCTGGTGTATGTTTCCCTGTTATCGTACCGCGTGTTGCATCGTAAATACTGTCTGGTGCATCTTTCTTGCCTTGGGCTACATCAAGCCAATAACCAGAAGGCTTACCAAGTACAGCAAACGGAATGCCAGTAACAAGGGTCGCTGTATTCATTAAATCTTTTGAAACTTTACCTTGATTAACTTCTTTATCCTCATCTAAAGCACGGCTTGCATGTTGGATTAATGAAAGTCCACCATCAAACATACTAAACACAGGTGAGGCGGTATATCGGTCGTTCATCACGTTTTTATCCGTATTGCTGATCGCAGCGTTCGCGGCATTACCGACATACGGCACAAAGGCCGCGAGCATTTTCACTTGCGAAATTGCAAGTTTTGCGGATAAATCATCCCACTTGTTATCGTCATCATCTTCATCTTTTAAGCCTCCCGCGAAAATTACGCCGAGCAATTCAGATAAAATTGAAGGAATGGAGATCATCATCAAAGCGATATAGGCCAAACGTGGTGAAGCTTGCACCCATGACCCGTTGCTTGCTTCAAGTGCTAACTTAGCTTCTGAACTCGTCGTGTTCCAAACCATATTGAACCAGTTGTAAAACATTAGAAACATGCGTCTAGCAGGCGTGCCGCGTTCAAGATTTGAAATACCTTCTGGTGACATATCTGTCATGTATTGTCGAATAACCGCATCCGCTGCATGCACTGCTTCATATTGAGTCATGCCTTGTTCTGTGTAATGGTTGAATGCAGCTTGCCATGAAATCATTTCCATTGGTCTTTGTATTGTTGTCTGCAATACATACGCATGCTTCATGGTGAAATCTTTCACTGTTTGAATTGCGCCTTTTTGAAAAACAATCTCATCCACCGCATAACGGTATTCATCCGCTGCACGGTCAAAACGAGTTTTCATGAAGTCAGACATTTCCATGATGTTATTAGCCATGTCTTCACGGGTAGCAACTGAAGCAAAATAATGGGCCTGAGCTTTTAGCAATTGTTTCGGCGGTACTGCAACAGCAACTTGTGTAAAGCCTGTGAACTGCTCAACAGCATTTTTTAAATTACCCGCCATAATCGCGATACCCGTATTGCGGCGAAGTGTGCGGAAAATATTATCTAGTAAACTAACGCCTGAGCTTTCATCAACGGTCTGATTTGCGATTGCTTTCAACCATGGGTTAAAGACTTGTTTAACCCCAAAGGGCAATACGCGCTCAATCTCATTTCGAAAATCTTTATTCAGCAATAAACGCCCGATTTGTCGAATCTGTAATTCAAGATGGATATAGCGCAATTCTTTATCAAGATGACTTGGTAACCGAGACATATCAAGCTCGAGTTGGTCGTGGTAACGATCTGCACGTGACTTTGTAAAATTCGCGCCAGTCGTTGCGATATCTAATGCAGCTAAGTTATTTTCGGCTAAGTTTTTATCTTGAATGCGATCTTGCTCGTTTGAGCGAATACGGTCATAAGCAGCAGGCACATAACCGCCTTCATACTCACCAAATGGCGTACTAATAGGTGTACGTGGTAATTCATCAAAATAGCGACCGTTAATTTTTTTATGTGTGATTTGTGCTTGCTCTTTGTATTTGTCAAAAAGGTTCCAGAGCTTTTGGATATTATCCATATCCTTTTTGGTAATCACGCCCTCTTTAACCATCCGGCTAAAGAATTGATCCCATGCACTGAAATCAACCGAACCATCTTCTAAACGCGCACCCCAACCATAACCTAAAACAAGACGCTCTTTGTTGCTTAAATTACCTGTATGCAAAATCGCATGGAGCAAAGATTGCTTGCCCACGAAAGTAAAGTTATTAAGTTCAGGTGCAGCAATTTTTGAATTATCGAGTTTGCCAAATCCTTCAAAAATATCGACCACATCTTTAAGCATCTTGGCTTTCTCAATACGATATTTAGCCAAAGCATCTTGCATAGGGTTGATTAGATACGTACGGAATTTGCCACTTGCGCCGCCGTCTAACCAAGTCACCACCTGGTCGACACGTTTTGCTGAAGCGCCTAATTCCATGAACTTAGCTTTAAGTTCTGCGGTCTTATCTCTACCCAATAAAGTTTGCTGAATCTTTTCAACACTTTTCTTACCACCTGTTTGCTGTATTAGTTCTTCACGGACCTGTTCACGCTCAAAGGCTTCATTGGTCGTATGCCAAATCTTATTTTCTTTAGATCGATGCCAAAGTGTTTCGACTGCGGCCATAACTGCATTGAACTGTTCAAGTGTTAATTCGCGATAGTTTTGGTTTTCAGGCAATGCGCCTATGTTCTGTATTTCGGCATATGTGGTCGGGTCATATTTACGAATCAATTCTAGTTGATGCTCATAATTTGTTGATTCGCGGCCAAGATCATATTTGCCCAAAATGCCGCGGGCAGCGGTCACAAAATCAAAGTCACGGTTTTTAGATAACTTCTCGTTATTTCCAAAAACCTTTTTGACTAAATCAAGGTGTTTTTGAATCTGGTCTTTTGCATCGTAACTGTATTTGGTTGCATAGAACTGAACCAATTGATTGCGCTTATGGCGTGCAGCTTCGACCGTCTCCCCCTTTCTAAATGCTTCATTTGCCATGCGCCCTAAACGAGCATCATCTTGTGCACGTACATGCGGTCGAATATCTTTAATTTTTTGGCGTTGAACAATATCTTGAGCAACTGTCTTTGCTGCTTCATTCAAAGCAGACTTGCGGCCAAGCAAACCGTTTAGTGCAGCCATTTCAGCTGAAAGCATACGCGCACGAACATCATTGTGTAATGCGGCTTCGACTGCTTCTATAATGCTTTGTTGATCGAAAAATTCAGAATATTGAACAGCCATACGCGCATCGGTGAGCTCATCAATTTTTTGCTTAGGACTCGGTGAATTAAGCAAGTCACGAATCAATGCATCGCCGCTTTCATATCCGAACATCTCAGCAACTACGTCGGGGTTTTCTCCACCGCGCTGTGCAAAACCATAAGCGCCTTTAGAAATGCTTTGGTAAATACCACTGTCTCGTCCGTACTTGGCTTCAATCCAATCTAGTGATAACTTGCCTTTAGTTGTGCGACCTTCTGCATAGCGTTGCAGCAAATCCATGTCTTGTGCATAGTCCAGTAACTCTGGATCAACTTTATTTGAATATTGGTTAATCCCGCGTAACTGGTCTGCAAATTTATCTTCAAGTTCACGTGTATCAAATTTGCCGTGTTCATCTAAAGTTAAATAGCCCTCTTCGCTTAGCTTCTCAGCCATAGATTCAATCGACAGGCCTTTTAATTTTGATTTTGAAGAACGTACGACAGGTTTATTGCCAATGCCTGATTTAGTTTTGGCAGCTTCATCAATGCCCCATGTGCTTTCTACTTCATTGGCATCAAGCCCGCCGAATTTAGCAATCGCTTCAAATAGATTGTCGCGTTCAGGCTCAACCTTGGTTGAGTCACGCTTAGCAACTTGGTCAAGCGGTTGACGTAGGAATGCCATAGCCTGATATACAGGTTCTTGTGCAATTTCTTTTGCCATGTCTTCGCGAACGGCAGCGCGCTTTTTATCAGCTTCTTTTTGCAATGTTTTCAGATACTTAGACTTCTGCTTTTGGTACCAAATCATATTGCGCAGGGATTTCTGCTCTAAAGTATTTATAGATAATTCTGTAGCAATTTCATGATCTTGGCGCATTTCGTCATAATCTTTTGGCGAAATACCAAGGCGCATTGCATCATCTTGATGAATTAGCATTTCAAGATTTGATGCGGCTTGTGCTTCAGCAATTGCACTTGATGATGCAAGCATACGGTCCATTACGCCTGTGATATCCGCATTCAATTCTGCACGGTCGTTTATGCCCATAAACTTTTCTATGTTCCGGTACACGGCAATCATGAATTGTCTGAATCGGTTGAAAACTTGCTTTAATGCTGCGCTTGGTGCTTTACCCGTAAAAACATACTGTTCAAAAGTTTCTGCAAACTTTTCGTGTACTTCTGTTTTTTCTGCATCGGTGAAAAAATCCCATTCACCCAGATCAGTTGTTTCTGGTGAAGCCCACTTCATTACCGTTTCCATATCTTCACGGACTTGTGCGGGCGCATCAGGACTTAATGCAATTTGCATATTCATTTCTAAGAAGTGATGCCCTAGCTCATGCACAAAGGTAGAGAAGTCAGCATTTTTGCTTAGAACAATTGTTGAACCATCCTGACCAATGCTGAAAGTAATAGAGCCGCGTGTACCACCATTGGTCTGATTGTATTTCTTGGATCCCAAGATTTTTTGATATTTCTTTTGCTTATTGGCATCGCGCCCTTTACGAAAAGACTGGCCTAAAGCTGTTCGTAATGTTCCACTTGAATCGTGTAATCCTGGTATTAGCCCCCCATTTTCTTCTGCTACATCGTATAGCATTGAAGCAATACCTTTTCTTCTATACCCCTCTTCAACATGTATGGTTGGATTGAATCTGCCGTTGTTCCCATCATCGACAGTATGAAACGAGAGATAGCCAATAAGTTCGCCAGAATTATTAATTGCTAGAAACCCATGCTCACCATCTGAATCTATATCCGTTTTGGCTAAATGGATTAATTCACCTGAACTCAACTCATAGCTTTCATATAATTTTTTATCAAATATTTTTTTTGCAGCAATGGTTAATCTCTCTGACATGCTTTTAGGGTTATTAATATCGTACTTAGGTAAAAAATCATTTAATTTTATAAAACCAGTTTTCTTAATACCGTTTTTACCTAACGCCCCTTCTGCATTAAAAATTCGAATCGGGTAACGGTCAAAGGCTTCTTTTGCGGAAATACCAAGTTTATCGCCTAACGTTGAGTAGAAAGCCGAAGTTAATTCACCCGCTGCACGATTGTATTTAGCCGTAAATGTTCCGACTTTAGCCAATTGGTTTTGTACTTCTGTTGCGACCAACTCTTTTGCATCTTCAGCACTTTCAAAACGGGCTTGCTCAGCCATATATGTATCGGCTTCTTGCTGCATTTGTTCCGTTGTTTTTGCAAGGTTCTCTTGGGCTTCGCGATAAGTTGGCATGTCCGGGCTTGAACGAACGTTCTCAACAAAATCTGTTGGACGCTCGACAACTGACATTGCAGAAACAAATTCATTTACTGGTATCTGTACAGTGCCATTAAATGTTTCGGCTGTACCCAACTGATCTTGCAGACTTGGCGCACGTTCAAATAAATCGGTCGGCTCAATATTGCGGTCACGTAATAACTGGTTGAAAGTCTGACCATCTATATAAACTTCTTCAACTGCGCCGTGTTCTTCAATGGCCTGTTTTATAAATGCTTGGCTTGCAGAGTCATCACGTTGAGATGTCTTGCTTTCTTTGTTGCGATCAATAAGGTTGTTAAGTACAGCTGCAAACGTACTTGAACGAACAGCATCTTGCTGTTGATCTTGTCGCAATTGGTCTAATGCAAATTGTGCTGTACGTTGGTTTTTAACTTTGGCCGCAGATGTAATTGCTACTTCAGGCGCAGCTGTTGCAACTTCTAACAAACCTTCTAAAGCCGTTTCGACTGGATCGGCTTTTTCACCAACAGCATCAGCCGCACCTTTAACGGAATACATGCCCGCAGCGGACTGAATGACTGCTTGACCTCCGACCGTACGCAACGGACCTCCAAAAGTTACGGGCATTAATGCACCGCCCAATGCTGAATATTTAGCCGAACCCCATGTTTTTGCAGCTGCATAATCAATCTGTTCTTGGCGGGTTAAAAACTTCTCACGGGCTTCTGCCATGTTCTGCCCATATGACACCAGAGCATCGGCCGTGCCTGCACCTAATGCGCCTTGTGCCGCATTACCTGCGGTTGTTACTCCGCGTACTAACTTAGCCGCCTTTTCTAGGTTCATCACCATAGGGGCATATTTAGCTGTATTTCTGATAAGTGAATTTGTTAAAACACCGCCTGCCCCTGCGCCTGCATAATACCCAACTAATGCGGGGGGTGCTTGTTCAATTAAAAACTCACCCAACACACCTGCATCAGCATTGCTAACCAGTTCTTGTGCCGCGCCCAATACGCCTGCATCATTTGTCTGTGCCGCAAGTTGTGCTTGGTAAAGCGCTTGCGTCATTTCTTGTGATGGGGCAGCTTTATTTTTAACACGTGTCGCCAAGTTAAGAAGGCTATCGTTTCCTGTTGTCGCGCTAATTACTGCGCCTTCTGTCTGACCAATAGCCGCAACAGCACGAATAGCTGCATTTATATATCGATTGCCTTGTTCTTGTGGACTGGTAGGTTCAGCAGTCGCCGTGTGCTCCATCCAATAGACTTGGTTTTCATAGTATTTTTTAAACCGTTCGGCAGACATTACGCCTGCTGTTTTCTTGATGCGGTCGTAATTTTCTTTGAAAACTTGGTCAGATGTTTGGGGCACTAATGATGTACTTAACGTATCAAGTAAATTAGGGTTTACATTCGGCTTGACCTGCTTTTGAGGGTCTTCGTAAATGCCTAGTTCTTTCAGTCTCTTTTTTTGTTCTGGTGATGTTCCTTTAGACAAAACATTTTGTATGTCTTGGTATGAAACAGGTTCATACGGTTTATTCAAACTCGAACCCAATAAGGATACTTTATCGCTAATGTCTTTTAGATTTTCAAAGTCATCAAGTGAAACAGCGGCTTGATTTGGGTTAAGTGCGTATTTACCCAATACAGGGTCACTTGCAACAACTTCATTGACGCGCTTTTGAGTGTTTACCTCATCCGCAACAGAAACGATCTGTTCAGGCGTTTCTGTCATCTTGTTATAGTCTAAGCCCAACGAACGTGCAGCCTTACGCGCACGGGCTTCTGTATCTGCGATTTGCGTTGGGTTCTTGCCTTGGTTTAATTCGAATAATTGACCAATTGTCAGATTTGTATTTTGATCAGACATAATAAAAGCACTTAAGACTACGGTTATTTGTAATCTTAAATGCTGTTATTGATTAGACTGCCGTTTGCTGTTGACAGCTTGGTTATTCGCTTAACAATTTGATTTGCTGTCGAGATGTGTACAATAAAACTGCACCAACAAAAAGTGAACATGTCATTGCTAAATAAGCTAGATTCAAGCTTTCTTCACCTTTATCAAAAAACTCTACAAAAGAGAAAAATGGATTGAAAAGTAAGATGTTGAAAAAACTTAAAAATAAAAGCCCTAAAATATTTCCATTTTGCAAACCTATGGTTTTAGAATTATCTAAATAATCCACTTCCTCATCTGATAATATATGACTAAATTTAAGAGTTAAAAAAGCTATAATTATGTTTATGAAAAACAAAAGCATACTGTAAATATTAATTAAATTTTCATATCTGTAATAGCTTTCAAAACTAACAAAAGAGTAAAAGAAAAAGCCTATAACAAATGCGCTGCAAGAAAATGAAAATAAGCTATTTATTAATTTTCTTTTTTCTGTAGTGCTCATTTATTTACACATCCTTTTATGGCAATTAAAATTTAAAGCCCGCTCATCAAAGTATCGCAGACCTGTTTTTGGTTTTCTGAATAGTCAATTCTAAATAAATTACTTGTACCGCCAGAACCACTACTTGATTGCCAAATTCCATAAACTGCTTTTTTACTTGGCGAAGTTAAAAGATATGCTTCTTCAAAATTCAAAGCCCCGAAATTCTTTTCACATACTTTTTTAAATTTAATATTTGCTTTGGTTAAAGACTTAAAAGGTGAGAATTCACAATTATCAAAATTTTCACCAAAACAAATATTTTCATATTCACGCGCAACTGTGGCGGGATATAGAGAAATTGTATTTGGTCCAAATTTACCTACAGTTCCCTCCATCATTACCGACCAAGGAAGTTCGTAAGTACGGTGATCTACAATAGTACTTTTTGTGCCCAGAACATTTACACGCGCAACACCCTTTCTACTTGAATGGAATGTTCCATCTTCTAATTTTTTCTCAACATAAAAGCTGTCAAGCCAAACTATTGATTTATCGTTTGACCGAAAATCCCAATAGAGCTTTTTCTCATTTTTATTCGGCAACAGTTTATAAACTAATTGACCAAATTCCTGTTGAGGTAGTTTTTTTAAAGTAACTGGATACGGCTGCAAAGGCTCTTCGGCAGAAACAGCACATGCGCTAGAAATTAAAAATAAAAGCCCTAAACTAATTTTTCTCATTAAAAACCCCTTCGCATTATTGAATAGTAAGCATTGATATATTCTGAATCCGTAACGTTATTAGGATTTCTACCCTGCTTTTTAAATATATTATCAATTTTTGTCTTCATTGAATCAGTTATATCAGCTTTACTTTTTACTTGTGCATAAACACGGTTCATTTCAACTTTATCTTCAAAGAAAGGCCGTGAAGTAGTGACACGCACTTGGTTATTAATATTTTTCAAAACAACACGGTTTACCTGTTCCCAACTTAGATATCCCCCGTTTTTAGCTTCGGCCTCTCTTAGAGTTTGCATTAAATCCGTTTTAACTGCGTTATAGTGTAAAAGCTGCTTTTTATCTTTTGTATCAGTAATACCAATAGTGCCGAGATAAGGTTTTAATGCACTCGATACAGTGTTGTCATCGATCAAGAAAGTCTTTGGTTTTTCTTTTTTACCATCCTTAAGGCCGTTTTGTTCAGCGTACATTTTAGTAACTTCTTGGTAATCTGAAGGCGACAATTTGTCAGCATACTGATGTAAAACTGATTTTGGTTTACCTTTTAAAAGTTCTTCTTGATTAAGCGTAATCATGCTTAAAACAACAGGATCCGTTTTAACATCTTTCGAGTAAATCGACTTACTCACCGAACGCAAACTATCGATCTGGTTAGGCTCTAATGATGTGATGCTCCCTGCGGGTATCTGTTCAAACGTATATTTTCCAGACACGATGTTTTTGTATAATGTGTCGTATTCTTTGTTTTGACGTTCTTCTTTGGCTTTATCTTGTCCGCTATAGTACCGATCTGTAGCAATCAAGGCCTTTTGCTTAACATCTACCGGAACGTTGCTATTCCAAATATCTTCATAAGCTTGTTCCCGTGTTTTTGCAGGCTTATTTGCATACTTACCAAAATCTTCAGTTAACCATTTATCAATGCGCTGAATGTATTTACGTGTTTCAGTCGCAGGGGGTTGTCCCCCTTTTAAAACAGCAGTAGCGGCATTGCCCCCGCCGTTATAATAAGCCGCAATAACCATTGGGTCTTTGGTTTTATATTTTTTGCTAATCCAGTCAATAAACTCTAATGAAGCATCAATAGTATCTGCGGGGTTATTAATATCCCGCTTGCCATTATTACTGTACTCTTTCCATGTTTCGGGCATAAATTGCATAACCGACTTTGCACCTTTTGGTGATACGGCATCGTTATTTGATTTTTCACCAGATAAACGAATAGCAAGTAAAAGTGGTGCGGCCCAATCCATGTCTTTTTCTTTTGCTGCATGTACGGTGTAAACATCTAAACGCTGATCATTGTATTTGATGTTTTTCATCTGATCAGGTGTAAGACTTTTAAGCTCCTGAGCAATTTTTGCTGATGCTTGCGGGGGAACGTTTAAAGCAGGGTTGCTGCCCTCTTGTGTTCCGGTTGTGGCCATATTAACTAAAGATTCGACTTGCTGATCTTCAAGTTTTTGATGAATACGCTGATCTACCTTAAAGCTATCTGCTAATGAAATCTCGTCTTTATATTTATTTTTATAGGCAAGTGCTGCTTTTAAATCACCATTTTCGACAAAGGCGCTAATGTTTGTGATGTGGGCCACCGAGACATTTTTAAGATAAATGTTTTCTGCTTCAGTCGCTGCCTTTCCTTCAAGATTCATTAATTTACCTAATGAAGCTTTAAGATTAGCACGGCTTTCATCAATCTTAGTGAAGTCACCAGGGTTCTCGTTTATTTCTCGAATAAAACGATCTGCTGATGATGAATAAACGCTTTGTTGATAAACGTCATTTTCACGTACAAAGTAATTTTGTAATGAGCCTTTGAACTGCACCGCGTCACGTTCTGACATTTCTCTAAACAAGGCACGTTGACGGCTATTACCTAAAGTATTTGCAATTTGCCCAATACCGTCTTGATAGGCTTTTGTATAGTAATCTACAAACCCTCCACCGTTGCCATCATCAAAACTTACTACATCTACCCCTTTTTTGTTGCCGTACCCATCGACATCATTATTTTGCAAATGAAGTTTTAATTCAGCGAGTTTATTTTGGGCATCAATAACACGTACGCGGTCCGCTTCATCTTGGTATGCTTGGTACGCATTCAAACCTGAATTAAGTGCGCCGATTAAGCTATCAGTTTTATTACCAACTAGGCTTGCCGCTTCGCCTGCTGACATGCCCCCGTTGACTTGTACATTTGGAACGCTATTGTCAGAAACTTGTCGATTAAATTGTGGAATACGCATTAACTAGCTCCAAACCAATTCCAATTATAATTTTGCCATGACGCGCCTTGCGAATTACTGCCACCTATACCATAAAGGCTTGAAGCAAAGTCAGAACCGCCACTAGATGCAGAACCGCTTTCAATCCCGCCCCCTAAACCGCCTTTACCCATACTTGAACCAAATGCGGCAGCAGCTTCCCCACTAAGGTTTAGTATCGTGCTTAATACAGGTCTAATGGACTTCGCAGCAACACGATAATTTTCGGCTTGATTGCGGTAATTTGTGGCTTGAACCTTGTGCCCCCAAGACTGAAGCGCAGCATTGTATTTAATTGAATCAATATCGCCTTGAGCAAGCATCTCTGTTGAAGCAAGTAAATCAATGGCTGAACCTTGTGTTACATCAATGCCATTCTCCGCAAGGGCGTTAATTTGGCTCGATTTAAAGGCCGAAACGTTACGCTGATAATCAGTTACGGCATTGGTACCATCTTCAATAGCTTGCCGAGCCTGATTATCTGAAAGGGTTGCATTGTAAAGGGCGAGCTTTTCTTGTTGCTTAAACGCCTGTTTTTGCGCCTTCATTTTTGCGTAACTGGAAAGCGCTTCTACCCCTTTAACCGCTGCATATGCATATGGATTTGTCATAACGCCCCCATCACGAACGGATGGAACATTTTATTGTTCGCGCCGTATGGTTCTGCTTTTTTTAAATCAAAGCCTAGTCTTTTTAAGAAACGTATAGCATTCTCGTTTTTTTCATACACATGATTTACAAGAACGGCATACTCCGACCGCATTTCCTTTAAAATACTTTGGCATTGTTTGTAAAATTCAAACGGATATTGTTTTATGAAATTCGTGCCAAGTAACCACGGGCAACCAACGTTGCCAATTAAACTTGACATCCCAACGCCACAAATAAAAAGCAATTTACCATTTACTACTACTGTCCAAGCATCACTTGAATGCTTGATAGACATTTTGATCATCCAATGAAAATTGTCATTGAAGTACGCTTTCATTTCGTCTTTATCGGCATCACGCAGGTTTTCAACAAGAATACGAATATCGCGCTCAGTCGGCTTACGAATTTCAATATTATTTCGTCTCATGTCATTTCTACCTCAAGGGCCAATATCTTCATTGGTAAAGGTTTATCATGTTTTACAGTAATTTGAATGTCTCTTTCGTAAGTGCTGTCAACTGGTACTTCTACCAAACCCGAATACAATTTAAGGGGGCTACCATAGCGTTCATTGCTACGCGGTTTAAACTCATCAATTAGTGTGCGATCCTCAATATCCTGATTAGCACCAGCCAAAATGTTTTGAGACTCTCTTACTCTTAGGTGAACCTTATTCACGACTTTAGGTTTAACAGGATTTTTTTGTTCTTGAAAAATCGGCAATGTTTGTAGTTCAGCTTCGTAATTCAGACCAACCCAAATATTAGATAACTCACGTGGCAGTTTAATTGCGCCGTTTTCTACTTTGACATTGGGTTTAACGCCACCATCTGCAAACACAGATACTGTTTGACCTTCAAGCCAATCTAAGCCGGTTAAAGTTGATGTAGGATTGCCCTTGTACTGAATGCTGCTATCTAAATAGCACTTATCCTGCATATCTAACGGCTGCCTTGTAAGCATACGTTCAATGGTATAAAAACCGTCACGCTCAATAAACGCATATAAAACAGATTGATCTTCTTCCGGTATTTCTGCAATAGATAAAAATTTACCGTTGGTGTGATGCTCTGCCCAAGCCCAAACCTGTTGTTTTGGCTCATATGTTAATGAAAGCAAAACACCATCGCCACGTACAAAATATATAATATTCAAAGGGTTACGCAATAATGCACAATCAATAATTTTTTGCCCATCAAAAAGTTGTGGGCACATTATTGATAAGTCGATTGTTTGATAAAAAGATGCGTTGTATCCGCTTGCCAATGATATTTCGTGTACGTGCCCTGTTTGATCGGAGGAAAAAATTGTAGCGCCGTCAACTTCAACAGGTGTCACATCATTTGCACCTGTACTGTACTGCTTGTTCATATTCACACTAGCAGCTGTTACGGCTCCATCCGCTGACATTTTCCAAAGTGCCCCACTTGTCAAAATAAGTAAATCACTCATTGTAACTAGGTGTTTAACACCGTTACCGTCGCGGGCAGCAAACCGTATTTGAATTGAATCTGTATCTTGAGTAGGAATGTGGTACCCGAAATTGTCATCCGTTGCCGTACGCGACATGCGAATCCATTGGGGCGATTTATAACCGCCGCCATACACTTTTCGCTGCCCGTGATATGCAACTGCGGTCGGGTAAAATTCAAAAGGATTACGAATTAATGGCGGTGTGATTGAACCGTTTGTCTCAATATTATCGTCTGTGAAGCTTGTTTCAGTTGTTTCACCAATAAAGCTTGCTAAACCAGATCGTAGTTTAAAAATGTTATAACGGTTCGCACCTGTTACCGCATCCCATGTAATCGTGTTGTAATTCCCCGCTAGTGTTAAGTCGTTTTGTACAACAACCTTTAAAGATGCAGCAGATTCATTTTGTTCATCTACTGCGGTGACTTGGTAAGAATAATCACGCTCAATGTATGAGTCGTGCATACTTCCACCGGGTTTATACTTATCTTCAATATGGGCAGTTGCGGCAACATTTTGCGGTGTACTAATGCCATATCCCACTGTAACCAGTTCTGTTATCCATTCCGTTGCGCTCTTACGAATAATTTTTCTAGGTGGATAGTTAGGATGGGTTATTGTCACAACGTCCGCAGATTGAGCATAGCGGAGTTGCATTAAATGCTCTTCGGCATACGGTACTGCAACTTCTAAAGGTTCATTGTTTTCATTCAGCAGCATACCGCCGTCAGCAAAGAAATTTATAGCGCCTGCACGAATAGCCAAAACAACGGCTTGCTCTTCACTAAAAACAAAACGGATTAAACGCATTTTGCCCATTGTTTTCGGGTAATGGTGTACGTAGCGGAAGCCTGCACGATAGACAACCCCGCCAAACAGTTCGACATAAAGGTTTTTGCATTTAGCTACACCAGTCTGATATTTCGCCTGATCAATGCGACCAAACATGTCAGGCGAAATTACGCCACCATTAAACGAATATTGCATTTATCGTGCCTCAAACATTGAGCCTGTATGCTCAGGCCGTGCTTCAATCCGATGTTGTTGCAGGTCAATGAAAATTGCTTTGTTCTTTTCAATTTCATAAAGCTGCATCATGGAGATTTGTTTTTGCTCATTCTGTGTCAAAGGGCCTGCTATTCGTGCGGCCAACAAATAAGATAGAGCGGTCTTGAAAGAATCGGGCATTAATGCCAAGTCTTTCACATCGTGAACATAGCGTAAGATTGGTGCGGTATCTTCTGTGAATAGAAGATTGCCTTCTACATAGAATCGGCTGCCTGATTCAAGCTGAAATATACGGACCTTGTCGCTCGGTAGAACATACGCCGTGCCAAACTCATTCCCTGCATCGACATTCAAGCGAACGCGCTTAACAGCAAAAGTCCATTGATGTTCGTTGTCTAACAGCTCTCTACGACAAATTGGGTAAAAGGTATTACACAATCTTGCATGCTTTGTCGGTTCGGTTAGTTCATTTACAACATAGCCCTGCGCGAGATGCGACAGGGCTAAATTGCAAAGATCAACAATTGATCTCATAGGCTTTACCCTGTTTAGAACTGTTTATCTAAATCAGCTTGATAAAGTTTTTCCTTCAACAAGTATCCTTCTAACTGCCAAATTTTTTCACGGGCGTTTTTATACGCTACTTCTTGGCCGATGAACGGATCAAAGTTTTCAGGGGCTACACATGCGCTTTCACCAGTAACAGTAAAGCCGTTCTCTAAAACGATTGTGCAAAAGGTTAAACAGCGCAATGCTTGATAGGTCTTTTCATCCATAGCTTGTTTAGGATCAACATTTGCTAGTGGTGAATGGTAGTAAACATTCTTGATTTTTGAATCAAGCTGATCAGGTGTTATGCGCGGGGCATTTAATCCTTTTGCTTGAATCTGTTTTTCGATTTGTTCTTCAGACATTTTTATGAACCTTTAGCTACGTTTGCTTTGTGGTAAAAGCCCGTACTAATACGGGCCCTTATTAATTACTCAGCTGTTAAAAGCTCAATAATTTGCGCTTTGGTTTCAGCCCCTGTTAACTGAATGCCTTGTTCAACGGCAGCTTGAATTAGTGCTTCCTTATTCATTGATGAAAAAGGATTTTTAGATTCAGGCTGTTTTGGCTCAAGATCATCAAACCAAAGTGCTGTTTGATCTTCAGGTACAGAAAAAACTTCGCCTTCTTGAATTAAGCGATCGTTATAGAATCCTTTTTGATTCGCTCGAACTTGCTTATATTCCATGATTAAGCCCCCGCATAAACTGGATAAGCTGCATTGACATCGCGGCTATCAGAAACGTGTGAGAACACAGAACCTGCTGTGAAAGGCCCACTGCCAACTGAATAGTTCAAACGAACGTAACGCTTAGGTTTAACTGGAAGCATAACCTCAGCAATAACACCTGAATTGAGTTCAGCACCTGTATAGGCGCGCGATGTCTCAATGGTTTCCCAGTTGCTGTTATCGTTTGATTGTTGAAGCTGTACAGTGATGGTAGCTGTAGTTGGAGCTAGGTTTTTACCACGTACTAGAACAGGTAAACGGTTTACACTTGTCGAAGCCTTCTGCAAATCAAGTGTGTCTGTAGATGTCGCTGTAGCAATAATTGCCTGATCTAGCGACATCACTAATAATTTATCAATAAGCATAGCTAAACTACTCCTTAAACCACACGAGATTCAGTGTTTAGAATCGCGTCAACGCGACGAATAGGCATGCCGTCGAACTTAGTAACACTACGTCCGCCCTGTTCTTCTACAGTGATACGCACGTTTTTGTTGTTAACACTTTGACGACGTAGGAAAGATGAGATAGTGCGGTTGGCGTAAATGGCAACGCGACCACTTGTTTTACGTGGTAACAATTCAGCAGCTTGGGCCAATAAGTCAAACAAGTCAGCACCTGCGCTCGCATCTTTGGTAAGAGCAGCAACATCAATGTTTGCAATACGAACTACAGCACGCCAATCACGAACTGTGACGCCCGCATTCCAAACAAAATGAGTGCGTAAAACTTGATGCATTAAGCCGTTTTGGTCTTTATCTGTTACTTCACCAAGGTTTCGGATTTGTAAACCTGCTTTAGTTCCTTTCGGATAAATTCCGTGAACAGTATCTTTATGCCAAACAACAAACCAAATTGAAGTATTGTTGTTGCCAGTACCGCCCGCATCTAAAATGTTTCGCTTATTCGCAGGATTTGTTTGAGAAATATCATTGAAACGTGGTGCAAAACCCGTGAATGCTGCAGGAGTATCTCGGGCATTACCATAAATTAAGGTTTCACCCATTGTTTGTGACATACCCTCTACAAAGGCCGCATCTTCACTTGCACGCCAATCTTGTGGGTTTTGTTCCATATCATATAGTTGCTTATCAACTTCAGAATATGATTCCAGCAAACCGCAAGTGTCACGAATTGCAGCGGTAGCAGCTTTTTCAGCAGGTACACCGTAATTCAGTAAACGCCAAGCACCTTTTGGCAAACCTGTGCGAACCGTTGTTTTATGACCGGTCCCGTCATTTGCTTCAACCCAGACCATATCATCAAGTAATTCATTACTTGCGCTAAGGATTTCAATCACTGCACTTTCGGGCGTTTGTCCGTAGCGTGCAGCTAAATCCATTAAGGTTGGTTGTAATTGTGCGATTACAGACATATTCAGCCCTCTGTTAGTTATTTATCGCCATACCAAAGTTTTCCCAGACTGGTACTTGCAGTATTTGTCCCATTGCCATGTGTCATGTTGTCACCTTCTAACAACTTGCCAACTTCTGTCATAAAGCCAATTACAGCGGGATGGTTACCGAGTCCGCTCTTAAAGAGAATCTTAGAGATTTCAGCGCCACGTGGTAAGCTGAAGGCGCGTTGTGCTGTCAACAGGTTTTCTTTCAATTTTTCCCCGCCGTATTCAGGGTCTGCTTTAGCTGCATCAACCCAAGAAGCAATCACTTTTTGCTGTTCCTGTGCTTGTCGTTGTTGCATTTGCACGCCTAAATCGACAAGTTTTTGCACCGCTTCTTGCGGCATTTTGAACTGCTGCCCAAGTTCCTGAAGCGTTTTTGAATCTTCTGGATTCAGTGAGTACCCTTCAGGCATCGTGAAATCTGTGTATTGAATCGGTTGTTCAGCAGGCGCTTCTTCACCACCTAATAAAACTTCAGGCTTTGTTTCAGTATTTTCTGTAGTGGTGCTTGTAGTAGGTGTGGTTTCAACCTGAGTTGTAGCAGGATTGTCCCCTCCTGTTTCAGTAGCAGGTGTAATTGCAGCAGGTGTATCCGTTGTAGTAGCGGTAGTTGCTGCATCAGTTGCTGTCGTAGTTGTTGTCACTTCGCTCATGGTTCACCTTCTCTTTAAGTTTTGAAAATCGTTGTTTTTGCATGTCTAACCATGCATCTGAATTGGCTTGTGTGATTTCACCAAGTATGAATAGGCCAAAATCTCTTCGGCCTTCCATGAAAGCAAAATCACTGATTTGCGATCCACCGCCATAGGTAGGTTGAAATATGCTTGCCCGATCGATTAAGCGCATTAGAAAACGTTTACCGTGTTCGGTTTCCAAGATTGAGCGTAGGTCATTTAGTTCCTGGTCACGCTCGCTCTTATTTTCTTTCGCTTTGGTTTCTAAATCGCTCATGCGCCACCACCTTGCAAGAACATGTCAGACAAAGTTTCTGCATCTGTATCGCTTACAGTCTTAACCGTATTGGCGTTAGTGTTTTGCGTTTGTGCTTGTTGGGCTGCAAGGGCTTGTTGCTGTGCAATTTGTTGTTGTGCTGCACGGTCACTACGGATTTGGTCAACAATACGTTGAGGACGGAAAATATCAGGCGATACGCCGTTAATCTCCGCGTATTCATCCATAAATTTATCTGTATCAACTTTATCAAGTACTTGCGGGTCGACTTGGGCTACTTGCCCAATCATGGCAAGGGCACGTTCCAGAATTGCCGAGCCAGAAGATTTCTGTGCAAGTGCAAGTATGGATACGAAATTGATTTCGACATCAGCGTTTTGAATCGCTTCTGGTGCAATTTGGCGTAGGTATTCACTGTTTGCCAATACACGCTCAACACAGATTTCAACAAGCGGACGTAATAGTTCATCAATCTGACGTTCAACTACTGGACCAAGCATGAGCATCTTTTCAGATTTGCGCTCATATACTTCTGTAGCAGTCATTTTGCCCTTATCAAAAGCATCAAGCATCATGAACAAATCTGTATGAAATGCGCGTTTAACACGCTCTTGACATTGTGCAATCTGTGCCATAACACCGTTCAAATCAAACTGCACATTCAACATCGCTTGAACTTGTGCAACTTGACTTGTTGGTGACGCTTGGTAGAACGCGATACCATTTGGTAATGTCTCGCGCTCATGTCCTTTTAGGTAATCAGGTAAAAGCAAAGGCGGTCGAACTTGATAATCAACCCCCACTGCAATTTGCTGATGTCCTTTCTGTAATGCGCGTAAGTCACCGATACAATCACTTGCAGGTCCTTCACCATAAACATCACTACTTGAAACAGTCCAACGTCCGCAAATAACCTGAAAACTCATTAAGCCACTTTCGCGTAGCAATTTAATTGATGAACTTGGTTCATAGTAAATTGAAGCGAAAGGCATGTTTTTAGGTCCATACCCTTTTGCATCTACTCGTTCATAAATTGCATGGCAAACTTCAAACTCTTGTTCGTAGTTTTTATTTTCAAACGCACTCTTAATAGCATCCGAAACATTATCCAATCCAAAATATTTAACCATGTTGATAGAGGTTAATTTGAATTTGCGATAAACGCCGTTTGGTTTATTAAACTCGTCTGTTGTGATAGCAAACTCACCGAACGTAAGAGGTATTAAATCCATGAGTTGTGCTTTAGAATTGCGCCCATGTTCAGGAGCTAGTGCCGCACCGATGCCGAAAGCGCCTTCTTGCATGTAAATATGATGCACAGTTCGATAAACATTGCTTTTTGAAAAAGCAACATAACAAGCATCCTCAACAGCTTTAAGCCATTGACGAACTTCAATATCCTTTTGCAATGATTCATCTGCAGCTTGCAAGGTGAACCATTTACGACTTGGCGAACAAGTGCCCGATACCATACCCGCTGCAAGGGTTTTCAACGAGTCTTTGCCAGTGTTATCAACAATTTTGGACCATGCAGATCGGTCATGCTTTTCTTGGTCTTTAATCGTTTTGATGGCAGCAGGCAAAACGTGTAATGCTAATTCGGCACAATAATCGTCCATATCATTTACACGTAATTGCCAAACAGCATCAAACCGTTTTTTCAGCGCTCTGATATCGTCTTCAGTCATCTTAACCGCCTAATAAAGTTTTCTTGCCTAAGCGCAAATCTTCGTCACTCACCCCTTGAGCATCGGTATAAAGCGTATTGGCGATACCACCAGACATTGAATTTTGTGCTTGTTGCACACGATCAATAGTCGCTGATGAATCAGGAGATTTAGAATCTTGGCGCGTTGGTTGCTTTGGCGGTGCAATGACTTGCGCCTTTGGTGCATCCATCCCAAGAATATTGGTTACGCCGTCAAGAATATTTTTCACGCACATTGAAGGGCTCCGATTAGTTTTGCCTTTTTCGACATTATGCGATTGGCACATTGAAAAGGCCCTGTTTCCTGTTGACACTACGCGTAAGGGTCGTAATCGCGTCTAGCAGCTGATGCATTGATCGCCTGCATAATGTGGCGTTTAGGCGTATCAATTTGCGCATTGATAATTGCTGAACCGTAATCGGGACTGCGGCCAATACGCTTAATAATTTCCTCTCGAGATTCCACTTTGATTTTGGTACCTTGCAACGCCCAACGTGGTGCAGTTAAGTCTGCTAAAAGCTTTGGTTCAGGTGGCAAAGCAACTGTGCTGCCGTATGCGGGGTCCAATGCTTCTCGGAATTGCCACCAGAGTTGAGAACGCAAGTTGTAAAAACTAAGTTGCCCTGAACGGTCGAAAGAAGTTGCAGCATTGCGTACGTCTACAGGTACAACGTGAATGCCTGATTGCTTTAAGAAATCGTATGTACTTGCACCAACGCCAATGACATCGACATGAATAGGTGCATGGTCTCTTATATGCGAAACAGCAAACGATGCGCTTGTTGGTCCGTCTGGTGAATCCTTACCTTCAAGTACATTCGGGTTGTCGTACCAATAACCGTAACGCGGAAATCCGATCGTGTTATCGCCACCGCCACGTGCAACGTCCAATCCATAAGAATCCATCTTGAAATCTCCACGATGCAAAATGCGCATGTCTTCAAGTGGTTTCCAACGTGCTTGAGCCGCTTCAACCCATTCTGTAGGAATAACTTGCCAAGGGTCGTCTTCAATACCCGCACCGAAATCGCCGTATAACATTTGTGACCTCAAAGGTTCAGGCAGCGCTTGCAAGGTACTCATGTAGCCTGTTTCCATGTAGTACTTGTTATCAGTCACACGTGCCGGAATGAACGTGCGTGATTTAGGTTTAATGATGAGTTCGGGCTTGTAGTCGTTAGTGTCAAAGTCATAAACAATTTGGTCGTCAATAAGTACAAACGGCTTATTGCTCTCAACCTCTTGATCTTTGCCTCCGATACGGGCAAACCAACGAAGTTCACCGGGTTGTGCAGGGTTCGGGTACCCTTTCTTAATCCAAGGTGCAAAGAAATCTAAAACCCAACGGCCTTCGGCTGTAGTAGGCGGGTTAAATGTCAAAAGGCACTTTGGTTTTATCGTTGGGTCGCTAGTACGATTCCAACCCATTACGAACATTGCTTGTGACTCACGGATTTCTGTAGCTTCATCCAATGCCTTCAAGTCATGCGCACGCCCTTGCCAACGTTTCTCATCGCCCATGTTGTCAAGGCCGCCGAACTCTAAGAGACGGCCATTGTCAAAGCGCCATGCTGACTTTTGCGTGTTGTACCCGTTCTTGTGCCCTACGATCTCTTCGATACGTTGCACAATGCCGTCTGTCTGTGCCTTCTCGCGCCGTACAATCAGCACGCGTTTATGGACATTGAGTGACAAGCCTGCAATCAAATCGGTCTTGCCCCCACCCGCTGCACCGCCGTAGCCGATAATGTCAGCATCTGATGTGTAAGCTGCCATTTGTGGACCTTCAAGCGGGAACCATACAGGCGCATTTGCAAGAATCCTGCTGATAACTGCACGTTCATCTTCATCAAGCGAATTAATAAATTGCTCAATTTCCGATTCGCTCATATCCGCAATTAATGCGAGTAGTTCGTCATCGTTGGTCATGCAATCACCCAATCCGATATGTTGAACCAATGAAGAAAAGGCGCATATTGCATATGTCACGTGACAAGCCTGTTTTGAACAACTTCATAATTGTTCTGTGTTCGCCCGCAACCAATTGGGCATTTGTCAAATTGCCGCAATCAACCCAGTGCTTGCCATTGATAAGGCATTGAGCGTAACCATGTTTACCTATCCTTAAAAACTCGCGTGAATGCCAATGGTAGTGGGTCGCGGTAAATGGAACTGTTTTGCCGTTAATTTCCATCGCCTTTCTCCTTTTTAGCCTTAGCCTTTTTCAACTTGGCAAGAAGGCTTAACTGTGTGCTTGCTGCTTTTGGATCGGTTAGCGGGTTTTCTGGGTCGTTGCCAAGTTCTACACGATCTTTGAACATGCCAATGTGCTGACCTGCTTTAATCAAAGCAGCGACTTGGTCATTCATTTTGATTTCTATGCCGTGCTGAGATTCTTTAATACCTGCATAAAGCAATTTGGCTTGGTCACTTACACGTGTCGTATCTGCGATATACGTATATCCAACGCCTTCGCCGCGGCATTCTGGGCAATCTGGATTAGGCGCTTTGAGACGATCAAAATCTAAACCGCCTTCACATTTTGGTTCAGGTGCATTCGTGTCGTGCGCGTGTTGAATTGCTCTTTTAAATTCGCCTACTGTCCATTGGTAATTGTGGTCAATACCCCAACAGAATCGGCAGTTAACACGCATATATCGCATTAATTCGTTAGGATCAGCGGTTGCCATTTCCCATAAGCGATTTAATACCTTGTCTTGAGTGATCTTGTTGCGTTCTGCAAGTTCTTTTTCGCCTTCTTCAATGGCTTTTTTAACTTCAAGTTTTTTCAAGTTCTGTTCGCCGATTGAATATGCAGTTTTTGCAGAATATCCTGCGCGAATTGCAGCTTGCGTTGCATTACGATCAATCAGATATTCATCAACAAATCTTTGCTGTTTTCCACGTAAAGCCATTAGAAAACCTCCTTATAGCAGTACCCCACGCAAATACGTCTGCACATCTCGTGGGAAATTTCGTATTTATGACCAAGTTGTCTGTAAGACATGCCCGATTTATGTAGTGCTCGAATGTTTTTCACGTCTTCCTCTGTCACTTTTGGCTCAGAGCTACGCTTTACTTTGTCTTTCACTACAAATTCAGGGAGAAAAGCCAAAACAGGCATGGGCGCGCTCCTCCCAGTCGTTAATTTTTTCGTTTTTGTCTTTGGAGTGGCGTTAAGGCGTTTATTTATGTTTTTCAGGGAAAGTCCTATATATATAAATAGAAACTTATAGAAAAATGCCACTTAAACGCCTTAACGCCACTAAAACCGAAACTCTTTTCACCTACAAACACGCAGAAATTTGCGTATACGCAAAAAACTACGTGTTCCACCCCTACTGCTTACTGCTTTCGTCTTCAAACAAATCTGAATCTGCAGAAACTCGCACACGAATACCGAGCATTTTTCTCGCACCATTTGCGCCTTTTGCTGTTTTGAACTTTGAACTCAAACGCCGTCCTAAACTTCTTGAAGTCGGTATGTACCGCAATTCGCCTTTTTTAGAAGCGTATTCTTGCCAACTTTCCCAAAGCTTTGAGGACAACTCAGAAACCGTTTCAGGGTCTCCAACTTCACAACATTCGCTAATCCAGTCTTTCAACAGGTCCATTTCATCGCGGTATTCGTCACGTGCTTTTTTTGTCTTTTCAGGCGGGTTTAAACCTTCTTGCTGATATTCAATTGCCCCACGCACAAGCCAAGCTAAAACACCCGGTAATTCATTGAGCAACTTCGTTGCTAGAAAAGGGTCTTTAACAAGCGTCTTGTCTTTATCGTAGTTACGTTCAAAAGGAACCATCATTAAACGCCGCCATATACCATGGTCGCTTCCTTTAATGATTGGCTTGTGGTTCGTAGGCATCACAACCGTCCAAGTTGGCGAAAACTCGACTGTGTGTCTCGAATAAAGACCGCGTGCGCTAAGCTTCTCGCCACCCGTTATGGTTTTAACGAGATTTTCTTTCAGTTCTTTGTTTTCATCCGGTTCACCGACATAGACAAAGCGGGAACCACGTAAACGTAAAATATCCTCACGCGCACCGCCCGCCGATGCTTTGGCATCACCTAAGAAAGTCTCTGCCGGAGTAGTAGTTGAATAATCGCCGAGAGCCTTGGATATTGTTGTGAATACAGTTGATTTACCGTTGGCACCATCCCCAAACGGAATGATCATTAAGTTTTCGACAGGATTACCTAAAATCGCGTAACCCATTAAACGACGGAAAAAATTAGCCATTTCTTCATCACCGAAGAAGGCATCAAGAACCGTCTTTTCAAATAGAGGACATTTGGCTTTAGGGTTGTAATCCACACCAGTGCTATATGTGATTAGCAATTCTTGATTAGGTTTAACCAAGTCACCTGTACGCAAATTCACCGCGCCGTTTGCACAGCCCAAAAGGTAAATATCACTGTCTAGTTCTTTGATTGGCACCAATACACGCGGGTCAGATTGTGCAAGCGTCACCATGTTTTTAACCATGAACGCCTTCTGAGACATTGCACAGAATTGATAAAACTCGGCACGTTGCGCATCGTCATCAATCTTTTTAGCTTCATCCCCCATAGCCAAAACAGTTTGCTTTGCATACTGCTCGATGACCATGTTCACGCACGATTCCCAATAAACTCCGTTCCATCGGTACCAGGTATTTGTTTCAGCCACGAACATGATTTCGTTGCCGTAAGCGTCTAGCATTCTTGAAGCATTACCGAATTCAGTCATCGGGCGCTTTTGGGCATCGTCTAGTGCAATTTGCACTTTGCGACCGCCCATAGCGATATTTACTTCACGCGCTGAAATACTGATTTTGGTTAATTGCTTGAAACGTTGACGTAACAAGCCTGATAGCTCAGTACGCAATGCCAAATCGCTACCCGCAATCTTGCCTGCTTCTTTGGCTACTACTTGCAACAACTCTTGTTGGTCACGGCAATCAGCAATCTGATTTTTAATGTCAGCAAGAATCTGCCGTTTCTCTAATCTAAGTTTTGCTTGTTTAGATTCACGACCTGTTTTAAGTAACCAGTGCGCTGTGACGATGGTTGAGCCTGTACCGCTAAACGTATTCCAACGGTATTCGAGTTCTTCAAAGCTAACGTAATTCGATGCGGTAGAACTCCATTCATTCCATAGTTCGAGAGCAACGTCACTGCCGTCAAACTCATGATGTAAAGACATCCCCACACGCAACCAAGTGTCATAATCTTCATTGTCTATATGTTCTAAATATTTTTTTGCATCATCTAACGACCAACCGATTGTTGCCGTAGTCGTCATTAATAAATCTTCTTCATCTGCCAGTTCGCTAGATGTCAAAGCGCCAATACGTGATTTACTGTTTTTAACCCGAACAAAGCCGTGTTCTTCGGCCATACGTTCAAAGGCTTGAATTGCTTCTTCGACCTGTTCTTTGGTAATGGTCGGCAAAGCATTAGCAGCAAATTCAGTTAGCCCACCGAAGAAATCAACCCATTCATACGGTTTACCTGTATCAGGGTGAACGTGGTAAGCGACGAATTGTTGACCGCGCCCAAGCACTTCGATACGATGCTTGTGTATTTCTTTAAAAGGTTTATCTGCTTCGGCAGGATCGGCAAACCACGCCGAAGTTGATTTACCCCAATCAGAATCTTCAGCTCTATACACCAGTAATATTTTTGGTGCATTCCCGACACGCTCACAGCTCACACCTAAATTATCACGGCACCATTCTGCAAAACGGTGTGATAAATCCGCGTCTGTTACGTCAATATCAACAGCACAAATCGGGAAAGGCCCTTGACCCGTTAAAATGCCCACGCCTTGATTAGCAAAGCGCGGTATGTCACTTGCAGTAAGCCGAACGTTTTGCCATCCATCCATTACAGGACGTTTTAAACCTTGCTTGATCGGCACAATCATGTAGTGATGCGCAAGTAAGGTTTTTCCATGCTCCTTGAAATAACTCATACGTCACGCACCTCACAGAAAGGTGAAGCGTGATGATCTAAGTTACTATCGTCGCCCATGTCATCAATTTGTGGCGTGAGCTGAAGCACTGAACCGACTTGGGCGCCAGTTAAAACCGTGTAGGTAAACTGTGGATTAGCATAAATTGCTTCAACATCCGCGATGCACTCTTTTAAATAACCCATCCCGTCTTTGGTTCGTGATTTGAACTTAGCTTTTTCTATTCCACCGAATTGATCAACGATGCGAATACTTTCAAGCGCCATTTTCAGATCATTAATCCCTACCGGATCGAACCCCCGTTTTTTGAAATACGCACCATCGTTATCCGTTATGTTCCAAACAGGGTGAAAACCGTTGTGAAATTCAAATTGCGGCTTAGTTCTGAAGTAGTAACCATCTTGAAAACTCTCAGCATTACTAGGCGCGCCATCAACAACTTTATTAGCCTTCACAAGACCATACTCACGAATAAATTGTTTAGCATCCATATCAACGCCCCCATTCAACTGAATAAGAGTTTCGTAACGGTCGGTAGGTATCCGTGTTTGCAAGAGTTTGCTTACATTCACATGGAGCAAATCCGCAAGTACTGCAGATCGGGCGTGACAAGCTCTTTTCTTGTTCCAATGCCAAAATGAAAAGCAAACAGCTAACTGCATGTGCTAAATGTGATTCACCCGTTTCAGGGTCTGCTGTTTGTCCATCCCACCATGCGTTTAGGTGTCGGTGAGCTGCATCGAAATATCGTGTTTCTGCATTGGCAACCTTGCGCCAATTGTCTTCTGAATATTTACGCGCACCGAATTCAAGTACATTGATTACGGGCGCAAGCGAACCTTTTGGAATTAACGAGAAACGTGGCTTCGCGTTATCAAATTTTTGACCTTCAGTCATTCGGCATTCTCCTCTTGTGTGAGGTCTTCGAAATACCCTTCTGTTACATAGCGTTCAGGGTAAAGAAGCTCTAACTCAGAGATTTCTTCGTTAAAAAACTTTGAAAGGTCTGCTGCCAGTTGTAAGGACGGCTTTTGATTGCCTTTTTCAATACGAGATAAATTCCCCGCGTCAGAACCAACAGCCGCCGCTACTTCCGCAAGGGAATAATTATTTTTCAGTCTGATTTGACGAAGCGGTGTAGACATTTTTAATTACCTTTCATCCTACAATTAGACTCATGTTGCATTAAACGCAACAAATTATCAAGCCTTGTTGCGTTGAAATTTATTGCGTCAAACGCAAACTTAATAATAAAATTTCTCAACAATGCTAAATAGCGCACATTTGGAAAAACACATGAAGGCCGGACTAGGTAATGCAATTAAGCAGTTGAGAGCAGCTAAAAAGATGAGCCAACAAGACCTTGCAGATAAGTTAGGGGTCGATAAGGGCAACGTTTCCCGCTATGAATCTGGTAAACAATTTCCCGATATAGATAAGCTCGAAAAAATTGCTTCAGCTTTCAATGTGACAGTGTCAGCGCTTTTTGAAATGGCGGAAGGTATTGAACAGCCTAATGTTACAGGCCTTCGCAAAAACAATAAGCTCCCTGTACTTTCTTGGGTGCAAGCAGGCGTTTGGACAAATGCAGAAGAAGTTGATTTATCAGAAGTTACAGAATGGCTACCTGCACCAGACGAAGGATGTGAAGACTGTTTTTATCTAAAAGTTAAGGGTGTTAGTAATGAACCTGAGTTTTTAGAAGGCGATTACATTTTAGTAGACCCATCCGTTTATTATGCTGATATGCAATCAGGGGATGTAATCGTTGTTCGTAAACATTCCGATGCAACTTTTAAGAAATTGATCATTGAATCTGACGGTTCTAGGTACCTTCAAGCCATCAACCCAAACTTTATCCCGAACATCATTCCGCTTGATGAAGATTGTATTTTCGTGGGTCAAGTTATCGATTCAGTGCGCTATGTTTACCGTGCAAAACGCCGTACGAGATTTAGTTAAAAATTTAATTCATTAATTTTCAAAGACCTGCTTTAAAAGCAGGTTTTTTTATGCATATTTTTAAAAAGTTGCACTTGACGCAACTTAATGTTGTGAGTAACTTATCAATCATGTTGAGACAAACGCAACAAGTGAGATAAAAACCATGACAACAGATATCCATACATGGCGCAGCCTAATCTGCCAAGACCTTATCAAAGCGGGTTTAACAAACTCAAAAGATATCGTTGCACAAGCTTCAAATATCGAAGTTTATGTATTTGGTGATACCAAAACGGCAGAAGCAAAGCCAGAAATTAAAAACGCAGAAGTTAAAACCTCTAACCCTGCAAAAACTCAAACGGTTAAAGAAACCAAAGCAGAAAAGGTTGAAGAAGTACAAGAAACCAAATCTGAAACTGCACCTGTTGAAGATCCAAAAGATGAAGTTGTTGAAGAAACAACTAAATCAGAAATCACTGAAAAAGAAGTGAAAGACGCTTGTTTAGCAGTAGCTAAAAAAGACCGTGCTGCACTTTTAGCCATTTTAAGTGCTGTAGGCGCTTTAACCGTTGCAACCATTCCCGCGGATAAATACGCAGAAGTAATCGCAGCTTGTGAATCAGCACTTGCATAAGGAAATGCATATGAATACTCAAACCCATTTTTTAAATAAGCGAATCAAAGCCGTGTTTACAGTTGGTGAGTTAATTGGTTTTACCATTGCCCTGTTCATCATTATTGCCTTGGCAGTTGCAGCAGGCTTTACGGCAGCCCAATAAGGATTAAGTCATGACAGCACATGCAAAATTAAGTCCTTCTTCGGCTCACCGCTGGATGCGTTGTGCAGGTAGCGTAATTCTCGAAAAAGACCTACCTGACAGCAGTTCAGAACACGCCGATCTAGGCACCGCTGCACACTTCCTTGCGTCTGAATGTTTAGAGCAAGAAAAGAATGCAGCAGATTTTGAAGGCCACACAATTGCCATTATCAAAGGTAATGCCCTTTGGATTGATGCAGTTACTGAAAGCCCCGTTTCTAGTTTCTTCACAGTAGACGCTGAAATGGTTGAGAACGTCCAAGTCTATTTAGATGCCGTACGTGCTCAAGCCGAAGGCAACGAGTTACTTGTAGAACAGCGTGTTGATTTTTCCGAGTTCATAGGTGTTGAGGGCTCCTTCGGTACAAGTGATGTTGTAATTCTTACTGAAACAGAAATTCAGGTCCATGACTTGAAATACGGTAAGGGCGTAAAAGTGGATGCCGAAGAAAACGAGCAAACATCACTTTACGGATTAGGTGCTTTAGCGACATTTGGAATGTTCGGCGACTTTAAACAAGTCCGAATGGTCATCCATCAACCACGCTTAGGCTATCAATCTGAATCTGTATTAACAGTAGAAGAACTTTACGACTTTGCTGATAAAGCCAAAGCATCTGCTTCTCATATCCGCTCTTTAGAAGCGGGATTAGATGAAGGCGATATGGGCGCGATTGCCGACCTAGACGGTTCATTTAATCCTGGTGAGAAACAGTGCCACTGGTGTAAAGCAAAGGCAACTTGCCCTGCGCTACAAAAGCACTTGGTAGAAACCATTGCAGGCGAGTTTGAGGATTTAACCCAACTCGATTTGCAAGAAGAAATCACCAATGCAACTGCACAAGTTGTAAGTGCAACCAACGCTCAGCTTAGCCGAATGTATGCAGTTATCCCCCTTCTCGAAGGATGGATTAAAGCGGTCGATTCAGCGGTTCACCAAAAGATGCATGCAGGTGAAGCAATACCCGGCTTCAAAATGGTTCAAGGCAAGAAAGGTAATCGCGCTTGGACTGATGCAGAAGAAGCAGAAAAACTGCTTAAGAGCATGCGCCTTAAAACCGAACAGATGTATGACCTGAAATTAATTAGCCCAACAAAGGCGGAAGCTCTCAAGAAAGATGAAGCTATCGGCCCGCGCCAATGGACAAAAATTGAAGCCCTTATTACTCAGGCGGACGGTAAACCTACTGTCGCACCTGAAAGCGACAAACGTCCCGCTTTGGACATGAAACCACAATTTGAAGATTTAACAGTATCGGAGTAATAACCATGAAAATTCGTTTAAACAATGTACGCCTTGCTTTCCCTGCTTTATTTGAAGCTAAAACTGTAAATGGCGAAGGTGACCCCGCTTTCTCTGCATCTTTCATTCTTGCTAGCGATCATCCGCAGCTTGATGAAATCCGTAAGGCGATGGACAAAATGGGCGCTGAAAAATGGGGCGCTAAATGGCCTCAAGTTAAAAAAGAAATCGAAACCAAAGATCGTATGGCCCTACACGATGGTGACACTAAAGGCGATTACGAAGGTTATGCGGGTAACTACTTTATTTCAGCACGTAATAAAACCCGTCCAACAATTTTCGACCGTGACGGTAAAACACCGTTAGTCCAAGCAGACGGCCGACCTTATGCAGGTTGCTACGTGAATGCCGCAATTGAGCTTTGGTGTCAAGACAACAACTACGGCAAACGTATCAATGCATCGCTTCGCGGTGTGCAATTCCTGAAAGACGGTGAAGCGTTTGCAGGTGGTGGCGTAGCGTCTGAAGACGATTTCGAAGACTTAAGCGCAGATGAAGAAGGCGCGGACCCGTTATTCGCGTAAGTGGATGAGTGGCCAGTGCGTTAGGAGACCGACGCTAAATCGACAAGCCGTGAGTGTCGATACTGGAAACAACCACGGCCGTAAACGATTTTGCCCATGACTCGAAAGGCGTTTACCGCGGTCACTGCGATAGTGTGACTCGAATTCTAAATAACAACGAGGTTAAAAGTTATGCAACCACTTCGAGTTACATATAAGCAAGCTTGTGAATTATTAGCAATCAAAAGAGATGCGCTTCGAAAACTTACGCTAAATGATCCCACTTTCCCTAAACCATATAAGTACGGGAAAGCCCAGCAAGCCCCTGTCTATTTTGATTATGCAGATTTAGTGCAGTGGCATAACTCTCAAAAAACAAAGCACGTAGATGAAAAAGGTAAGTAGCAATGAATAATTTAACCGATGTACCTCAATTCCTTAGCGACCTAAAAGGCGGTGTAGCTGAAAAGCAATTAGGTCTATTCCTGTCAACTGTAGCAGGAGCCGTTATCACACACGGTAAAGCAGGCAAAGTTACTTTGGAATTAACCATTAACCAGATTTCTGACAGTAACCAAGTCGAAGTTGCCCACAAAATCAATTTCAAAGCCCCAACCGAAACGGGTGATAAAACCGAAAATGCAAGCGGCAAAACCCCTATGCATGTTCTTCAAGGCGGCAAGTTGTCTTTAATGCCTGAACGCGTCAAAGCCGAAGATTATCTAAACGGCTAATCCCTTTCCTACCAAACTTTATAAGGTAAATAACACATGGAACAACTAAACGTAGACAAAATCGCAGCGCTAGCAATTGCAGCACAAGGCAACTTACCTGTTCAGGTTGATAAAACAGCTTCAATTGCAATCGTACCTGAAGGTTTTAAGGTCCATAACACAGAAAAATTTAATGCTTTGCGTGACCGTTTCCGCGGCACTTTCAACACAAGCAATATTGATTCGTTTGTTGAGTATGCAAAAGCACGTGGCGTTGCAGGCTTAAAAAATTTCATTAATACCCGTAGCACACTTAAAGCCGAAGCGTTTTTTAATATTGGCAATGAAGCCGACCCTGGTCATGCTGACGACACTGCCGTTTTAGTTTTGGATAAAAAGCCTGAATTTATCGCTTTTGAAATTGCTAATACCCGCCGTTATAACCAAGAAGATTTAATCGATCTATTAGACGATTGGGCCGAGTTCATTACTCTCCAAGGTAAAACCATGGGTGAAGATGGTTCGTCCTTAAACACTATTATCCCATTCGATAAAGGCATTCGCGCATTACGCAAAGTAAAAATTGCTAAAAACGCGGAATTAAACAGCCATGTTGCTGAAATGGGGTATCAACGCAGTGCAGCAGAAAGCCTAGAAGCTACAGGCATTGATGAAAACTTACCTACTGCAATCGTGTTGAGCACTGAAAGCTACAAAGGCCTACCTGTTGAAGCTATCACCATTTCCCTTCGTATTTCCGTAAATAACTCTGAACCTACATTTATTTTGCGTTTTGTAGGTAAAGACAACCACGACCAAAAACGTGCTGATCAATTTATCGAAATCCTGAAAGGAAAATTAGCCGAACTTCAAGGCGAATTCTACCAAGGTGTTTTCGAAGCATAACCCTAAAAGCATCTCGCATTTTGCGGGTTGCTTTGGAAAGTGGATGTATTGCTGACCCTCTGCGTTCACTTTACCAAAGCAAAATAGGAATTATAAAAATGGATGACATCCTTTGGCTTGACCTTGAGACATATTGCGAAGTGCCAATTAAAAACGGCACGCATGCTTATGCAGAACAAGTTGAAATTACAGTATTTGCTTGGGCTTTAAATGACGGCCCTGTTCATGTTGAAGATGTTGCATCAAATCCTTTATCAAATGAACTTTGCAAATTACTGAATGATCCAAATGTAAAACTTATCGCTCACAATTCGCATTTTGACCGTACCGTTTTACGCCATGCTTTACCAAAAATGGGCCTTGATATTGTTCTACCAATCGAACGTTGGGAAGACACAATGGTCCAAGCTTTGAGCCATTCTTTGCCCGGTTCGCTTGATTCACTTTGTGAAATTTTCAAGATCGATCAAGACAAGGCGAAGGACAAAGCAGGTAAACAACTTATTCAGCTTTTCTGCAAGCCCCGCCCTGCTAATCAAAAATTACGCCGCGCTACCCGTGAAACGCATCCGCTTGAATGGGCGCGTTTCCTTGACTATGCCAAAAGCGATATTTTGGCGATGCGCGAGTTACATAAACGCATTCCGAAGTGGAATTATCGTGGAGCTGAATTAGCACTTTGGCACCTTGACCAAAAAATTAATGACCGTGGCGTTTGTATTGACCTTGATCTTGTTGAATCTGCAATTGAAGCAGTAGACAAAGCGCAAAAAGGATTGGCAAAACGCACCGTTGCGTTAACCGATGGTGAAGTACAGGCAGCTACCCAACGCGATGCAATGCTTAAGCATATTCTTGAAGCGCATGGTGTTTCGCTGCCAGATATGCAGAAATCAACTTTAGAGCGCCGTATTAATGACGACTCTTTGCCACTTGCAGTTCGCGAATTGCTTGCCATCCGTTTACAGGCTTCAACTACCAGTACAGCAAAATACGCCGCGCTCGCTAAAGGTGTTAGCTCAGACGGTCGATTACGCGGAACTTTACAGTTTAACGGTGCATCGCGCACAGGACGATGGGCGGGCCGATTATTCCAACCGCAAAACCTACCCCGTCCTACGCTCAAGCAAGATGTAATTGACGAAGGCATCGAGACTTTAAAAATCGGCTGCGCGGATATGTTCTATGAAAACGTCATGGAACTAACAAGCTCTGCAATTCGCGGTTGTATCTGTGCGCCAGAAGGCAAAAAACTCGTTGTAGCCGATCTATCAAACATTGAAGGCCGTGCCCTAGCTTGGCTTGCGGGTGAAACATGGAAACTCAAAGCGTTCTATGACTTTGATGCAGGCGAAGGCCATGACCTTTATAAATTGGCTTATGCAAAATCGTTTGGTGTATCACCTGAAGACGTAGACAAAGAACAACGCCAAGTCGGTAAGGTTCAGGAATTGGCTTTAGGTTACGAAGGCGGTGTAGGCGCATTTTTAACGTTCGCAGCTGCATACGGCTTAGACCTAGACGACATGGCCGCACAAGCTTTTGACAGCATTGACCCAAGCATAATGAATGAAGCAATCCGCGCTTGGGAATGGCATAAGAAAGAAAAGCGCACCACTTTCGGTTTAAAGAAAAACACATGGTTAGTGTGTGATTCGTTCAAACGCTCATGGCGTTACGCTCATCCGAATATTTCTGCGTGGTGGAATGAGCTTCGCGTGGCAGCGATTAATGCCATTAACAATCCTGATAAACCTTTTCCATGCCGCAAAGTAATTTTCATTAAAAAAGGCTCTTGGCTTTACATCAAATTGCCAAGCGGTCGTTTCCTTTGTTATCCGGGCGCAAAAGCGGATGACAACAGAATTTCTTACATGGGCAATAACCAATACACACGTAAATGGGAACGCCTTTACACCTATGGCGGCAAGTTTGCCGAGAACATTACGCAAGCAGTTGCACGCGATGTGCTAGGCCACAACATGCCATTAATCGACAGTTCAGGTTACGAAATCAGTCTTTCTGTACACGATGAAGTAATTACAGAAGCCGATGACGTACCGGAATACAACCATGAACATTTATCAAGCCTGCTTGCTACTAATCCCGAATGGGCACTTGATTTGCCTTTAGCGGCAGCGGGCTTTGAGTCATATCGCTATAAGAAGGATTAACACCATGATTAAATTTTCAATACCTTTGGCGACTTTAAAAGCCGCTGTTATCTGCTCAGCTAAAAAAGATGTGCGCCATTATTTACAGGGCGTTGCTATCGACCAAGGGCACGCTGTTTCAACTGATGGTCACAGAATGTTTTACGCAGAAGTTGAGGGCTTAGATAGCAAACTCCAACAGGTAATTATTCCACGTGATGCAATTGAATTTCTTGCAAAGAAAGCTACAGGAATTAAAGACCTAAAAAAATTAGTAAAAGTAACCCTAGACGGGCTTGACGGTACTTTGGAAGTAATAGGCACAGACATAAGCGAACGTTTTAGAGCCTTCGATAATAAATTCCCTGCATGGCAGCGTGTCATACCAAAAGCCAAAGGCGATGAATACAAAGGCGACTACCCCACTTTCGATTGGAAGTATTTAGTCGATTTTCAAAAAATTGCAAAAACCCTTGGCGATAAAAGTTTGGTACCACAAGTCAAAGTAACCCCAACAGTCGGACCTTCAAACGCTGCACATATTGATTTTCTAAGTACAGAAATCAAAAACGTGCGCGCTGTGCTTATGCCTTTACGGGCGTAAATATGTGCGAATCGGATTAAACAGGATGCTAAGAAATGGTTGAACAAGTTAATGAGCCTAGTTGGCAAGAAATGGATAAGGCAATTTCTATTCTTGAACATGAGTTGGAATTGCTTGTGGACCGTAACAGTTCTACGGGCTATGCGTGGTTTTTACCAAACCGTGCGGATTCTGAGCGCCTTTATTTAGAACTTAGAAAAGTGTTTGTAGAACATGCGCGAATCAGTAATTGAAAAATACCTTGTGGACAAGGTCAAAGCCCTAGGGGGTGAAGTCCGCAAGGTTAAATGGATTAGCCGCAACTCTGCCCCCGACCGTCTGGTAATGCTACCAGACAATACATTTTGGGCAGAGCTAAAGGCACCAAAGGAAAAGCCAACCGCAGCCCAAGCACGTGAGCATGAACGTATGCGCAAGATGGGCCAACGAGTTGAAGTTATAGACAGCATAGAGCGAATTGAGGAGTTACTAAAATGAAAAAAGTTATGCAAACGAAAGTCGGATTAGGCGGGAATTGTGAAGGAGCAACACTTGCCACCTTGTTAGGTTTAAATCTTGAAAACATCCCTGACTTTTGGGAGGGCTGTTCGATTGAGAACCCTAACGACACTGCAAACGGTGAAATTTATCAAGAAAATTTAAATAAGTTTCTTGCGCAACACGGCTTCAAATCGATCTCTTTGGGTTGGAACATGCCAACAGAAGAAAGCATTAATTGGGTTGAAGATATAAGTAAAAAGATCGGTACTAAGCATTTGGTCGCAGGTATTTCACCCCGTGGGCATATGCATTCAGTGATTTATGAAGATGGTAAGTTGTGGCATGACCCACATCCTGAAGGCGGGGGCGTAGTGCCGTGCCAAATTCAATTTTTGGTACCAATGTTTTCAGGGATAAGCGAATGACTCAACCGCGCAAATTCGTACCGCACGATTACCAACATCTAATTATCAATCACATTCTTGATAATGAACGTTGTGCCGTGTTTGCGGGAATGGGTACAGGCAAAACATCTTCTACCCTCACCGCTTTAGAAATTCTCGAATTGTTTGAGCCGGGGCCGACTCTTGTAGTTGCCCCTTTGCGAGTTGCTGCAACCACATGGCCCGATGAAGCTAAGAAATGGGAACATCTACAAGATTATAAAGTTGTTGCCGTAGTCGGTTCACCTGAAGAACGTGTACGTGCGTTAAAACAAAAAGCAAATGTGTATGCCATTAACTATGAAAATTTACCATGGTTAATTGATTTTCTAGGTAGTAAATGGCCTTTTACAAAAGTGGTCGCTGATGAAAGCACAAAGCTAAAAGGTTTTCGTTTAAGACAAGGTTCGGTACGCGCACGCGCATTAGGTAAAGTTGCACATACTCGAGTCAAACGTTTCATTGAATTGACGGGAACGCCTGCACCCAATGGGCTTAAAGACCTTTGGGGCCAAATATGGTTCATTGATCGTGGTCAAAGATTAGGCACCAGTTTCAGCGCGTTTACAGATCGTTGGTTTCAAAAGGTTGTAGTTGGTGACGATCGTAACGCCGTTAACCTTGTTCCATTCGATCATAGTCAAGGCGAAATTCAAGCGCGAATTAAAGACGTGTGTTTAAGCATTGAAGCTAAAGACTACTTCGACATTAAAGAACCAATTGTTTATCCGATTGAAGTAGAGCTTACAGGCAAAGCCCGTAAGACCTATGAAGAAATGGAAAAGGAAATGTTCATTGAACTAGCTGAAACGGTTGAAGTAGAAGCATTCAATGCAGCATCAAAAACAATGAAGTGTTTGCAGATTGCAAGCGGTTCTATTTACACAGATGAAAACGGCACTTGGCACCCAATCCATGATTTAAAAATTCAGGCGCTTGAATCAGTAATTGAAGAAGCTGCGGGCATGCCTGTGTTGGTTGCGTACCATTTTAAAAGCGACCTTGAACGTTTATTAAAGGCTTTTCCAAAAGGTCGCCATTTAGATAAGGACCCGCAAACGATTCACGATTGGAACGCGGGCAAAATCCCTGTGCTATTTGCCCATCCTGCAAGCGCAGGTCACGGGCTTAATTTACAGGACGGTGGAAACATTCTCGTGTTCTTTTCCCACTGGTGGGATTTAGAACAGTACCAACAAATTATCGAACGTATCGGGCCAACACGCCAAGCACAAGCAGGCCATGACCGCCCTGTTTACATCTATCACATCATTGCAAAAGACACGATGGATGAAATCGTTATGGAGCGCCGTGAGTCTAAACGCGAAGTACAAGATTTATTAATGGAGGCTATGAAAAAGCGATGCGAAGTTTAATTGAAAAAGACACCGACGATTTACCAGAAGAAATTTTAATTAGCATTGGAGAAGTTGTGTAATGGGAAAATATATTGTTGTTGTAGAGTCAGAAAAACCGCCACAGATTTTTATACATGACCATGTACCAAACATCGGTAAGGTTTTAGAAATTAAAGCGGAGGAAATACCGAACCGTGTGCCGGCTTCATGGTTAATGGAACGGTATAATTTATCGAGAAAAACCATTATCGATGAATTAAGGGCTTATAATCTAGGCGGTGACGGAAAACACCTTTATAATCCTGCTACTGTCATGCCGATTTTAGATAATCTAAATAAGGCTAAAGCCCAAAGGCAAGCAAGACGTAAAAATTAAAAAGGCGCTCTAGGCGCCTTTATTATTCTTATTAAAATAATTCAAAAATTTAGTTTCTAAATCAAAAACATTTTTAAAATCTGTATTTTGACCAATAAAATCATCTAACATTTTTGGTGTTAACTCCGCTTTATTTTGATGGCCAAGGAGTTTCGCACAAGCCTGGTTGTATAAATCTACCAAACCATCAAATTGTGTACTTTCTTTGACAAAATCATTAATTGCAAATTCCTTAGCAAGATGTTTGTCATTTCTGATAGCATCCCATTGTGCGTCTATCTTCTTTCTACGCTCAATTTCTGCAATTTGTTTTAAAATCATAACTGAAAATGCCGCCTTATAAGTAATATTGATAATAGTAAATAAAATTACTTATAAAATGTTTAAAATAAATATTTTATTACAATAAAATTACCCTGCCCCCACAGCGCCACCACTCAAATTTAAGCAATTGTTTTATTTAAAATATTATAACCTTGCCAAGGTTGGGGTCGCGAGTTCGAGTCTCGTTTCCCGCTCCAAAATTTAAAAACCACTTAATTCGAAAAGATTAGGTGGTTTTTTTATTGCTTCTCAATTAGAAAAATCAGCTACGCTCGACTGTTTCTTACCTAATGGATCTTAAAAACTAATATTTAAAATTATTCCGACATAACTAAGAAAATTAATTTGAAACTATTTCAAAGTAGATTTATAGACTCTAAAAACCAATTTAGAGAAAGAGAAATGGCTTTAATCAATTGTAAAGAATGTGAGAAAAAATTTAGCAATCTTGCTTATGCATGTCCTAAGTGTGGTGCACCCACTTCATATTCAACAGGAACAAATGAGGTATCTATTCAAACTGATAAACCATCTTCTTTTGATTTACTTGAGACGGAAACTCGAAATCAAATCATGACCTATTACTGGAGTTTACATGATGAAATTGCCCGACTAGGGGGTGAAGTACCAGAAAAACCAAAGTATCCTGAAGAAGAGATTGTAAGGGCAATAATTACTAGAATAATGCACTCACACAGGATGTTTTTAACTATCAATCATTTTGATGGAAAACCTCAGATTCAATTTATTCCAAATGATTGTTGGATTCTAACTAGTGAAAATATTGTAAAAATTATTGCTGACCGTGAAGGTCCAAAAAAAGAACTTTTACCCGATATTATTCAAGCTGCAGTAAATCGGTTGGCTAAAGCACCCTAGGATGCTTTTCTCCGTTTATCTTTAACTTCTCGTTCCATTTTGAATTTCATAAATAGAACAAGCTCTGTTTAGCATATCCTCTCCATTAGAGTCAGGTATAACATCTTTCATATTTGGATTAGGCATATTAAGAGTTGCACCAAATGGCTTTCCTTTTTTATACCTAATCCCTTGTAAAAGGCCCATTTTCTTTGATTTGCAATCTATCTGGTACAAAACCATAGTTTTGTCCCCAACTCCCATACCATCCTTTGCGATATCTTTGAAAATATCTAATTTAAACCATGCTTTTACTAAGTCTTTATTGTAAGAATTAACATTTTTAACACTTTCTATATCTACGTAATACTCTTCTGTTTCAGTATTAAATATATGCAACCACTCTGCTGCATGTGAAAACTGCACAAAAAAAATTAAAGAAAAAGTCAGTAATTTTTTCATTATTCTCTCCTCACGAATAAGAAGAGAATACCAGAAAGTTATTGAATGTAAATTCGACATAAAGCTGATTTAAAATCCTTCATAGGCAGTTATATAATGTTTAATAATTTAATTAGAAGATTTATAACCTAGAATGCATTTATTGAAAAACATTGATGAATAATCTTTCCTGTATGATTTTCTTTCACTTTCATCCACCGGAAATGGTATATAGTCGTAGGCAATGTCAATTAATTTCTTACTAAAAACAATCCCTACTTCATCTTGGATCTTTTCTTCGACTAAATTATATTGCTCCTCTCGGCTTTGACCATTGAAATAATTATCCCAATATACCAATGCTAGTTCTGTATATGATTCACACCTTTTCTTTATTTCCTTATTTTCCAGTGATTTGGCTTGAACCGTACCTATCAATGTAAGCATGAGTGTAAATAGATAAAACTTTTTCATAAAATTACCTTTATATTTTGGGGTAATTTAACACAGGTCAATAATGGCGCAATAAAAACCGCTATCTCTAGCGGTTCATCTTACTTATTACAACTCCATCTTTTCTGAAGTGCTGTTAAATGTTCATAAACAGTTGGCAAAGTTATTTGTTTGTCCTTAATAATCTCTTCGAAAAATGTATAGTTTGTATTAATAATAGTCTTCATCATATTCTTCATTAATGTCTCATCCAGATCGCCAAAGCGAATGCCAGTAGAAACAAATTCTAAATAGTTCAAAAGATAGTGAATTGCATCTTTATACTTTTGATCAAGTTTTTCAAAGTGTTCTTTTTTTAGTTTATAGCCATCACCAAATTGTTTTCTAGCTGTTACATAAACCTCAGTACATAACATAACTTTATGGTTGTAGACTTCTGAAAGTCTTGACTCCATTAAAGTATGTATTGTATGGCTTCTAGTTGCTGCCACGCTATTAGCACGCGTTGGAAATAACCAGCCTAAAATTGCAACTACCGTTCCCAAAAGAACTACCAGTGTGTTTGATATAGTTTGTCTTTCTTCTCCCTTAGGATCGAAAGATATCTTTGTTAATTCAAACGCAAGGAATGTGTAGTCTCTGAGGAACAGATTCCAATAGACTAGTTCCATAAAAACAATCACTAATGCAATCATTATGAAATTTAATTGCACATGGGTTCGCGGCTTTAAAAAGAATTTATCTTTAATTCTCTTATCAAAGAAATACCAAAGGCCAAAAAAAGGTAAAAATAATAAAATTGTTCTTAGTAATAATATGTTATCAATTACCATTTTATACTCATAAAAATAAAGCACCCATAATAGGATGCTTTATTTGTATTCTTTTGTAAACTAGCCGATGCCATAACCATCTGCTAAGCGATAGTTTAATTTTGTAGTTTTCATGGCGTCTCCTCTCAAAGCTTACGCTTGATTTAACCTATGTACGTCTAAATAAAATATGCGTCGCAGTCAGTCACCGCGTCACAATAGTAAACGTTTCGTTTAAACGCATAGTACGTACTAATGACAAAAGTGTCAATACAGAATCGTAGCGTCAATGTCAATCACTTGACTGCATTATGTGTCAACAACCCCGCTAAGCTACGTCGCAAAGTCTAAGTTATGTACCAAAAGTCACTACTTAAGTCTTCATCGCTCGTTGCGTCGCCTTCCTATGCGCATCATCCAAGAACATGTCCTCTATATAAACCAGCTTTGTACTTCTCAACAAACTGCCAAACTTTTCTTAAATCACCAGATTTATGGAATAGCAGTCCTAGTTTCATTATTTTTTCATAGGTTAATAATCGATTTCCACATTTCCCATTACCACCCTCAAATATTTTTAGCTAATTCCTTTGCCAAACATTGTTCATGCCACGTGGTTTGGAAGTTCTCGACAGCTTTTGACTTAATGAGAGGGTCTTCAAATAATTTTGAAGAATATGCAGATTTGATAAGCTCTTGATAAAGTTGTTTGGCTTGTTGCTCTTCAAGATGATTGGCGATGTCATGTAACTCTTTAGCTGGCACTTCATGTTGTCTAGCATCCATCACCCCACTCGCTGCTTTTTTCACAGTTTCACAGTAATGAAGTTCCATTGCTTCTGATGCTGCATAACATTGAATTGAAATTGCGCTTATAAAGAGGAATATAAATCTCATAATCTCACCTTAATTTGACGCGCAAGGTTAGCAACTAATCTGCCCAAATTTAAGTTAAAAAAGGTTATTTTTTTCTCCGCTTTTACAGGGGCAAAAGAATGAGACGGCGCGATTAATTTCATTTCACCTTTTGCACTTGAGTGTCAGACGCATTAAGCACTTTTCCATCTGCCGCGACTGGCACCATAAATGGGATTTGCTGACCTGTATTTTTATCAATTAACAGAGAATGACGTTCACCACTTTCAAATAGGTTGTGCTCACCCCATTGTCGTAGAGCCACAACAACTGGAAACAAACTCTCCCCTTTAGCTGTCAAAATATACTCTTTATAGGCCGTACCATCCGAAGCATCTTGCATTTCAAGAACGTCTGCATCAACTAACTTTCTCAAGCGATCTGAAAGAATATTTCGCGCAACTCCCAAACTCCGCTGAAAGTCTCCAAAACGGCGCATTCCATCAAAAGCATCACGCACAATAAGCAATGACCAACGATCTCCTATGAGATTGACACAGCGCGCAACAGGACAAGGTTCATCTTTTATCAATGTAGAGTTCGCCATTGAGTTTCCTAACTAATCATCAGTAACAAGTTATCTAGTTGCATTTTAAAACCAGTGAATCTAACATTCAACTAGTTTCATTTTAAAACTAGATTAAATGGATTTAGGACTATGAAAGCTTCTCTTGCATCTTCAACTTCATCCGCCGAAAGTGATAGACCACTTCCAAACATGCCTCGTGGAGTAATTTTGCTATTTGCGATTGCTAGTGGTGCAAGCGTAGCAAATGTCTATTATGCACAGCCTCTACTCGACATATTGGCGAGTGACTTTAATGTGAGTCATGCCGCCATTGGTGGTGTGGTGACCGCCACTCAAATAGGTTGTGCGCTAGCCTTAATCTTTTTAGTGCCGTTGGGTGATTTGGTAAATCGGCATCGATTAATGGCCCTACAGTTATTGGCTTTAATATCTGCATTGCTCGTGGTTGGCTTTGCCCATTCTACGATTATTCTTTTGGTAGGAATGCTTGCGGTGGGTTTACTCGGCACAACCATGACACAAGGGCTTATTGCCTATGCTGCAAGTGCTGCGGCCCCACATGAGCAAGGACATGTAGTAGGTACTGCACAAAGTGGTGTGTTCATTGGTTTACTACTTGCCCGCGTATTTTCAGGGGGAATTAGTGATATAGCGGGTTGGCGCGGCGTGTACTTATGCGCAGCCATCATCATGCTCATGATTGCTTTGCCCCTTTGGAAACGTCTGCCTCATTTAAATATTCAACCTAGTGCCATGCGCTACCCGCAGCTTTTGGCTTCTATGTTGAAACTGCTACGCCAAGAAAAAGTGCTACAAGTGCGGGGTGTCTTAGCTTTACTCATGTTCGCGGCATTCAATATTTTTTGGAGCGCACTGGTATTGCCATTGAGTGAGCCACCTTATAGTTTTTCACATACGATTATTGGGTCTTTTGGGCTCGTTGGGGTGATTGGTGCTTTGGCTGCTGCACGTGCCGGTTACTGGGCAGACCGTGGATATGCTCAGCGTACAAGCTTGGCGGCACTGTTAATATTATTAATTGCATGGGCTCCACTTTCACTCATGCCCTATTCGCTCTGGGCACTTGTAATTGGCATCGTATTGCTAGACTTAGGTGGACAAGCCCTACATGTGACCAATCAGAGTATGATTTTTCGTACTCGTCCAGAAGCGCATAGTCGGCTTGTTGGTCTATATATGCTCTTTTATGCGGTAGGTAGCGGATTCGGTGCAATCAGCACAACAGCGACTTATGCTTATGCTGGATGGTTTGGCGTGTGTGCACTCGGCGCAGGTGTTAGCCTTCTGGCATTATTATTTTGGCGAATGACACGACATATTACGTCTTAAAGAGCAGATGAAAAAAGACAACAATATGCAAATACATAAATTATAATAACCAAAAATTTAATTCCCATAAATAAACTCATTTGGTCTTTAACTTTGAAATTGGAGTGGTAATGGGATGAAATCTTCTTTAACAATCTAAAGATTGATATGTAACTTTAGTCAATTACTATCAAATATATGAAAACCCTTATAGGAACAAAATTGGGTATCTATAATAAAGTAATTTACACCATGGTATTTGCCCTTGTTGCAGGATGTCATCAACAAGAAGCAAACGACGATACCGATGCTGTAAAACTCCCAGTCTATCAGTTTAATAGCGTTTCTGCATCAGCACGCTTAAAAGGAATATTGCAGCTAAAACAAGAGTGTCTTTATGTGAACGATATACTCATTATCTTTCCAGAACACACAGCTCAGTGGGATTCTGAAAAAGAATCTTTGAGTTATAAAGGCAAGCACATCGCCCCAGGCAATGAATTAGATATTGTTGGAGGGGGCGGTGATTTTGAGCAAGACAACCTACGCATTAAACATTTAAGCCCAATGTGTGATCATCAGAATATTTGGTTTGCCGGCTAATCTTCAGTGAAGAGTATGAGTAAAAAAAAAGCCCCTGTCTGGGAGCTTTTTCAAATTCGTTTAGCTGCTGTTATTTATAGCTTAAAACTTAACTTGGGTGAATTTCTGCCGTTAATCTTTGCAGATCATGACCCGAAGGTGCTTGGTAAACACGTAAACCAAATTCGGGAAGAATCGCAATTAAATGATCAAAAATATCTGACTGAATCGCTTCATAAGAAACCCACGCAATCGTGTTGGTAAATGCATAAATCTCTAACGGCAAACCTTGGCTGGTCGGTTGTAACTGACGAACAATAATGGTTTGATTTTGAGCAATGCCCTTGTGCTGACGCAAGTAAAACTCTACATAGGCCCTAAATGTACCAATATTGGTTAGGCGACGCTTGTTGTAACGAGATTGATTGCTTAAATGCTTATTGAATTCTTCAATCTCAGAGTTCTTTGTACTTAAGTATTGATCTAACAACAAAAAGTCTTTGAGCTTTTGTTGCTCTTCATCACTCATAAAATGAACGCTACTTTGGTCGATGAAAAGTGAGCGTTTCATTCGACGGCAACCTGAATTACTCATGCCTCGCCAGTTTTTAAAAGTATCGGTCACGAGCTTATTGGTTGGAATGGTGGTATAGGTTTTATCAAAATTTTGAACAGTCACGGTATGCAGTGAAATATCAATTACATCACCATCTGCATTGAGTGATGGCATTTCAATCCAGTCGCCAATACGCACCATGTCATAAGAGGCAATTTGTACACTCGCCACCAAAGACAAAATGGTGTTTTGGAAAACCAGCATTAATACCGCTGCCATTGCACCAAAACCTGCAAGTAAAGTGAACACATCCTTTTTAAGGAATGTTCCCAAAATCATGAGGCCACACACAACAAATAAAATGAGTTTAACCAGCTGTAAGTAACCTTTAATCGGCTTATTTCTAGATTTCGGATTACGCTGATAAATAAGGTTAAAGATATTTAATAGTTCGCTGATCGTAAGCGCGAGTGTAAGAAAAATGAATGCTTGCGCGCCCATCTCCACAAAAGCAATAAACTTCGGAGATAGATGAGGAACCGTTGCAATACCGTTCATAATCACAACGGCAGGAACAATATTTGCAAATTTCTTTATAACGCTATGCTGAGCAAAAATAGATTGATTCGGAGATTTGAGTTTTGTGACTAAATGACGAACGCCCCGAACAATAATGCGTTTGGCAATAAAATTTGCTATTGCTGCAAATAAAATCAAAATAGTGAGTGAAACAAACATCTCTAGCCAAGGATATTGGCTTAACTCACCCCGAATATCACGTAAAAAATTTAAAAAATCCAAACCTATACACCTTACAACTTTCTTTTCTAGAATTTTAGGGGTTAAGGACATTTATAATAAGGTTTGTTTACATATGTAGTCATAAATACAACAACTAAGTTATATACCCACTCAAATTTAAATCGAATCACTTAGTTTCACTCCCTTGCCTATTTATGTTTAAGATTGATTCTAGAAAGTAGATCGAAGCTATCAGCTCCTTTAGAATAATGTGCTAAACGAACGCTTCTGGTTGTATAGAGTGAAATTTTCTGACTTTTTGACTTTTATTGGAGTGGTCTGGTTCAGCTTATTCTTTATCTATATTGTCTGGACCTTTTTTCTTAAAAGTCAGGTTCAAAGATTTTTGATTTATAAACGAGGAAAGATGACTTCTGCCGAGGTCGTATATTTTCAAGACTCATTAGCTAAGGTGCAATATCGCCCTTTATGTTATATAAAATTAAAATTTCAAACTGAGCAAGGCCAAATCATTACTGAAAATCTAAAGGTGCTTATTGCTAAGCAAGATCAACATAAATATAAAGTCGGTAGCATTATTACTATTAAATATGATCCTAAAAATTTAAAGAATATTTCGATATTGGGCGAAGTGATGATTTAGGTCATTAGAGATTATTTAAAAAGTACGACAAACCTTGAGGTGCGCGTCCATTTAAACGACTACTTGTGGTTACTCGAACCAGATTACTCCAAGTAATATTGCAACAATGCTTAATCAATTTTTTGATTAGAGATACATCCTCATGACATGAGATAGGCTCAAAGCCACCAACCAAAAGATAGACCTCTGCACTAAAACTTAAATTTGCGCCATGAATATGCGCGTGATCCATCTGATCTTTATAGTGCGCTAAATATTTCTGCTGTTTTGTTATTGAGAGATGACTAAAATCGTCTAGCGTCACAGTGCCGCAAATTGCATCTGTGGGTTGGTGCTGGATTTGATAGCGTAGCCAATCTGGACTCACCACGGTGTCTGCATCAGTACATGCAATCCATGTCACGCCACGCCCAATTAAATGACGGATTCCCAAATCTCTCGCTTGCCCCACACATGCATAGTTGCATTCAATCCAATTGATTTGATGGCTTTGTACAATCAACCGCGACTGATCTGTACAGTTATCGAGTACAACAAGCACTTCTACCTCATAACCAGAAATATTATCTATGGCGACCTGAATAGATTGCAAACAGGCAGATAGATAGTGCTCTTCGTTATGTGCTGGAATGACGATACCTATTTTCATCTTAGTTTTTCCTGCTGTGCTAAAGAGGAAGTATTCGCCGTCCACAGATCAATCATAAAGTCTGGGTCGTTTAAGCTGAGGTAATGATGAAATGGGAAATGTTGCTGAAAAGCTTGATGAACTTGTTCAGCGTTTAACTCAAAATCTTGAATTTCATGACGCCAGTGACAACACAGAATCTCGCCATCATCATTTAAACTATGCTTTAACTTTTCAATAAACTGATGTAATTCATCCTTGGATAAGTAATAGGCCATCTCACTAATTAAAATCAGATCAAATTTTTGAATTGAGTAGTCTTCGGGTATTTTCCTGTTCTCAACCACAACATGCTCAAACTCTTGTAGCCGCTCGGAAGCTAAATGAACAGCACGCTCAGAGACATCTATACACACTAACTCATCAGCTCTTTGCGCCAAATGAAAACTTAAATGTCCATTTGAACAGCCCACTTCTAGCACCTTTGGATAGCGGGGTTTTGTCAGCAGCGCGAGACAAATTTGTCTTTTACGGGCTTCATACCAGTGAGCGTCATAGCCCCATGGATCACTGTTATGACGATATAAATCTTCAAAGTACACGCGAGAATGAATCACTCAAATAAACCTCATGAGGTATTAAAAGACGTTTAATCGCACTTGGAGAGAGAACCGCAGCATTACCCGTGGTTTCATCTGCTTCAAGTTGGGTTTTAAACTGCAAAATTGCTTGACGTTTTTTAGTTAGCTGTTCTTCGGTTAAGCGGTAGGCTTTTGCTCGGTGCCAATCAATTCGTGGGTCTAAAGGCTCTGCCCAATGCCAAGCCCAAATTAATACGTGTAAACAGAGTAGTTGCTTAGCGGTTGCATAGGCTTGTACGGTTTTACCCACGGCTTCATGGTCTGGGTGACCATCAAATTCATAGCTACAAATTAGAATATCGTCGGCTTGAACTAACTTGTCTAAACTCTGCCACAGTTGTTCGGTTTGCAAATGGATCTGGCCATCTAACAAATTAAGCTCTATATGCTCGGTTGACTTTGCTACCCCTAGACAATTTAAGGCTGCCAAGCTTTCTTGCGGGCGAAGAATATTAAGCTGATCTGGAGGATATTTTGTAGATTTAGGATGACTTTGGGTACCGTTACTTACCGCTAAAACCAAAATCTTGCAGTTCAGTGCAACAAGCTGCTGCATTAATCCGCCACAGCCAAGCACTTCATCATCCGGATGTGGCGCAACAATTACCACTCTTTTTGAGCGAAATAGCTCAAGATCTAAAGCTGCTAACGGTTGTTCTTTAAATGCCTTTAACCATTGCTCTTTGGCCGTACCCTCACCAAAAATAACGCGGTCTTCAACCAAAGGATGTTTTAAAGTTCCCATAGGCTTTGCTCCGATACACAGAGTTCTGCAATTTGTTCATAATCAAACGCGGCATGACTTTGCCGTATAAACACAGGCAAATCAGCCATGAGCTGAGCAAATGTGGCATCTTCACAAAAAGGACGAGCGCCTAAGGCTTTACCTACTCTTTCAATAACACTCAAACAGCATTGTTCTGTTTGGGCACGCAATATTCGAATTTCCCGCTCATGACTTAGCATTGGTTTCTGGTCTATCAGCTTGGCCACATATTGAAAATACTGTTTGGTGATATCTAGCTGCTGAGCGACTTCTCCTAAATACAATTTTTTATAAAGATTCGGATTTGCCTGACAGCTTTCTTGTAAAAAACCGGCTAGACTTACGGCGGCACCGTACCAGCAGGCCGCAACACCTGCTGCACCATGCCAAAAACCTGGGCGTTTTAAATAACTGTTTGGCTGACCAACCATCTGAACAGGCGTATTCTCGAAACGAACTTGTGCAGTCTGTGTTGCGTGCATGCCTACAGCATGCCAGTGGCTTAAATCGGTCGTAATGGATGGATGACTTAAGTCAACAATACAAAGCTGCGCCTGCCCTTGCTGATCTTTATAACTCATTAAAGCTTTTTGAATAAATTCCGCACCAGAGCACCAAAGCTTGATGCCATTACAAAGACTATCTTCCACTTGTAATGGCGCTGGTCCACCGTCTGCTGCCCAAACAGCCCAAGTCTGGTCATCTATTTGTTGTTGATAACCCAATTCACTCAAAATGCTTAGAGCATCGCAATGAGACTCAAAAAGCTTAGCTAAACTTAAGTCGACTCCAGCAATCTGCGCAAAAAGTTGCCAACGTTGATAGGTTTGGCCAGAAGCTGGGTGAGGCAAATTGTGAGTTAAACTTACCAATTGATTGAGCAAATCTATACGAAGCTTACTTTTATCTTCAGCTAAGGCAGCTTCAAATTCACTCAATATACTTAATATCGTCATATTTATAGGTATTTTAATATTCATTGCAAATAATTATTTATAAGACTTGATTTAACCATATCTAAATACTTCTGTTTAAATAAACATATAAATTGTAATAAAAAGATAAATATTATTAGTTTTATATCTAATTATTTCATTGTTATTCAAATACACCCATTAAGTGAACTTATAAACCGATCATGTAAGGTTTATTAAAAACTCAACATTTAGTTCATTATTTAAAGTAATTTAGTTGTTACCGTTTTTCTATTTCTACAGAAGAGGTCTAAAATGAACACTTTAAATATTAATGATATTAAAAAACACGCAGATGTTATTGCTTCTTGTGGCACTAAAGTAGGAACAGTCGATCATCTTGAAGGTGAAAACCAGTTAAAACTCACCCGAGATGAAAGTGGTCAACATCACCTTATTCCTACAGGATGGATTGGGGAAGTAAAAGAAGACCAAGTCATTCTGAATAAAAATTCAGAGGAAGTTAAAGATCAGTGGCAAGCGATCTAGACTTCTAAATATAACTATAAAATAGTTAGCTTTTTTAAATAAGCTATTTTTTACTAATAAAATAAAATTAGTTTATTACTAAAATCTAAAACTAAGGCTCCTTTTTATAAAGGAGCCCTTTTTTATTTATCTCATATTTAAAATAAATAAAACTTAACCTCGTTTTATTTCAAATTCACCTAGTCTTTAACGGAGCTGCTTTTATCTCTACAAACCTTTTTGTGGTTCATTTTGTCCCTTAAGCACATGGTGATCGTTTTTACTTAGTGCTAAAAATTGTGCATTCGCATTAAATGAACAATTATGAATAAGGTGACGTATATGATCACAGGGAATCATCAGCTTAAAGCCAGAAAGGTACATTTCGATTTTACCGAATCATCGGTCTGTTGGATGCCGAATGATCCGCTATGCTCGCATGTCGCCAATGGCATTAACATGCTCTTGCCAGCTGGTGAGTTTTGGTTTTGCCGTGTGTTTAATAAAACCCTGCCCTTAATTACCGATGAAACCCTAAAACAAGAAGTGATTGGATTTGTCCGCCAAGAAGCTGCTCATGCACGTGCGCATGAAAAAGCACAGGACTTCTTACGTGAAAATGGTTACGACATTCAAGAAACACTCAACCGTGCCCATTTTGTTTTTAACATTTTATTGGGTGACAAACCGCTCGGCATACCCTTTTTAAAAGGCGAAAAGCTTGATGAATATTGGTTACTTTTCCGAGTGGGCGTGATTGCTGCAATCGAGCACTTTACGGGAACCATTGGTCAATGGACGCTGGACAGTAAGACTTGGGACCAAGCTGACCCTGCTATGGCAGATTTGTTCCGTTGGCATTTGGCTGAAGAAGTAGAACATCGCTGTGTTGCTTACGATTTATTTGAGCACCTTTTAACAAACAAGTTTGGGTTTTATGTGTCGCGCCAAGTGATTATGGCGGCGGTTTTTCCACTGTTTATTTACTTCCTTGCTGACTTTGCCCGTAGTTTAGGTAAGCAAGATTTAGAGCATGAAGATATTCAAAAATTGATGCGCCGTGGCTACTTCAAAATTATTCGAGAATTTGAAAAAACTGCGACTCGCTCAGACAACTTACCGACTATTAAATATTTGTGGAAAGCGACTTTAAGATGGGTTTCACCAAAATTTAACCCAATTCATGAGGGAGACACCGAGCAAGCTTTAGCTTATATGGCTCGCTCGCCTGCGGTTCAATATTTTGAAGGAATGGCGCAGGCCGCAAAACCTGTGTAATCAAGCTAAGCGCTTATTTCAATACAAAGTAAAGCCTCTTTTTGGGAGGCTTTCTTTCGTTTAAGAGTTATCTAGACCGACAAAGATTAAAAAGAAACAATCGAACTAGCGCGCTTTCATCAATACTATTTTTTTCAAAAAGTCGGAACATTGCCCCGTCAATCATACATAAAAACATGTAAGCGTCTTCGACTGAGGCAGTAGTTTTGACGGATAAAAGTAGTTTATAAATTTCATTGATGAACCAAGTTCGGTACTCGATCGTAACGCCATAGGCCTTGGGATAGACTCTTTTGATTTCAAACAATGACTTAAAGGGTAAATGATATGGCCCTTCTAAACTCGCATGTAAAAAATAAATTTGCTTAAGTTTATCCAGCACCATGAGTTCATTGTAAGAATAGAGAATGGAAAACACTTTATCTTTTAGCGTGTCTTTTTGGAGACTGATACACCTCTCGATTAGCCGTTCTTTTGAGTGAAAGGCATTATAAAAAGTGGCTTTGGAAACCTTGGCTTCACTAATAATTCGGTCAACACCGACCTTGTGAAATCCATATTGATTAAATAAGTCTTTTGCTACGTGAAGCACTTTTAATGCTTTAAAGGAAGATTGTAAATTTGGCATAGATATACCGCTAAAAATAATTTTTTGTTGTATGTAAATGAGATAGAAATGCCGTCACTCTTAAAATGAGTGCTAAAAAACAGGCATGCAAAAGCCGCACAAAATGGCGTGCTGACCTATCTCAAGTTTTATAGTTGCTGTGTTTTAGATTCTTAAGGTGTAGAAAACCTAGAGTCGATTGAACCGCTTTATAGATTGCTCGAGTGGTATGAATAGAGAGACTTTGGCAAAAGCCAATAAAGAAGAAATAGTACGCATAGCGGACTCCTAGATAAAATAGAAGTTCTACCGAATTACTGTCAAATAATTATGGTGGCAGAACGAAGATGGGTTGACAGACCAGTCATCTAGGAACCGGCACGCACAAGGCGTCCCACCTCCGTCCTACCGCTACGAAGGGGGGACGAACGAGTTCGCCACCAAAAAATTACTTTCTTGGTGCCCTAGATGAAAAACAGCCTGTCAAAGCCGGCTGGCAATGTGGCCAGCAGGCAAAGCATAATCGGAGGGGTTTTAGGTGTCAATGTGATATTGGCTACAAATAAAGCTTTAAAATAATTTTAGTAAAAGGGTTTATTAATCCAATACAGAAGATTTGGTTTATAAAATGGGATAATTATTGAAAGCAGCTTAAGAAACTTTGAAAGAACATAATGCATTCTTTTCTTTTAATAATTCAACACTCTTAAAACCAGCTAAAGAAAATGTATTTATATGCTCATCAATAGTCATATATAAGCCTTTATTTTTCATCCCTTCCTCATCTTTGACTATATGATCGGTCACTATATATAAATAATTTGTATTTAAGAGATGATTTCTAACTTGCATATGAAACTCTTTAGCAAAATCTTTATGCCTTAACTCATGTAAAGCTTGGTGAATGATGACGACATCAAAAGTTTCTTGTTGGCATACGTTGTACCACCCATAATCTCTAAAATTGGCAGTTAAGTAGTTAGCTTTACTCGCAAATGATCCTAATTTTTTTCTGGACAACTCATGCATAGCTTCAGAAAAATCTAAAGCTGTATATTCCAGAGACTCTATATTTTCTAATAGAATTTTTGCCAAATAGCCAGTACCAGCACCTATCTCAAGAATCTTAGTTTTTTTGAGATTAAGTGACTTAATCTCAGCCACATACATGCTAAAAAATTCATATCTCCAAGGGCGTTTCACATTTACTTCTTCAGCCCACTCTAGAGCATCAGCCGCTTTTCTTAGGTCAATTGGACTTGCAACTTCCTTTATAGTCATAATTTTACGCCCTTCTAATAGCTTTTTTAGTATTAAAAAATGAATATACCTTTTAAAATATATCTCTATTAATTCTTCAATTCTATTCATTTAAAAGAAATTTTAAGTGTCAATATAGTATTAGACTGCTTCTTAGAGTGTGTTTTCTGGTTCAACTGGTAAATTTTATGTCGTGATACACCGATAAAATGGATAATTAAATCCATCTTATCGGCTTGCTAGAATCGGTTTTTTAAAACCTTTTTATTTTTTAATATAGTTTGGGAAATCTTTTAAAACCTTACTACATAGATGGCCTTTTGCATCTTCTCTTTTGCGCTCTTCAAATTGCTTCATACCAAACTTCATGACTTCTCTACCGTATTTATCGCCTAGCTCATGTTTAGTACATTTTGCTGCAGCATCCTTTAACTCTTCTGAATAATAGTGAGAATTACAATCAAGTTGAGCACGGCTTAAAAAGCCATGTAGTTCAACTGCTTTCTCACATTGTGTTTGCTCTAGAAGATTCTTGGTTTCTTGACTAGCATAAATTGATGTTCCTACTAATAAAGTGAGAACTGTTACTAAAAAAATACGCATTATTTCCCCGACAAAGTTATTAAAAGTATTAGTGATAATATTGCGGGCGTATTAAATAATAATTATTCATAAGTGTCTATTAATAAAAAGAAAATTAAATAAAACCACTTCTCTTTTGAATACTTAATCACCTTAATAAAATTGGGTGATTAATTTTTATCAAATAAATGATATTGGATTTGTTTTATAGTCATCTTTAATATAATTCAAGCTATTCGAGAAAAGAGTTCTAGTGATATTTAATTCATTTCTAATCTACTAAAACCCTTACTCATTCTGCTAATTTAAAACCCTAGTTTCTTAAAGACAAAATAACCTACATGACTTTCAAAGCTACCGTCATTTTGAATTTTGAAATATTTCTTCACAAGGTCAGATGAACCTTCCTGCAAATAACGTATAGTTTTGATTTGATCTTCAGGCGTTTTCATACGCTTCACCCAACTATCAAAGTCTAACGAAAGCGTTTGTTTATCTAAACCAACCAAATCAAAGCCTGCATCTTCGATAAAATAGACCCACTCTTTCACACTATAGTTTCTTACATGACTCGGGTCTCGAATAGTTTCGATCGTCTGTAAAAACGTATCCAATATAGGCGAGCTAGAACTAATAATATCTACAAAAATAACAATGCCATCAGGCTTTAGAACACGATTTACTTCCTTCATTGCAGTCGGAACATGCTGCCAGTGATGCGCAGAATATCGGCTAATGACCACATCAAACTGATGGTCGCTAAAAGGCATATCTTCAGCAATGCCCTGCTGCACAAAGATGTTTTTTAATTTACGTTGGCTAGCAGTTTTAGACACGGTGTCTAACATTTCATGAGATAAATCGTATGCAAAGACTAGATCAGCATGAGGAGCAACATTATAAGAGACATGACCACCACCACAGCCTAAATCAAGGACTACAGCATTTTCAAATTTCTGAATTTCATTAACAAATTTATTAAATTCAATACCTTCAGAGTGAGCTTGGCTGTTTAAATAGTCGAGAGATTTATTTTGATATTGTTTTTGATTTATATCATGCTGGGTGATCATAACCTTGCTCCTTCTATGTAATGGAATCACATTAAAGGAAAAGTTGGATAAAAAATAATGATTAGTTTTTCTTCAATTGATAAATAAAAGTTATTATTTAATTTAATACATAGTAAGCACAAAATTTGAAAATTCTTAAATCAAATAGACGGCTATACTGTCTTTATCTAAAAATTTTATAACACTCAAAATGCCAAATATTATTTTATTTGATTTAGATCAAACTTTACTGGACAGAAATACATCACTTATAAAATTTGTTGAATGGCAAGTAAACTTTTTTCAATTGGTATCACAACAAAATAAGCAAAATTTTATCGCCAGATTTATTGAGTTAGATAACAATGGAAATGTTTGGAAGGACTTAGTTTATTCCCAATTAATTGAAGAGTTTAGTATCCAAGCTTTTAGCGTCGATTTCTTACTTGAATCCTATGTTAATGACTTTAATAAGTTTTGCTCTTCATTTGAGAGCGTTCCTGAAGCAATTAAAAATCTTTATAACAAAGGATATAAATTAGGCTTAGTTTCTAATGGCAAATCCCCCTTCCAAGAAAATAATTTTTATGCACTCGGTCTCAAAGAGTTTTTTTCTACAATTATCGTTTCAGAAGCCGTAGGTATGCGAAAACCAGATAGACAGATATTTGAGTATGCATGTAGAGAGCTTGGTTGTACTCCTAATGAATGTATTTTTGTAGGAGATAACCCTAAAGCCGATATTGAAGGTGCTAATAAAGCCGGAATGAAAACTATCTTTTTCCACCCAGATCCTTCTATCTGCTCTACTGTAGCCGATGAAAAAATTCACCATTATGATCAGCTAGAAACAGCAATTAATACATTAGATAATTTCATTCTTTAAAAATGGTTATTTGTTCTTTTATGAAATCCGCAAAGAGCACTGTTTAGTCACCCTTACTGAAACAGTGCTCTTTGCTCCATCCCAACCTCTATCCAGAAAGGTTTGATGCATAGAAATAGTGTATGTACGTTTGACTCAAAATGTTTCCTGTATTTTTAAAAAATTTTAAACATTCGCAGCATAAAAATGAAGTATATTGATTTTTATCAGAAGATTCTTCTTTGGTTTATATTTTGAACAGAACAGAATACACACTAGATCGTATAGATCGGAAAATTTTATCTGCATTGCGTGGAAATGGCCGTTTAACCGTTGCTCAACTGGCCGAAGAAGTAGGTCTTTCATCTTCTCCGTGCTGGACTCGACTGAAACGTCTGGAAACTTTAAAAATTATTGAAGGATATACGGTAAACGTAAACCCAAAAGCGATTGGCATTCATGAAGTCTTTTTTATTGAAATTACTTTAGAGCGCCACGATGACGAAATGCTAGAAAATTTCAGTGAAGCATTAGCAGATATACCTGAAGTTGTAGAAGCTCACCTCGTCACAGGCGACTACGATTATCTGGTTAAAGTAGCAGTCAAAGATGCTGACCATTACGAACGATTTTTAAGGAAAAAGCTTTATTCAATTAAGGGGATTCGACACACACGTTCGACCTTTGCCCTACGCCCTCTCAAATCTGCTAATACTGCCGATTTAATGTTAATTGAATAAAAAGGTTAAACGCGTACAGTTAATTACTTAATTTATTGATTTTAAAATATTTACCAAGAGAAAACCTAAAAAATATAACAGATCATAGCTCTGTTATATTTTTTTTGAAAAATTCTGTATCTATGATTACAGCCTTCAATTCTTCAAAATGTAATTAATCTGAATTGGAGGCATCGCCATGAACATTTTGAAGAAAAAAAATAAGGCCAGTTTTGTATTCTTTATTATTACTCTCTACTCTTTTATTGGGTTTGGCTTAGGCTTCGTGATTTGGGAATACCTTTTAAAAGCCTAGTTTGCTCAAGAAGAGTTAACTCACCTCAGTAATAATTTCTGAAGTGATTTCTTTACTACGATGATATGCGGCCTTCATAGCTAAACGTATATCATCAGATACATTTCCTAACTCAAACATTCTGAGTGCTGATTCGGTAATCCCGTTAGCCAACGTCACCTTGCCACACAGATCTGCTGGCGGGACATTACTTTTACGGACCATTTCAACTGCCCCACTAGCCGCCTGGAGTGCTAAATCTAGAGCAAATTGTTTATCAAGACCTAAAGAAACCCCTGTCTTTATCATGCTATCTAAAATATAGAAAAAATAAGCCGGTCCCGAACCAGATAAAGCAATAATTGCGTCTGTCTGAGTTTCAGACGGCGCCCAAAAAGTCTGACCCGTTGCAGAATAGAGCATTTCGATTAAGTCTTTATCAAGCTGGTCCATTTGCTCTGACGCAATAAGTACATGGGTCCCCGTATGCGTTAGTACAGGAGGATTTGAAATTACACGAACAATTTTTTTCGAACCAGTAAAACGAGTCAAGTTAGCAATATCAATCCCTGCCATCATAGAAACAATCATTTTATTTGCTAACGCTTTTTTGAGGGGAATAAGTGTCTCTTTGAGCTGTTTAGGATCTAATAACAACACTACAATTTCAGCTTTTTTTAAACCATTTTCTTTTTGATTTAAAATATTTAAATCATTAATTTTTTTCTCTTCAATCAAATGTATCTTTTGTTTTTGAAATCCTTTTAAAACTAATCCTCCTATTAACGCCAAAGCTAAATTACTACTTCCAATGAAACAAATACTAGGCTGTACTGCACTTAACATTTAAAATGTTTTCCTTTCTTAAGAGAGGCTTATAAAAAGAAATATTATCTATAATTTAATTATGAATGTTGAATTAATAATGACCGTCTGAATAAAGAACCCACTTTAATAATATAAATTATTAAAATGGGTTTTGTTTTATTTGCGCAATAAATAAAACAACTCTAGCTTAAGCCTAATGTATTACTATTGTTAGTAAATACCACAAAAAAAATGTTAAGCTGTGTAACGTATACAATAGTATTGTAAAAAATTCTGTAATGAATTCTATTAAGCTTATATAAAGAATATCTATTACTTAATAAGAAAATCTTTAAACCAAATTAAGGCACAGAAGTGTTCTAGTTCAAACAACTAAAGAGTTTCTTTCTTATTCGCTAAAATTCTCTCAGCTTTTCTGATTGCCTGTTGCAGATCAATCTCATCACAGACCCAGAAAGTAAAAATTTTTCCAAATAAGTGAAAATGTTGTTTTACATACTTCGAACTGTTATCGGAGTAATGCTCTTCTATCTTAAAAAAATCATTGTGATTTTCTATTTTTTGACCGTCAAAAATGCCGCCAATACAAATATCCATTTTAGTACCATATACCTAATTACTTATATTTTAACAAAAAATTTAGAAGTACTTTTAAGAGCGTATTTTTATTCTGCTTTTTATTTTAAAGATAAGTTTAATTAAAACTTATAAAAAACCCACAAGATATGGTGGGTTTTCTTAAACTCTATCAAAGCACTTTAGCTTTAAACATATTCTATTTAAATAATATGTTTAAAGCAACTATAGATGCCCTATCAAGTTATGAATTCTGAAGAATCACAATATTTGAAGCTTGTGGGCCTTTTTTACCCTGTACTACAGTAAACTCAACACGTTGACCTTCCAAGAGAACTTTAAAACCTTGTGTTTGAATATCGGTAAAATGAGCAAAAATATCTTTACCTTCATCAGCTGCAATAAAACCAAAACCTTTAGTTTCATTGAACCATTTTACTGTACCAGTAGTAGTAGACATATATTTATCCTAAATCTTAAAATATTATAACTTATTATTGGGGAAACCAATTTAACTAAAAAATAGACGTGAAAACTTAAATATCTGAATGAACCGAAGACTTATAAATAAAACTGCGAAAAAGAAATTTATGATGACAAGAATATTTTGTTAGTTATGTTCGACTATACACGCTTCAAAATCATTTGCAATCGTTATTCAAAATAATTAAAGCGAGAAAAATTCTATGCTGTTTACATTTCGTCTTTCGTATTGATTTAATTAAAGATCTTTCAATTAAAAACCAGATATTTTATATTTTAATTGAAAGAAATACATTTAATTATTTACACATTAATAGAATTTCTGTTCACCAGCAGGACGTGTCTTAAAGCGTCGGTGAAACCACATGTATTGTGTTGGGGCAATACGAATTTGGTTCTCAATAATTTTGTTTACCCTTTCAGCATCACTGACTTCACAGCCACTTGGGAAGTTGTCCAATTTTGGCTCTACTAAAACATGATATTGCGGATTACGAATGTTACCGCTTCGATAAAAATATAAAGGAACTGCCGCTGCTTTTGAGATATCCATTAGTCTGCGATGGGCTGTAACTGTAGCGGCCTGAATACCGAAAAATGATGCCATTACACCTTGCTTGAGGCCAAAATCCTGATCTGGGCTATACCATATCGCATGGCCATGCTTAAGATTTTGTATGAGCCCGCGCATATTGTCTCGAGCAATCTGATTTTTATACACTCGGGCCCGACTACGATGAATCAAAAAATCTAAAAATGGATTATTTTGTGGTCGGTAAACCACATCCATATTAAAAAATAAAGTACACACCGCCCCACCTGCATCTAAAAGCGTACTATGGGTACCTAATAAAAGTACGCCATTTTCCTGATTATTGGTTAAGTTCTCTAACCCATCTATGTGAACACGGCTTTTAAACCAGTTTGGGCAGTACCATGCGTTTAGGGCTTCAAACACACCAGTTAAGGTGTCGACGAAAACTTGCTTGGCCTTTGTTTCAATCTGTAGAGGTGTTTTTTCAGGAAAACATGCCTGTAAATTACGTAGTGTTGTTTTTCTTCTCGAACCTAAAGATATCCATGCTATTTTTGATAAAAAATTAGCGAGACGCCATTGAATAGACCAAGGTAACATCGCGAATAACATCAAAATAAAAGCTAAAAACCATATACCCCAATATTTAAAAGATAAAAAGGAAAATTGAAACTCGCCAGATTTAAACTGCCGTTCATTTTTCGTCATATTATAGATTTCTTGAGGTATAGACTTAACATACTAACACGCTCAATTTTTAAGGTTGTGTGTTTATGTTGCTTTCACTTTTATAGTTTTACTTTCCTGACCTGTTTATAAAAATCTATATTTTAAATATTTAATCTATTTAAGGCTTAAATATACATAACCTTCTGTATACACCGATTATTTTCTCATTTAAAGTAACCGCACAATCTTGCCTCAATTTATAAATAGGATATATCAGCGTGAGCGGTCTTTTAGTATTTATAACTATAGCATTTCTTACCCTATTAAGCCCAGGACCGGGAGTTTTATTTACTGTCACAAATTCAATTAACTATGGTGTTAAAACTGCTTTGTTTGGAATAAGTGGTTTAATTATTGGTATGTTTGTGATTGCTGTAATTTCTGCCAGCGGTGTAGGACTTATTATTACCAGTAACCCTACTATTTTTACGGTTTTAAAGTTTATTGGTGCATTTTATTTAATGTATCTCGGATATAAAAACTTTACTAAAAAACTTGCAACCCAAGAGTTAATGACTGATCAACAAACCGATAAAGCTGTAAGTAAATCTAAATTATTTTATCAGGGGCTATTCGCATCTTTGCTTAATCCTAAAACAATCGTATTTTTTATCGCACTCTTCCCTCAATTTATTGATATCAAGAAAGAGATTTTAAATCAATTTTTAATTCTTTCTTTAACCTTCTGTTTTATTGGCTTTTTAATTCATTTAGTTTACGCAAATTTTTCTTCGATTTTCAAAGAGAAAATGTTATCCGGAAATAATTTCTCGATGCTCAATAAAATTAGTGGTGCTATTTTCTTTCTTCTTGCGATTTTACTTATCGCACAATAAAGCATTGCTCGATCTATTATTTGTTAAAAAGCCTTAACTCATGGTTAGGCTTTTTACTTCTTTTGTTCTCTCAACATGTTCTCTTCTAATACATTTTAGAGTGTTACTCTGTTTAATATCCAACCGTAAAAGAAATCCTCATAGTTAGGATTGTTCTCGGTAATTTCAATATAATGCTGTCCTTGCATAATATTTAAAATACGCACAAATACTTTTTCTCCCTCTTTATTACGTCTTTTTAAATACGTAGCCAATGCTTGTAAAGTAAGAGGCCCGTACTGGCCATCTACCACAAGATTTGGCCACCCTTCCTTCCCCTGCTTATTCAGCAGATTTAAAGCACGTTGTAATAAAGGTTTTGCAAAATTGACGCCACAATTTATAGCTGTATCCAGTAACTCTTCTGCAATAGCTGGGCTAATCGCATTAATCTGGTCAAACTGGGGTTCAAGCCAATATTTTTGCTTATAAATAGATTTGGCGACGCTTAATGGCAAGTCTTGCATATTGCCTTGATATCCGTTCGATTGAGCGACTGCCTCTGTAATGCCAAATTTAGTCGCATGGCCATGATCTGATGGATGGTTAACATATCCGCCTTCTCGGCTGATAATTTTTTCTAAGTATTGGTCAATATTCATTTTATTCTACCTTTATATTTAAAGCTGTCTTTAGCTATTTTGAAGATCATCTTTTGCTTTTTTTAGGTCTTTGATGACCTCTACAATCGTTTTACCTTCTTGTTTATTGATGAAGTTAAATATCCATCTCACGATAGCCCAGCCCGGTAAACCACAGATAAAGAAGAATCCAGATAGGGTGATCATTCCCCAAATATCGGATACCCATTCATGCAGGTTCCATTTCATAATAATGAATGAGCCGCCTGTAAGGCTTGAAACTACTGTACAGATGAGAGCAACAATCCATTCTTGTGGAGAACGAGGGAAACGCATCATTAATACAACTGCGACAACTAAGCTGACTGCTAGAGCCACCATAATTGCAATACTATAAAAATTTAAAAATGTGGCTAACCCACTGCTAGAAACTGTTTCCATGACTTTGTCCTGCGCTAAAGGGTAAAACTTAAAAACTCATCACGTTGACCAGCTTGCGGTTTTCAATGTTTATTAATACCCTTCGTTTTCTTTATTACAGTCAATAAAAAACACTAACGCTTTAAAGCTGCGCTAAATTGCAAGACGAACTTATCCTTGACCCCATTTATTTCAGGGGTCCGAGAAAAAATGTTTGTATGCTAAAGCCTGTTAGTGTGCACCGTTTAAGGCTTGTTCAATCAACTCAATCACTGTGATTGCACCAATCGCTTTTTGCATAGAGACTTGATCATCGAATTCGAATGCTTCATCTTCAAGCTCATTTACAATCCGCTTAGCCTCCTCAAGTGCCCTTTTTATTTTTTGTACCTTATATTTGTTCACGTCTTTGGCAATTGTTGGGATATACCCTCCACGTTTTGCATTTTTAAGTTGTTTAGCTCTGTTCTGCATTGCTGTAGTCATTCACTATCTCCAACTCAACTTACTCGTTAATAAGGCGTCTTTATCGTTTGTTATTCTTGAGGTTTTGATACATTCTTTGAGCAATATAGCTAAGCTATGGCTACAAATATGTGTTCGAAACGTTTCAACGAGTACAACAAGCTTAAAGAACCAAACAAATCACCTTTAAGACATTAATTTATAAACAAATACTTCATTTTCCTAAAATGTAAAAAAGTATTAAATTTTTTGGAATTAAACTTTTTACACGCCTTAATTTTTTGACCAAAAAGTTCATATAAAGCTTTGCCGTATATCGGAAACTTTTGTTAGGACTCACAATCTTTGTTAAATTCTTCATGTTCTTGATACCCTTTATCGACGAACATTAAGCCTGATCCACGGAATCGGGCTTTTTTTTATTCCAATTTTTGTTTTGATAGCCTGTTTGCAAATAATAATTGAGCTATCTCCCTTTTATTCTGCTACCTATAGAAACAAAATAAATTTAGCTTGCATCTCAAAGTTTTGATAAAGCGATAAATAGTGACTTAGACACCTCTTAAATTTCTCTATTCATCTTGAGATATAACTGATATTATAACTATAGTTATTATTAGTCAATAACTATAGTTGTTTTACTAGATATAACTTAAGTTATATATTTGTTATAAGTTTACTGGTGTAACCATTATGGCTCTTAAAGACCGTTTAAAAGACTCTAGAATTAAAGCCAAAAAAACTCAGGCTGAAGTGGCAGAAGCTGTAAAGATGTCGCAACCCGCCTATCAGGCTTTAGAGTCAGGGAAAAATTTAAAATCTGCATTTCTTCCTTTAATTGCCCAATTTTTAGGAGTAGATGGTTATTGGTTAACGACGGGGAATACTGAAGATTCTTTTAGAGAAAGTGATGTATTTAGCCCGACTGTAGTGAGTGCAGAATCTACTGATCAGTATGTTTGGATTGAAGTTGTAGAAGCTAACTTTTCTTGCGGGACAGGTGAATCTATTGAATTTCACTTTGATGCTATTAATGGAAAAATTCCATTCCCTGCTTCATTCTTTAAAGAAAAACGCGTTGCTCAAGAATGCATGCGTATTATTAAAGCTAAGGGCGATAGCATGACAGATTACATTAAAGACGGAGATTTGGTGGGTATTGATATCTCTCAAACAGAAGTCATTGATGGCGAGATTTATGCGGTTTACTTTGCTGGCGAAGGGATGATTAAACAGATTTTTAAAGAAGCAGATGGTTCTTTAATTTTGCATAGCTTAAATGAAAAATTTAGAGACCGACGCGTGACAGAAGAGAACGGTAAAAATTTTAAGGTTATGGGTCGCCAGTTCTGGCGAGCAGGCTAATTGAGTTATTAAATATAATTAAAATAATAAGACAATTTTTTTAATCACTTCAACTTTTTTATAACTTTAATTATTTATATAGACTGTAGATGTAAAAAAACCTATCTCCTTTAAAGGAGATAGGTTTTCTCGCTTTATTACCATGGTTTTATCAACAATATGTATTTAAACGATAAAGTTGATTAAACCCGGTATAGAAGCTTTTACCATCTTGGTTTAACTCAATTTCTTCACCAGACTGAAGTTGAATTTTTTTACCAACTTCGACCCAACGATATCCATCGAGAGAGTTTTGTTTACGCACATGAGGAACAATCCTCACATTAATTTCGTTGCCATTTACGGCTGTGGCGATGTGCCACTCATTTACTATATTCACAATCATTCACTCATCACTGAGCTCATGTGATTTTACGGTATGTAATTAGAACGCTAGATTTAAGGTATGGACAGTTCGTCTAGAATTTAATATTTAGCTTTATATAGGGTTATTTATAAGCTAATTGCTTTTCATAATTTTCGTATTATGAAAAGTGGTACATCACAGAGCATAATATTTTGGATGCGGGAGTCGGATTTGAACCAACGACCTTCGGGTTATGAGCCCGACGAGCTACCAGACTGCTCCACCCCGCAATTGGAAGTAAGCTTTATACGCTCATATATTTTATAAAGCAAACTTTATTTTTTAATCGGTTGTAATTATTAACAATTCTCTTTTTATTATTTTTTTCATTTTAACCATTCAGTCTAAATTCACATATCAATTTCAATTTTTAATTCTTTAAATTGTTGTATTTATTTTAAATAGAACCCGATATTCATAGACAACAATTGCCTTGGTTGGATGGCTTTTATACTATCTAGATTGGTCCTTTAATTTTTAGTTCGTATGTCTGAACCTCAGTTTTCCCTTAGTGAATATCTCGGCACAGTTCAGGAAGTCATACGTGTGGCTTTTGATGAGCCAGTTTGGGTAAAAGCAGAAATTCGAAATTTAAATATTAAGGGCGGTCATTACTATTTAGAACTCGCAGAAAAAGATGCAGAGACTGATAAAGTTATTGCCAGCTGTAAAGCCACGATCTGGAAATTTTCAGCGAGTAAAATTGTTTTAAAGTTCGAACGTGAAACTGGGATTGAGATTTCAAGTGATTTAAATGTACTCATCAAAATTAGAGCACGTTTTGATCCTCAATATGGATTTTCTGTCAATATTGAAGAGATTGACTCAAGCTTTACATTGGGTGAAATTGCTAAACGTTATCAGCAAATTATTGAACGACTTACTCAAGAAGGTTTAATCCATAAAAATAAACTTCTTCCCACTCCTTTTGATATTCAAAATGTTTTAGTCATTGCCCCTCAAAATGCTGCGGGCCTCGGTGACTTTAAAAAAGATGCAGATGCTCTTGAGCGAAATAGGGTTTGCCATTTTGTGTATCAAACAGCGACTTTTCAAGGAAACACGGCTGCAACCAGTTTGATTGAATCTTTAGGTTCAGGTTTAAGACAATGGGCCAGCGCGTTTAGCTTTCCACCTGACTTGATTGTGATTATTCGCGGTGGTGGATCGGTGAATGATTTAGCTTATTTAAATGATTATGAACTTGCCGCCCTACTTTGCAAACGTAGTGTACCCATTTGGGTTGGCATCGGGCATGAAAAAGACCGTACAATTCTTGATGAAATTTCTCATCGCTCATTTGATACACCAAGTAAAGTCATTGCTGGTATCCGAAACCACATTATTGAACGCGTACAAGAAGCTGTAGATAGTCTACAAACGATTAAGCTACTTTCTCAGCATCAAATCACGACCTATCAAAGCAAGAATGATCAACTGCTTCATCACATAAAATCTTCGGCACAGAGTCAACTTAGCTCGGCCCATCGTTTGCTTGACCAGATGAAAGAACGTATTCAGTTTAGCTCACAGCAACAAGTTAAATTCTCATTAGCCCAAATCGAATCGTTAGTGAAAGAAATCCTTTTGCAAAACCCGAAGCAGGTTCAAGCCAAGGGCTATGCAATTGTGAGATCAGAAGGAAAAGCGATTCGCTCTATACATCAAATTTCAAGCCCCGCCATTGCTATTGAGATGCAAGATGGTGTGGTTGAAGCCAACATTACACAGGTAATTCCAAATGAAGAATGAAGAGTTAACGTTTAAAGATGGTCATGACATTTTGAAGAAAAATGCCGAATTATTAGAATCTCAAGAAAGCCCAGATATCGATAATTTAATGAAAATTGTTGAAGAATCTATTACGGCTTATAAAGCGTGTAAATCACGTATCGAAGCCGTTCAACAGGCTTTAGATGAGACATTTAAAGAATAAAAAAAGCCCACTCCTACTTCTCATTGAAGGAATGGGCTTAGTGAAATCCACTTAATCCTGAAATGCAAAAATGTGGATTAGGTCACATTTTTACACAAGCATAGTCCCATAACCATTTTAGATGTTCAATATTTTAATTGTGTCTATACGTTAGTTTGGCTTAATTTTCACCACCTCTTAAATAAAACGAGTTCTATTAAGACCCTACCAAACACAAACTCTACTCATGGTTATTGTTAAATTTAATTTAAGAGTTATTCCTCACTGAATGGACCAATTAACTGATAAATTTTGCCGTCTTTAGGGTTTTCATAGAGCAAATCCATATTGGGTAAAATAATATCGTCATTAATTTCAATATGTTCAACGCTTTTATGAAGCTCAAGCGCATGGTCATTCATGGGTCTAACTTTTGCCAAAGCAATTGATTCTTTATCAAACTGGTCCTTGATAATTACTTTTAATCTTTTCATAAAAATCTCCTGAAAAATAAATTTTTTAATATAAATAATGGGTTAAGTTTAAAATGAGCTAATCGCAGAATAGCCGATTGGCATCGCAAAAAAAGTTAAAATAAATGCAGCCGTACGTTGTAAATTACGTTGGTTTAACCAAGTTACTTTGTTTGAAATTAATACGGTTCCAAAAGCAATCCATAAAAATGCAATGGGTGTAATTAATGATAAAAAAATAGCAATATGCACAAAATAAACGTGAAGCACTTCCCATGCTGCATGTGGAAAAATAGCAGAAGCAAAGAGTAAAGCTTTAGGATTTAAAAGTGTTGCAACAAATAAAGCCTTAGGTGTAATCAGTGGGGTGTCTAATTTGATGTCATTTGTTGATGTTATCCAAAGTTTAAATGCAAGGTAGAGAATAAAAGTTGCACTTATTAACTTTAATAAGGCAGGAAGCCAAGGAATAAAATGTGAAACTGACTCAAGCAAAACACCCCATGAAGTAATTGCAATAAGATAACCCATCACTTCAGCAGGAATAAGTTTAAGAGACTGCTTCACCCCTGCTTGTATTCCAGCCGAGGCTAACAATGTATTTGTTGGGCCTGGAGTCAACAAAATGGTGACCACAAGTCCAATAAACATAAATGACACCATAGGCAATGAACTCTTTAGTTATGCTAGGCGAAATATGTCAAAAAGGAATATCTATTGTCGACATAATGGTTGTAACAAGAAATATTGAATTTTATTTTTTTAATTTTAAAACAATTAATTAACTCCACATGACTACAAATTCACTTACTATTTCAATAATTTTAAATATGCAAAATCGATCACACAAATATAGAATAAACGCTATTTTTTCTGCTTGCTAAACAACTAAATCAAGCTTTTTTTCACAGAAAAATAAGTCGTTATTTTTAATATTTAGTTCTTATTCAGCTTATTTAATAAACGCTTTTTTCTGACTTGAAATTTGAAAATTGATCAATATATAAACAATTAGAAGTCGTGATTTTACTGAATATGATGTCCCATTCCCCATCAATTCTTTGATTGTCGCTTTCATCAAATAAATCAGATGATGGAGGATGCATGATGAATGCTTATGTTCGCCCTCATCCAGATGGTTTTAAATCTTTTTTAGGCAAGAATCAGAAAACTGGACTCTACATTGTACGAGTTGGTTGGACGGTTTATGAAATGAATGGCAATGGTTCTGTGCTATACATTGTCAAAAATGAAGATACGATTCCGTTGGATGTAGAAAATTTTAAAACTGATCGTCCCAAAATTTATGCTGCTCTTCTAAGTGAAGTTCAGTTTCAACGCAAGAAACAACTCGCGATTGATCTCCAGCAATCAAACATCCCTTCTTATGACCGTAAAGCCTACAAAAAACGGCGTGGCTTTATTAACTCTTAAGTGAAGGTATTTACTTTAAACTCATATAGAAAAAGCACCCTTAGGTGCTTTTTCTTTTAACGACCTGTTGTAATTAATACAAGCATACTCAGTATTAAAGTACTTAATGATCGTTTGCAATGTATGTGGACTTCATGCTCAGCTCCGTGAGCATATTGATTAACGTTTTCCATTTCGTGTGCCCTTAAAGTTCACACTGATAATCTGCCCAATTTTCACACAATAAGAAATTAGCCAAAAGTATTATATGCAATTAAATTTAACACAATCCTTAAATTTAAATCCCCTCTTAACATGAACAATTATGAGCGTTTTAACTAAAAACTGGATGTAACATTCTACTACGAGGTTAATTATGTATTAGCGATTTGTAGACCTTTCATCTCAAACAGCCATGCCTTAAAAATGATCTTCTAAAATAGGAAATATAACGATATTCCATTTTTTAATAATAGCCTTCGACAGGAGAACTTTTATGGAAATTCAACGAGAAACCAACTCTTCTTTATTTTGTAATGCCTCTACCTCAATTCAAGCTTGTATTGAATGTATGATTGCTTGTAAAACTTGTGCAGCTGCATGTTTACAAGAAGAACATGTTCATATGATGCGTGAATGTATTAAGCATTGCATGACATGTGTAGAAACCTGCCAACTTTGTACGTCTTTAGAACTAAGAAACTCTGAACTAGCAGAATCAGCAATGCAACTTTGCGCAAATGCATGTCAACTTTGTGCAGCGGAATGTAGCAAACATGAGCATGAACATTGTCAGATCTGTGCGAAAGCATGTTTAGCCTGTGCTCAAGCTTGTCTTGCCTATCGTGCTTAAATAATTTTCCAGATGTAAAGCCTACGCGTCTTTAGATCGTAGGCTGATTAAAATACTTTAAATAACAACGAATTATATATTTATTATTTAAGGAATACTTTTTTATAGGCATAAAAAAAACCCGCATCTTGGGGAAAATGCAGGCTCTTAGATCTCCCACAACGACCATGAGTTCATTATTAAACTTGAACTTTAAACCGTTAACTAAATGTACCGTTAATTAAAATAAAAATCAATACAGAATAGTCTGTATATTTCAATTTTTTTATGATTTTTACATTACTTTTTCATAAATAGTTTAAAAATATAAGATATTTTTAAATGAGAAATAGCTTTTTAAAAGACATTAAAAAAGCCCGTTTCACGGGCTTTTCTGCAACGGTGAGCAAGTTAAGATTTGTGTCTATCCATCTCTTAGTTTGCTCTTTGCTAGCTATATGTAAGGTCTTATCGTATCTTTTGCCCTGTCCCAAGTTTCCCTGTGGATCGAGGAGATATTACGATTACGTTAGGTACAGTTATAGCACATTATTTATTCATGACTAGTCTTGTTCACGTTTTTTTACAAATGAATAAAATACGATCTAACCTTAATATTTAAGGGTTTTCTATCCCATTTGGATATTGGCGAGCGGTATCACAAATTGGATACCACTTCACTTGTGAATTGACAAAAGCATGAGAGATGACTGGCGTCGATATTTCTTCATTAATAAGTCCTACCCTTAGGCGTACCACTTCTGGCTTATCTAGACGTTCACTCCAGATCGGTGAACCACAAGTTTTACAGAACACTCTCTTTTTATTAGGCGATGCAAAATAAGCCTGTAAAAGATTTTCACCCTGCACAATGTTTAAATCACTTTTTTGTACTTGAGTGATGGCAGCAAAAGCAGCCCCTTGTGCTTTTTGGCATTGATTACAATGACAAACCATGATGGGTTCTAATTCGACATTAATGCACAGTTGAACGCCATTACAAAGACAAGAAGCAGTATAAGCCATGATTTTTCCTTTTTATTTTAATGAAACTTAGCTTACACCCACACCTTTTTCAATGTGATCTAAGATGGCACAAGAAGCCTGTTGGTCGCCACAGCAATCATCAGCAGAAGCCTGCAAAATATTGACCATTTCTTGGAGATGGGCAATTTTCTGTTTTAATTCGGCAATGTGTTTGACGGTTAGGGCTTTCACTTCTGCACTATGCCGATCTGTGTTTTTCCAAAGTGAAATAAGCTCTTTCATCTGTTCAGAAGAAAAACCTAACTCTCTGGCATGTTTTAAAAAATTCAAAGTTTTAAGGTCTGTTTCTGAATAAATGCGATAGCCAGAAGCAGAACGCTGAGCTGCTTCAAGTAAACCGATTTCTTCATAGTAGCGAATCATTTTCGCTGAAATGCCTGAATGTTTGGATGCCTGACCGATATTCATCTCACACCTCAAATATTAAATTTGGTTTAAGACCTGCTGTCATGATCTTAAACCAAAAGTTGATTTTCAGCACGCTTACTCTACTGGCGCATGAAAGCGTTTTAAGCGTAATGCATTGCCTAAAACAAAGACTGAAGAAAGTGCCATCGCACCTGCTGCAAACATCGGTGAAAGCAACACACCAAATGCTGGATATAGCGCACCTGCTGCAATTGGAATTAGGGCTACGTTATATACAAATGCCCAGAATAGGTTTTGACGTATGTTTCGCATGGTGGCTTTACTTAATGCAATTGCATTCGGCACGCCTTTTAAACTACCTGACATCAGCACCACATCGGCAGCTTCAATCGCAACATCTGTACCTGTACCAATGGCTAAACCGACATCTGCTTGCGCCAAGGCTGGTGCATCGTTAATGCCATCACCCACAAAGGCCAAACGACCATATTGTTTTTGCAGTTGACGAACTGTGTCCACTTTGCCTTCGGGTAAAACCTCGGCCACGACTTCATCAATGTTCAGCTTTTTGGCAATTGCTTGCGCAGTATGACGGTTGTCTCCTGTAATCATGGCCACTTTGAGACCTAATTTATGTAAGGCTTCAATCGCAGCATAGGTTGTTTCTTTAATTGGGTCTGCCACGGCAATAATTGCTGCAAGTTGCTGGTCAATGGCAACATAGAGTGGTGTTTTGCCTTCTTCACCTAACTGAGCAGCAATCGCTTGGAATGAGCTGGTGTCTAAACCAAGTTGGTGCATATAACGATCTGCGCCAATTTGTACTTTTTGGCCTGAAACTTCTGCTTCAATACCTGAACCTGTAATCGAGTTAAATGCTGTTACTGGTAATAAGTTTAGGCCTTCGCTTTCTGCTGCTTGCACAATCGCAAGGGCAATTGGGTGTTCAGATTTGGCCTCAACAGAGGCAACTAAAGTCAGCACTTGGTTACGTTCAAAGCCAGATTGCACATTAAAGTCTGTCAGTGTCGGTTTGCCTTCGGTGAGCGTTCCTGTTTTATCAACGGCAACCACTTGTGCTTCTTGTAAAAGCTGCAAAGCTTCACCTTTACGGAACAAGACACCTAGCTCAGCACCACGTCCAGTACCGACCATAATAGAAGTTGGTGTTGCAAGCCCCATCGCACAAGGACAAGCAATAATTAGTACCGCAACAGCATTCACCAAGCCAAAAGTTAGCGCAGGCTCTGGTCCCCAAATAAACCAAACCAAGAAAGTAATTGCAGCAATTAGCATCACTACAGGCACAAACCACATGGTGACTTTATCCACTAAACCCTGAATCGGAAGTTTAGAACCTTGGGCTTGTTCAACCATGCGAATAATTTGTGAAAGTACAGACGAAGAACCAACGGCGGTTGCCCGAATGTTTAGAGTACCGTTTTGATTGACCGTACCACCGACCACCTGATGGCCTACGATCTTTTCAACGGGAACAGGCTCACCCGTAATCATAGATTCATCAATGTAGCTGTGCCCTTCAACTACTTCACCATCGACTGGCACACGTTCACCCGGACGAATTTCTACAATAGTTCCACTGACCACTTCGACAACAGCAACTTCCACCACTTGACCGTCACGCTGAATACGAGCTGTTTTGGGCTGCATTCCAACTAAATGTTGAATCGCTTGCGAAGTACGTCCTTTAGCTTTTGCTTCAAAATATCGCCCGAGTAAAATTAAACTGACAATTACAGCAGCCGCTTCAAAGTAAACATTGACCGTACCTTGTGGTAAAACTTGCGGCATAAAGGTTGACACGACTGAGAAACTGTAGGCAGCTAAAGTTCCAACAGCCACTAGCGAGTTCATATCTGGTGCTAAACGCCATAAGGCTGGAATCCCTTTTTGGTAAAAACGGCGTCCAGGAAAAACGAGTACTAATGTGGTCAAAACAAACTGTAAAAGCCAGCTATTGTATTGACCAATGGTGTGCATGACCCACATGTGAAAAGCTGGGATTAGATGTGAACCCATTTCCAAAATAAACACAGGTAAGGCCAACACAATCGAAATGATCAAATCTTTTTTAAGCTGATCTAACTCTGAAGCTTTTTTATCGAGTTGCTCATCTTGTTTTTTTTCAGCTGCTTTCGCGTCATAACCTGCTTTTTTAACAGCACGAATTAAGTCTTCAACATTGACTGATGCATCTGCTTGTACCCAAGCCTGCTCTGTTGCTAAGTTGACAGTTGCCTCTTGAACACCGTCTACTTTTTTGAGGGCTTTTTCAACACGTGCAACACAAGATGCACAGGTCATGCCCTCAATAGACAACTCCACTGGTGCAGCTTTTGGAACATCATAACCCGCACGTTCAACTGCTTTAACCAGTGCTTCGCGCTGAATCGGTTGATTTGAATAAACAACGGCTTTTTCTGTTGCCAAATTAACGTTGGCAATCTCTACATTTTCAACTTTCTTAAGTGCTTTTTCGACACGTCCTACACAGGAGGCACAAGTCATGCCCTCAATTGAGAGTGTTTCACTATATGCTGGCAATTTTGTGGTTTTTGAGTCCATCAAACACCTCTGCAAATCTGCAAAATTTAATATTCTGTATTGAGCATACAGATTCCCATCATGGGAAGGTCAAGCATATTTTTTTAAAAATTTGGTCTTGACCTTACAATCATGACAAGGTTTAGACTCAGTGTTATCCAAACAAACATCTCATTCTTGATGGAGTATGAACATGAAACTACTTATTGAAAATATGACTTGTGGTGGCTGCGCTCGTGGCGTGACTGCGACGATTCAAGATATCGACCCAAATGCAAAAGTAGATGTAGATTTAGCAACCAAAATCGTGACTGTTGAAAGCAGTGAAAGCATCGATAAAATTACCGAAGCACTTGAAGAAGATGGTTTCCCAGCGAAAGTGCAATAAGATATAAAACTGCATAGCTTCAACCTTTGAAGCTATGCACTTCTCTTATTTAAAGATCGATACCATTTGAATCATCTATCGGGTTCTGATCGAGTGTAAAGACAGTCCGTTGGTAAGGTATCCCTTCTAAGTCATAAACCTGATAAATACAATCAAACAGTGACTGTAAATCTTCACTTCGGTCCATTGCCCGTGCTGTAATAAAAATTGGACTGACCGCGCCGTTATCTAAAATCGGAATATAGTTTAAGTGTGGAAATCGAATGGTATCGGCGCTTGCCGGAATAATACAGATACCTTCTCCCGCTGCCACTAAGCCCAAAGCCAATTGAATCTCTCGTATTTCATGCATATTTTTTGGAACCAAACTATGCTCGGCAAAAATATTTAAAAGCTGGGTCGAAAAATTGGGTTTCGGCGAAGTGGGATACATAAACATCTTTTCATCAATGAGATCGGCCAGATATACCCCTTCCGTACGCTGCGCAATTGGGTGGCTCGTATGTGCAGCAACTACCAATCGTTCTTTACGTAAAAGAATTCGTCTCACTGCAGGATCACTAATTCTTAGGCGTCCAAACCCAACATCAATACGTCCTTCTTTTAATGCCTGTAGTTGTTCAGTGGTACTTAACTCCATCAATTGAATATTCAAATGTGGTTGCTGCTGACGAAATAAATAAATGATTCGCGGCAGTAAACCATAGAGTAAAGACCCAACAAAACCAATGGTCATACTTCTTTCGATGAGACCAATCCGCTTGGTCATACTTTTTATTTCTTCAGCATTCGACAAAAGTTTAAGAGCGTGCTGATAAAAGAAATGTCCGGCTGGGGTTGTCTGTAAAGGACGGCTTCCGCGCTCAAACAGTTGAATTCCAAGCTCACTTTCCAGATTTTGGATCTGCCGACTCAAAGGTGGTTGAGCAATAAATAGTTTCTCAGCAGCCTTGGTGAAGCTTTGTTCTTCCACCACCGCCACGAAATATCGTAAATGTCTTAGTTCCATAAGGCTTCCATACCTTTAAGATATAAAAAAATGCAAATTCAGTCTTAGACACAGTTTAACCATTCTTTTAAGGTATATACAAGCAACAAACCGATGAAGTGATGAATTGCTTTGTGAACAAGCCTTTTGCCAATCTTCCAGTTATTCATCTTCATCAATTCACGGTTAAACACTCAGCGCACTCATGCGCTTCATTGACAATATTAGGATATCAAGGCCTTTTAGACCGTAGCTAAGGCCTTGGTGACTTCCACACTTTTGGAAAGTCGGAGAACGGACATGCCACGTATTCCTGTAATCAATACTAGCCATCTTGACCGTATTGATGAATTACTTGTCGATAACATCGATACAGGTGAATTTAAACTTCATCGCTCAGTGTTTACTGACGAATCTCTTTTTGACCTCGAAATGAAATATATCTTCGAAGGCAATTGGGTTTACTTAGCACACGAAAGCCAAATTCCAAACAATAATGACTACTACACTACTCATATTGGTCGTCAGCCTGTCATTATTGCACGTAACCGTAACGGCGAACTCAATGCCATGATCAATGCGTGTTCACACCGCGGAGCACAACTTTGCCGTTACAAGCGTGGTAATAAAGCAACGTATACATGCCCTTTCCACGGCTGGACTTTTAACAACTCAGGTAAATTGCTTAAGGTTAAAGATCCAAGTGAAGCAGGTTATTCTGACTGTTTTAACCAAGATGGTTCACACGACCTTAAAAAAGTAGCACGTTTTGAGAGTTACAAAGGTTTCTTATTTGGTAGCTTAAATCCCGATGTTCCTTCACTTGAAGAATTCTTGGGTGAAACCACCAAAATCATCGATATGATTGTTGACCAGTCTGAACATGGTTTAGAAGTTTTACGTGGTTCATCTACATATACCTACGAAGGTAACTGGAAACTCACTGCTGAAAATGGTGCCGATGGTTATCACGTTTCTGCTGTTCACTGGAACTATGCAGCAACAACTCAACACCGTAAAGAAACTCAAGCTGCAGATAACATTCGTGCCATGAGTGCAGGTTCTTGGGGTAAACAAGGCGGTGGCTCGTATGGCTTTGAAAATGGCCACATGTTGCTTTGGACACAATGGGCAAACCCAGAAGACCGTCCAAACTTCCCGAAAGCAGACGAATACACCGAAAAATACGGCGAAGCCATGTCGAAATGGATGATTGAGCGTTCACGTAATCTTTGTCTCTATCCAAATGTTTATTTGATGGATCAGTTTGGTTCGCAAATTCGTGTACTTCGCCCACTTTCGGTTAATAGAACCGAGGTCACCATTTATTGTATCGCGCCTAAAGGTGAAGCGCCTGAAGCTCGTGCACGTCGTATACGTCAATATGAAGATTTCTTCAATGCTTCAGGCATGGCAACACCAGACGATTTAGAAGAATTCCGTGCTTGTCAGGCAGGCTACGCAGGTATTGCTCTTGAATGGAATGATATGTGTCGTGGTTCAAAACATTGGATTTATGGACCAGACGAAGCAGCGAACGAAATCGGTTTAAAACCCATGTTAAGTGGTATCAAAACTGAAGATGAAGGGCTTTATCTTGCCCAACATCAATATTGGTTGCAAACCATGAAACACGCGATTGCATCAGAGAAAGAAATTGCTGATCAGGGAGAAACAGCATGAGTGCTCAAGACAAAGCAACTTTAGAAAATATTGCTCAGTTTCTCTATCGTGAAGCTCGCTTTTTAGATGATGAACAATGGGATGAATGGATTGAATGCTATGCACCAGAAGCTTCATTCTGGATGCCAGCTTGGGATGATGACGATAGATTAACTGAAGATCCACAATCTGAAATTTCACTTATTTATTATCCAGACCGTCAAGGTTTAGAAGATCGTGTGTTCCGTATTAAAACTGAACGCTCATCGGCAACCATGCCAGACACACGCACAAGCCACAATATTGCCAATGTTGAAGTTGTTGAGCGCGATGGCGACAAAGTTACTGTTCGCTTTAACTGGAATACCTTGAGTTTCCGTTACAAGACAAATTATAGCTATTTCGGTATGTCACGTTATGTGATCGATTTTTCAGGTGATCAACCAAAAATCTTGAGCAAGTATGTCGTTTTGAAAAATGACTACATCAATCAAGTGATTGATATTTACCACCTTTAAGACATACCCCCTCAGCTAAGCGGACTGTTGGCTGAGGGTAAAAGTTTCAAATCTTTTGTAGGATACATGCCATGTCAAACCACAATATCGCACTTCAATTTGAAGATGGTGTTACACGTTTCATTAGCGTAGCTCAAGGCGAAACCCTATCTGACGCAGCCTATCGCCAAAAAATTAATATTCCTTTGGATTGCCGTGATGGTGCATGTGGAACTTGCCGCGCATTTTGCGAGTCCGGTAGTTATGACATGCCAGAAGAAACCTATATTGAAGACGCATTAACCCCTGAAGAAGCTGAGCAAGGCTATATTCTTGCTTGCCAATGTCGACCAACTTCAGACGCCGTATTTCAGATTCAAGCATCTTCAGATGTTTGCAAAACAGAAATTCATAGCTTCCAAGGTACTTTAGCCCGCGTTGAAAACTTATCAGACTCAACCATCACATTTGATATTCAACTTGATGATGGCCAACCGGATATTCATTTCCTTGCAGGCCAATACGTTAACGTTGCAATTCCAGAAACTGGCGAAACCCGTTCATATTCATTTAGCTCAAAACCGGGCAACCGCTTAACGGGATTTGTGGTCCGTAATGTACCAAATGGCAAGATGAGTGAATTCTTAAGCAAAAATGCTAAAGCTGGCGACAAAATGACATTTACCGGACCATTCGGTAGCTTCTATTTACGTAATGTAGCGCGTCCTGTACTGATGTTGGCAGGCGGTACTGGCATTGCCCCATTTATGTCGATGTTACAAGTGCTTGAAGAAAAAGGTTCAGAACAGCCTGTTCGTTTAGTCTTTGGTGTAACCAATGACTTTGATTTGGTTGCTCTAGAAAAACTCAATGAGTTGCAGGCAAAATTTCCATGGTTCGAATACCGCACTGTGGTCGCAAGCCCTGAGAGTAACCATGAACGCAAAGGCTATGTCACTGGTCATATTGAAAGTGAATGGTTAAACGGTGGCGACGTCGATGTTTATCTATGTGGCCCAGTACCAATGGTAGAAGCTGTACGCGACTGGTTAGAAACTGAAAATATCAAACCTGCTAATTTCTTGTTTGAAAAATTCTCTGCGAATTAACAGGTGGAGAAATTATCTATGTCAAACCGTCAAAGATTTACCGATAAGGTTGTGATTGTTACGGGTAGTGCCCAAGGTATTGGCCGTGGCGTGGCACTGCAAGTTGCAGCTGAAGGCGGCCAAGTCATCATGGCTGATCGCTCTGAATACGTTGAAGACGTTCTCAAAGAAATTCAGAGTACAGGTGGTGATGCTGTTACGATTAATGCTGATCTTGAAACCTATGCAGGCGCGCAAGCGATAGTTGCAAAAGCCATTGAACACTATGGTCGGGTAGATATCCTGATTAATAATGTGGGTGGCGCGATCTGGATGAAACCTTTTGAAGAGTTTTCCGAAGAAGAGATCATTAAGGAAGTGAATCGCTCATTGTTTCCAACTTTATGGTGCTGCCGCGCTGTCTTGCCCGCCATGATTAAGCAACAATCGGGTGTTATTATAAATGTATCTTCAATTGCAACCCGTGGTATTAACCGTATTCCCTACTCGGCATCTAAAGGTGGTGTAAATGCTTTAACAGCATCTCTTGCTTTTGAACATGCTAAAGATGGGATCCGAGTCAATGCCGTTGCGACGGGTGGAACCGAAGCACCGCCTCGCAAAGTACCGCGTAACGCCAACCCGTTAAGTCAAAATGAAAAAGACTGGATGCAGCAAGTGGTTGATCAAACAATAGATCGAACATTTATAGGCCGTTATGGCACAATTCAAGAACAAGTCAATGCAATTTTATTTCTTGCATCAGACGAAGCATCATATATGACTGGCTCGGTTATTTCAGTCGGAGGTGGAGATCAGGGTTAACCCTGATCTTTTTGCATGATTGAGTAAATAACATGATTTGCATGGAGGCAATCACACATGGCAACCCTGTTAAAGACATTAAAAAATGACTGGTCCATATCAGCAACAGTTGCTGGCTTTCTTGCGGTTTTAATTTCTTACTCAGGCCCACTGATTATTTTTTTCCAAGCTGCTCAGCGTGCCCATGTATCCACCGACATGATGGTGTCATGGATTTGGGGAATCTCAATTGGTGCCGCCGTTTCAGGTATTTATCTTTCGATTAAATTTAAAACGCCTGTTATAACCGCATGGTCAGCACCGGGTACAGCCCTGTTAGTTACTCTATTTCCAAACGTTTCGTTGAATGAAGCGGTAGCCGCCTATATTACTTCTGCCATCGTTATTTTTTTAATTGGCGTTACAGGTTACTTCGACAAATTACTAAAATGGATTCCGCAAGACGTCGCTGCGGGCATGATGGCTGGTATTCTTTTTCAATTTGGTATTGGTCTATTTACCTCGTCCGACAGCATGCCTTTTATTGTCTTTAGCATGCTCATTGTCTTTTTAATTGCCAAACGATTAATGCCACGCTATACCATGATTTGGGTATTAGCTGCCGGAGTTTTATTAAGCCTCATTTTAGGAAAAATGAACCCTGTTGATGTGAGTTTTAGTTTAGCGATTCCGCAGTGGATTAGCCCAGAGTGGACATGGAACTCAACACTGAACCTCGCTGTTCCTCTCATTTTAGTCAGCTTAACTGGTCAATTTTTACCAGGTATGGCAATTATGAAACTCAGCGGTTACGACACCCCAGCCAAACCCATTATTACTGTCACCAGTATTGCTTCTTTAGCTGTTGCTTGCGTAGGTGGTATTACCATTGTGCTTGCCTCAATTACCGCGGCTTTATGTATGGGTAAAGACGCTCATGAACTTAAAGAAAAACGATATATTGCGGGTATCGCTAATGGAATTTTTTATATTTTAGGAGGCTTATTTGCTGGCAGTATTGTCATGCTATTTAGCTTACTTCCTAAAGAGTTGGTTGCAGCACTGGCAGGTTTAGCCTTGCTTGGAGCGATTGCCACCAATATTTCTGTTGCTATGAGAAATGATAGTCAACGCGATGCTGCACTTATTACCTTTTTAGCTACTGCATCAGGCATGCATTTCCTTGGATTAAGCTCAGTCTTTTGGGGTATTTGTATTGGTGTAATCGCCCATTTCATTCTCACACCACGCTCAACTCCAGCCACAAATTAAATTTTTTATCTAAGCACCCACCACTAAAATAAAGCCTCAATCGCCACATCAGGATGCAAATAATTTGCTAATTCTGATTTGGCGATTTTTTATTTAATATAAATTAAATTTCATTTTTAAGATCAATTTCTACAATAATTAAATAATAGACTTTAGTATTTTATTTTTATATTTTTGCTTCAACTCATAATATAAATTTAAAGATACTTTTAAGCGTGATTCTCCTCAATGAAATCTATAAAAAAGCACCTATAAAATCCTTAAAATTCTCACTATACAATATTTAACTCTATTTTAAACGCAATAAAAAACACCCATAAAGAAAATAAAATAAATTATATTTTTCAAATACCTATATTAATTTAAGCACAATACCTTAAAGACATAAAGATATATCAATTAGGTTTTTGACTCTAATCCAATAACAAAATAGTTTATTTAAAAATAACGCGATGCTTCACAAATTGGAGGTGAAGAAAATGGATACGAGCAAGGTTAATATTAATGAGTTAATTGATAAAGCCAGTTTTACATCTTTTCATTGGAAAGTTTTAATCTGGTGCTTACTTATTATTATTTTTGATGGATATGATTTAGTTATTTATGGAGTTGCTCTTCCGCTGTTAATGCAGCAATGGTCTTTAACTGCTGTTGAAGCTGGTTTACTCGCCAGTGCAGCGCTATTTGGGATGATGTTCGGTGCCATGATTTTCGGCACACTTTCAGACAAACTGGGACGTAAAAAGACCATCCTGATTTGTGTCACCTTATTTAGCGGATTTACCTTTATAGGTGCTTTTGCCAAAGGACCAACTGAGTTTGCTATTTTACGCTTTATTGCAGGTCTTGGGATTGGTGGCGTTATGCCAAACGTCGTCGCGCTTATGACTGAATACGCACCAAAAAAAATCCGCAGTACATTAGTCGCAATCATGTTTAGTGGTTACGCAATTGGCGGCATGACATCTGCTCTACTCGGTGCATGGCTCGTTAAGGATATGGGCTGGCAAATCATGTTTTTACTTGCAGGTATTCCACTGCTATTACTCCCGCTGATCTGGAAATTTCTGCCTGAGTCTCTCGCCTTTTTAGTGAAATCTAATCAGAGTGAACAGGCTAAAAGTATTGTCAGCAAAATTGCACCTCAAACTCAGGTAAACGCCAATACTCAATTGGTATTAAATGAGAGCACCACAACAGATGCACCTGTCCGTGCGCTTTTCCAACAGGGTCGTACCTTCAGCACATTTATGTTCTGGATTGCTTTCTTTATGTGCTTACTCATGGTGTATGCCTTAGGAAGCTGGTTACCTAAACTCATGCTGCAAGCGGGCTACTCATTAGGTGCGAGCATGTTATTCCTGTTTGCACTCAATATTGGCGGTATGGTCGGTGCAATTGGTGGTGGTGCTTTAGCAGATAGATTCCATTTAAAACCTGTTATTACCATTATGTTTATTGTGGGATCAGCAGCTTTAATTCTGCTTGGCATTAATAGTCCACAATTTATTTTATATAGCCTGATTGCGATTGCTGGCGCTGCCACCATTGGTTCACAAATCTTACTCTACACGTTTGTTGCACAGTTCTACCCGACAGCACTTCGTTCAACTGGCATGGGCTGGGCATCTGGAATTGGTCGTATCGGCGCGATTATTGGACCAGTTTTAACTGGAGCTCTGCTCACATTTGAGCTTCCTCACCAAATGAATTTCTTAGCAATTGCGATTCCGGGTGTGATTGCTGCACTTGCAATATTTATGGTCAATCTTAAAGCCTCTGTTGCCGCACAAACGCCATCAACTTTTAACCCTCAAAACACGCTTACCCAGCAGTAAACATACATGCGCCTAGGACTGGCGCATAGATTTTGGAAATGGATTATGGAATTATTACATCGCTTTAAGCCACATGCTTTAACCTTTGCAACCTTAGTATTGATGTGTGGCAATTCATTCGCTGCAAATCCAAATCAGCAGGCTGAAGATGAATGGAAATTCACGCTAAAGAATGCCTATATCAATCGTAATTTTGATAATGATGCACTCAAAGACACTGGTAGTTGGTCTCAGGCAGCATCGCTATTTTATAAATCGAAAATGCATGACACTCCGCTGCAAATTGCAGACAAGCCCATTACGATTGGAGCTGATGCTTCTGTTCAATACGCCGTGCGCTTAAGTTCAGATAAACATGTTACGGACACAGTTTTGCCTTTTAATAAAGAGACACAATCACAAGCATCCGACTTTTTAAAATACGGCGCCACTTTAAAACTGGGTTATGACAAAACTCTTTTAAGTGTCGGTGAGCTTTGGTTAGACTTGCCTGTAACCGCTGTGGATGCCAGTCGTCAGTTGCTTGCTTCATATTGGGGAACCAATCTTAAGTCGCAACTTTCAGATCAGCTTTATGCAGAAATTGGCCGAGTGGAAAAAGTCTCTCCACGAAATGAAGAAGACTTTAAAAAGTTTTCTTTCACGGCAAATGGAATGACTAAAGAATCTGATGGCTTAAATTACATAGATCTGCGCTATCAATTTACGCCGTCACTCAAGGGTGAATATTACTTCGGTAATTTAGAAGACCTCTACAACAAACACTATGTAGGGTTTGAGCATAATTGGAAACAACCTAATTTCGCTCTTACGTCTAAGTTTAAGTACTTTAATGCAAAAGATGATGGCAACACTTTTGATATTGATGCGCAAAACATCGGGGTGCTAGAAACGCTCAAAGTAAAAAACCATACCTTTGGCTTGGGGTACCAGCAGATTATCGGTGAGTCGGCTTATCCATTACCGGATGGTTTCTTACCGGAAACCTATTTCATTAACTGGAACGCTACTGGTTTCTTTAAAGAAGACGAAAAGTCTTATCATGTAATGTATGGCTACGACTTTAAAGATTATGTTCCGGGCTTAAACGCAATGGTGAAATATGTCTATGGCCATGATTTTAAAGCAGCCAATGGTGAGAAAAACCACGAAACCGAGTCAAATGTGATTTTAAATTATGCGTTTCAGCAGTCATTCTTAAAAGGCGTCGCCCTGCAATACATTCGCATTGATTACAATGTAAAACATGGCAATGACTTTGGTGAAGACCGCTTGTTTGTAAACTACACCAAAAAGTTTTAATCATTTTTGATTCAATCTAAGCGGGCTAATTTTAGTCCGCTTTATTATTTTCGACCCATAAAAAAACGCTCTTACGAGCGTTTTTAATTAATCTAGTAACTTAAGCAACGTGCTTTTGAACAACAATCGAACCTACTGAATAACCAGCACCGAAAGATGAAATCACGCCATATTCGCCATCATCCACTTCGTGGCCTGTACGGTGTAAAGCAATAATCACACCTGCTGAAGAGGTATTCGCAAACTCATCTAGAATAATTGGTGCACGGCTTAAATCTGCCTCTTTACCAGCCACATATTTCAAGATTAGTTCATTCATATTGGCATTGGCTTGGTGTAACCAGAAACGCTTAATATCATTTGCAGTTAACTGCATTTTTTCTAACTGTGCATTAATGATTTTTGCCACCAATGGACAAACATCTTTAAATACCTTGCGGCCATCTTGACGGAATAACTTGTCATCAACGACCGCATCTTCGCTACGGTTTAAGAAACCAAAGTTATTGCGAATGTTGTTTGAAAATTGAGTAAATAAATGAATATCTAAAATTTCAAAACCAGTTTTAGTAGTGGTTTCTTCAATAATAGAAGCCGTTGCAACATCACCAAAAATGAAGTGGCAATCACGGTTACGGTAATCCAGATGACCCGATGTAATCTCGACATTTACCAATAAAACACGGCGAGCACCCGAGCGAATTGCATCTGCCGCTTGTTTCAAACCAAAAGTAGCAGCTGAACATGCAACGTTCATGTCGTAGGCATAACCTTGAATGCCAAGTGCCGATTGAATTTCAATCGCTACAGCTGGATAAGCACGCTGCATGTTTGAACATGCCAAAATCACAACATCGATATCTTCAGCAGTTACGCCTGCATTTTCCATTGCTTGTTTCGCAGCAATCACACCCCACTCTGCTTGAAGTGAAAGTTCATCATTTGAACGTTCAGACAAACGAGGACGTAAACGTGTTGGATCAAGGATACCTGATTTCTCAATCACGTAACGGCGCTTAATACCAGACGCTTTTTCAATAAATTCAGCACTAGAACCACGTAACTCTTCTAGCTCACCTGCTGCAATTTTCTCTGCATTCTCTTGGTTATATTGTTCCACATAAGCATTTAAACTGTCGGCCAGTTCTTCATTAGAAATGATTTCTGTTGGGTGAAATAACCCAGTACCTGTGATACGAATGCCCATGTAAAACTCCTAAAAAAATGAATAGGGTCTGTTAATCTTTCATTTATAAATTGCGTTGTAGGCTAAACAACAGCATAAACAGACCCCGATCTATCTTAACTGATTCCCAAACGATCCCATAACTTTTGCAGTCGAGTTGGCGAAATAGGCATCTTGGTTTTCATCGGCTGAGAAAATAAAGAAATGCGAAATTCTTCCAACATCAAATACAATTCTTTGATTTTTGGATCGTTTTTGAATTTAAACACCTTGTCCATCCATGGATCGACATCGTCAATTGCAGCATGATCTCGCTGTAGATTATTTGGCAATCGATCTAAACGCAATAGCAGTGCTTTTAAATAACGCGGGTATTCCTGCCAAAGATCGACTGGTTGACAGTAAACAAAATTACTCAGTGACATGAGATCTAACTGGTCTTCAATATCATCAATACTGCGTCCAAACACGCCTGAATCAAGTACTAAAAGCTGACGACGGATTTGCTGCCACTGAATATAAATATCACTTAATTGCTCAAGTGCTTGCTGACCATAACTCAAAAATTGCTTTTTGACCTGATCTAGCAGCTTATTAAATTCATCAGCGTTAATTGGCAAAGTCGTAATTGCCATCTGCAACGTTGCATAGACCAACATCTGCTCAAGCTTAGCTTTATCGCCCAAAGGTGAATAAGCCAACGCGAGCGGTTTTGAAATCTGCTTTTTCAACTGACGAACTAAATCACCAAGTTGCATATGGACTAGACGAATAATTCCTTCACGATGCTGTTTAATCGCCTCAGCTTGATCGTTAAACGTTTGAATAACAATGCCTGACTCATCTTTAGCTTCGAGGTCAGCAAAAGCCTTGGTCGGAACTAAAGCCTGATATTGTTTAACTACAACGCCCGTGACTTTATGAGAGGCCTCAAAAGTAAAGTTTTCAGGAAAGTTTTTAAACTCACCTTTTTGCTGTTTAACTGGACGATGTGTTTCTACGCGGCAACGTGCTTTTAACTCAGGTAAATCACGCCCTTTCGCAATCAGCTTACCTTTTTCATCAATCACTTTAATGAAAGGTACCAAATATGGATCAATACGTTCAAACGAGAAATCTTTTTCAGTAATTTGCTCACCACGCAAGGCAAAAGCTAAATAACTAAAAATATGTTCACGTAAATGTACCGCATCAACCCCTTGCATGAGCTTACGAGCTGTATCAGGAATTGGCACCACATTACGACGCTTGTCTTTAGGTAAAGCTTTGAGTAAAGCCTCAATTAAATCTTGTCGCCAACCCGGAATTCCCCATGACCATATATTTTCATCAACTTGAGGCAGCGCCTGTACAGGAATTTGAACAGTGGCACCATCTTCGTCGTGGCTCGGGTCAAAATGATATGTCGTTGCTAAACGTAGCTGACCATTGTGCAAATGATCTGGAAATTGCTGAGTTGTTGGTCGGTCATTGAGCCAGAGCGCATCATCGTCAATAAATAAATAACGAGGATTATTTGCTTCTACTGTCGCACGCCAGTCTTCAAAGCTACGACGGCTCGCAATTTCTTCAGGAATCTTAGATGCATAAAACTGATAAATTGTTTCTTCATCCACCACCAAATCACGACGACGCAATTTATCTTCAACTCGCTCTACTTCTTCAAGTTTAAGTAAGTTGTGTTTTAAAAATGGTGGAACTGTACCCAAGTTACCCGTAGTTAATGCATCGCGTAAGAAAATCTCATGAGCAGCAGGTTGGTCAACTTTCTCAAAATTAATTAACCGTTTTGGCTCAATAATTAAACCAAATAAAGAAATTTGCGCATACGCATTGACGATTCCCGCTTTCTTAGACCAATGTGGCTCGAAATAGTGATATTTCAATAAGTCACGTGCAGCAAGCAAAATCCATTCAGGGTCAATTTTGGCTAAAGTACGTAAGTACACTTGAGAAGTTTCGACCATCTCAAAAGCCATCACCCAAGAGGTATTGGTTTTATGCAAAGTACTCGCAGGGAAAACTTTAGCCTTTTGCTGACGCACTGCCATAAAGGTATTTCGTTCATCAGTTTTATTGGCAATGAAGGATAATAAACCTGTTAGCAACGCACGGTGCAAGTTTTCATAATTCGCAGATTTTTCATTAAAGCTCAGTTTTAAACCTTCGGCTAACTCAACCAATTGCTGATGTGTCTGTTTCCATTCACGCAAACGCAACCAGCTTAAGAAATGCTGCTTGGCAAATTGACGGCGTTTATTTTCAGACATGCCTGCTTCGCCTTTAGGATTTAAAGTCTCCCAAAGTTTTAAATAAAACAGAAAATCTGAATCCGCTTCTTTGAATAATGCATGCTTTTGGTCAGCTTGCATTTGTTTATCAGCTGGGCGCTCACGCGGGTCCTGAACAGCTAAAGCACTTACTACAATTAAGATTTCTTTGAGTACGCCAAAATGAGCACCGCCCACGATCATACGCGCGAGTCGCGGGTCAATTGGCATACGTGCCATCATTTGCCCAACTTTGGTCAGCTCATTTTTCTTCTCGTTAAGTGCGCCTAACTCAATCAGCAACTTACGCCCATCATTAACTAGGCGGAAATCTGGCGGCTCAATAAAATCGAAGTTTTCTAACTCACCTAACCCTAAGCTCTGCATTTGCAAAATAACAGATGCTAAGTTGGTTCGTTTAATTTCAGGTTCGGTAAATTCAGGACGACTTAAAAAGTCTTCTTCGCTATATAAACGGATACACACACCCGGAGCAATACGACCACAACGCCCTTTACGCTGATTGGCCGCAGCCTGAGAAATTGCTTCAATTGGTAAGCGTTGTACACGAGAACGGTAGTTATAACGCGATATACGAGCAAAACCGCTATCAATTACATAGCGAATATTTGGAACCGTAAGTGCAGTTTCGGCCACGTTCGTCGCAATAATAATACGACGACCTTTACCACCCGGACTAAAAATCTTTTGTTGTTCAGAAACAGCTAAACGCGCATACAACGGTAAAATTTCGGTATGTCTAGGCCCATACTTTTGTAAGGTTTCCTGCAACTCACGAATTTCTTGTTCTGTGCTTGAGAAAATTAAAATATCGGCATGTTCTGGATGACCTTTTGCTTCTGCGTCAGCAAAGCATTCTTCTACGGCCTGTACAACTGCACGAGGAAGGTTTTCTTCAAAATCATCAAACTCATCGTCATCACTGCCACCAATATTCATTTCTGAAATTGGGCGATAAAGTACTTCGACAGGATAACTACGCCCTTCTACTTCAAAAATAGGTGCGTCATTAAAGTAATTACTAAAGCGATTTACATCTAAAGTTGCCGAAGTCACGATAACTTTTAGATCTGGACGTTTTGGCAGTAACTGCTTTAAATAGCCCATAATAAAATCGATATTGAGTGAGCGTTCATGTGCTTCATCAATAATGATCGTGTCATATTTAGACAAATAACGGTCATTACCTAACTCGGCAAGCAAAATACCATCGGTCATTAACCTTACGATAGAGTCCTGCGAACCTTGTTCATTAAAACGGATTTTGAAACCAATCGATTCGCCAAGCTTTTCGCCGACTTCTTCTGCAATACGCTGAGAAACACTACGTGCAGCTAAACGACGTGGCTGGGTATGACCAATCATTCCCGTTAAACCACGGCCCGCTAGCATTGCAATCTGAGGAAGCTGGGTGGTTTTACCTGAACCCGTCTCACCTGCCACAATAATCACCTGATACTTTTGAATCGCATCAATTAAACGGTCTGCATATTGGGAAACAGGTAAATCCTGATTCAGTTTGATTTTAGGGAGACGTTCAAATCGCTGCCTTACTTTGGCATTAGATTGTTCAAATAATTTTTCAATCTCTGCTGTATTGGCTTTTTTATCTTTACGCAAACGATTTAAACGGTAACGATCTCTTGCCATCACCCACTGATCAATATTTAAATCATTCTGCACAGACAAATTTTCCTGAAAATACAACAATCCTCTATTTTACGCTCTAATGACCATAAGGTAAAACAGTTGGTTTTTTATATATTTTTAATTTTTTAAAATTTTGCCCTTGAATTTTGATTCACTAGACTTCATGTTGTTAGGCAAGTTTCTTTTACGATAACTGTCATTTGATTTACATGTTTTTGCAGTCAAATCGAATACAGTGTGTGGGGACTTAAAAATCGTAAATTTATCACTTATTCGATTTTCCGATTTTAGTCATGTAAAAATACTATTTCCCCAATAAAGAATTTTTATTTATTCTACATCTCGTAAACAAGTTTAAATATAAACCTCAATCATGGAGACAATGATGAGCTTGATTAATACTGAAGTTAAACCATTCCAAGCAACTGCTTACCACAACGGCCAATTTGTTGAAGTTAACGAAACTAACCTTAAAGGTAAATGGTCTGTTGTATTCTTCTATCCAGCTGACTTCACTTTCGTTTGTCCAACTGAACTTGGTGACTTAGCTGACAACTACGCTGAATTCCAAAAACTTGGTGTTGAAATTTATGCTGTATCTACTGATACACACTTCACTCACAAAGCTTGGCACGACACTTCTGAAGAAATCAAAAAAATCCAATACCCATTAGTTGGTGACCCAACTTGGACTCTTTCTAAAAACTTCGACGTTCTTATCGAATCTGAAGGTTTAGCTGACCGTGGTACTTTCGTTATCGATCCAGAAGGTAAAATCCAAATCGTTGAACTCAACGCTGGTGGTATCGGCCGTGACGCATCTGAACTTCTTCGTAAAGTAAAAGCTGCTCAATATGTACACGCTCACCCAGGTGAAGTTTGCCCAGCTAAATGGAAAGAAGGCGAAGCAACTCTTGCTCCATCTATCGACCTAGTTGGTAAGATCTAATCTCTTATTAGATTTTAAAAACTCAAAGAACCATCCTTCATCGGATGGTTCTTTTGTTTTGAATAAGCACATCACATTTTCTACTGATACTTTTACAATTATGCCCTTCCCCATTACATGAAGTTTGAGTAATGTCGAATAAATAACCGATGTTTTTTGAGCTTAAGTAATATGAAATAAAAGGGGAAAAATTTATGGCGAATACTGTGGCAGTCACTTCATGGAAATACAATGCGACTTCACGTCATCTAAAAATATTTTATAGCGATGGTTCGGGCGAACTTTATCATCCTGTACCAGAATTTATTTATGACAACTTATTACGATCAACAGACAAAGCTGCTTTTGTACATAAATATTTAGAATTCGACTTACACTTTACTCGCCTATCTTTAGTGAATGCTTCATAACATAATGAAATAAGGCCTGCGTTGAACAGGCCTTTATGAATGAATAAATCATATTTTCAAATGGCTTATCTTGCCACCACAATACATAGACCAGCGCCTACGGGCAAAATACTGCTCATAAAATTTTCATCTTTTTTAATTAAAGCTAAGAATGAACTGACTTCAGCCGCATGTGAAATAACCTTATCAATAATGAGTACGCCACCTTTTGGCTTCATCAGCCGTTTTAAATCTAGCCAATAATTCTCATAAGCAGGACGCTCAGCATCTAACAAAATAAAATCGAAAGTTTCCTGAGCTTCTTTTAAATAATCGGCTGCATCTCCTACCCAGAAATCAACCAATTCATCTAATGTCAGTTCAGTCACATGGCGTTTCGCTTCATTACTACGATTGGCATCAATTTCAAGCGTGGTTACTTTTCCGTGAGTGGCTTGAGCAGCCTCAGCAAGCCATAAAGTAGAATAACCTGTTGAGGTCCCGATTTCTAAAATTGATTTGGTTTGCTGCATCCGAATAAATTGCGATAGTAATTTTGCAGACTCCGCCTCAATATTACGATACCGCAGCAAACGATCTGTTTGCTGAGCATCGTGTCGTTTAAAGGAGTCATATAAATCGGCAACTCTTTGTAAGAAAAAAGTATTTGGCATATATTCACCCTTTAAAATCGTTATTTTATATAAAAGTCGTTTGAATTAAGTGCTTTGAATTAACTTGAAACGCGGCACGATACTTCCATCAGCCATTTGAACCGTTTCAGTAAACATATCTAGCGGACGTACCCAAGTTGAATAGTCACCATAAAGACACTGATAAACGACTAACTCTTCTTCAGTCTCACTGTGTTTTGCCACAGAAAAAACTTGATAGAGATTACCTTTATAATGCTGATAAATGCCGCGTTGCAATGACATGAAAGTACCTTTTAATGTTATGACATAAAATCTTTACAGCCATATAACATATATAAATTTTTAAATACTTTCATTTTAAAACACCACAAAACATAAAAAAGAATATTTTAGAGATAAATTATTGATCTTAATTATTAATAGCCCCAATAATTCAAAAAACCGATCAAATATATA
>NZ_JAVIMC010000060.1:0-2114 GCF_031196995.1 Acinetobacter sp. 12966
CCCATTCCTATGAATGGGGGTATTTTTTTATGTGTGAGAAAAATATATTTGTAGGGAATAAATATAAAATAGTAAGCTATGATTTGAATCTTTAAATTTAATAGAAAAAACTATACAACCGAAGGGTAATCAATTAAACAAAATTAAAAGAGAACAAGCTCTTCCTAATTAACTTTTTATAACAAGATTTTGTGTCTGACTTTATATTCGAACCATGTTTGATAGAATTAATTTAATAAAACTATTTTTATAATTGGAAAAATCTCTTTTTTCTTCTACAAATTTCAGTTGGATATGTATGACAAATGGAGACTATATGTTATAAATGTTGAATAGGCATGATTTTTGCTTGTTTTATGGAAAATGAAATATATGAAATTATCTGTTGGATTGAAAGTAGCGAATTCTCTATCGTTAACACCTCAATTGCAGCAGGCGATTCGTTTGTTACAACTCTCTAGTTTAGAGCTTGAACAGGAAATTCAGATTCAACTAGATAGTAATCCTTTGCTTGAAAAAATAGAAGAAGAGTCGTTAACGGAAAGTCTGTCTACATTAGAGAATAAAGAATCGGATGATTTAACAACGGAACTAAATGCAAACCATTTGCCTGATGATTTGCCCGTTGATACTGAGTGGGATGATGTTTATACCCATCAATCAACAGCTTTAGCTACTCCAGAATTTGAAGAGCGGGAAGATAATCGCCAAGTTCAATTATCTCTTAAGGAACATATTTTAGAACAAGTTAATCTTTTGCATTTTTCTAAAATTGATCAATTAATTGCTTATTGTATTGTTGATGCATTAGATGATAAAGGTTTCTTGGATGCTGAAATTGAAGAAATAATTTTAGCGGCACAACAATTATTGAATGAAATGGATATCGAGGAGGAGATTGAGGAGGATGAGGTTTTAGTTGTTTTAAAACACATTCAACGACTTGATCCTTTAGGGATTGGTTCGCGTAATTTAGCGGAATGTTTAAGGATACAGCTAGAGTTTCTACCAAAAGATGTTGAATATCTAAACGAAGCAAAAAGCCTATTGCAATATTATGAGCTTTTAATAGCAAATGATCTAAATAAATTACTCAAACAAACTGGTTTAACGAAAGACCAATTGAAGTTTGCAATCAATCTTTTAAAAACATTAAAACCCTATCCAGGTATGGATTTTGATAAAGAAGAATCAGACTATCAAATTCCAGATGTGATGGTTTCTAAAAAAGATTTACACTGGCAGGTTCAACTAAATCCAGATGTGCTGCCTAAATTAAGAATTAATAGTTTTTACTCTAGTATGATTCGTAGAGCAGATCAGAGTGAGGATAATTTATATTTACGTAATCAAATGCTTGAGGCGAAAAACTTTATCAAAAGCATTGATGAAAGGCATAAAACGTTATTAAAAGTAGCTTCTTGTATTGTGGAGCATCAAAAAGCCTTTTTGGAAATAGGTCCTGAAGCAATGAAGCCGCTAGTTCTTCGAGATGTGGCAGAAGAAGTCGAATTGCATGAATCTACAGTTTCTCGTGTAACTACAAATAAATATATGCTTACGCCTCGTGGTCTATTTGAGCTGAAATATTTTTTCTCTAGTCATGTAGGAACAACAGCAGGAGGAGAGGCCTCTTCTACCGCAATTCGGGCAATGATTAAGAAACTAGTCGCAAATGAAAATCCACGTAAGCCTTTGTCAGATAATGTAATTGCTACATTATTAAAAGATGAGGGAATTGAAGTTGCTCGAAGAACGGTCGCAAAATATCGAGAATCGTTACATATTCCTTCGTCCTCTGAAAGAAAAGTCTTGATCTGAATTTTGAAGTATGGCTATTCTAGAGATTCATTATGACGAAATAATGAAATTTCATTTTCACCAAGAGAGTAACTAAAATGGTTTAATTGTTCCTAGATTTCTTTTGATAGCATTAAATCGTTTTAGTTCTTCTTTAGATAACCTAAAAAAGGTGAGGGATAGAATTATGCAATTAACGATTCGTGGACATCATTTAGCAATTACACCAGCTATAGAAGAAAATATTAAATCAAAATTTAATCAGTTAACGAAACACCTAGATCAGGTGAACAGTGATCCTAGCCAAAATAATG
>NZ_JAVIMC010000061.1:0-4155 GCF_031196995.1 Acinetobacter sp. 12966
GTGCGAGAAATTTTCAAAGCCTATTTTGATCTAGTTTTTCTATATTTTATGACTAAAATTATGACTAAAAGAAAATATAAAATAAGTCTTTAAAAATAAAGACTTATTAATCTAGTCATAATCTTGGTCACATCTTTCACCAAGGTTAAGTTTCATCCTAACCCTAAAAACAGAGAGAAACGTCGCGCGCTCTCCTATTCATAAAAAATCCATTTTATATCAGTATGTTGTGAGCACTTACACCCGAGACTGGATCGTTTTGCCTTTCATGGGAGAATGATTAAGGGCGCTAAAGTATCATCCTAATTTTCGCCCAGGCTCGAAAAATACGGTAAATGGTGAAAATAAAAATTCATCCTTTTCCGATGTTGCCCGTTCCAACACGTAAGCAGTCAGTCAGAAAAAACACATAGATCCAATCCCTAGCGAGCATTGAGCTCTCTCATCCGTGCCAACTGCTCCAACCCTTGGACGCCCTAAATGCTTACCCAAAAAAATCAACATCTTCTTTTAAAAACACAATCAAAAATGACTCCCTTATATCCATTTAACCTAAACAGCCTTCCCCCCACTGCACTAGCTAGGGCTCGTAGTTCGGCGCAAGGCTGAAGTCGCTTGACTGCTTCGCTGTGCAGATCCATGACCCACTTTCCATCAAACTCCCGGTTGTAGTTCCACAAGCATCTCGCGAGTCTTGCCGGCCCGCTCCACTAACAAGACCACAACATCTCCAACGTTCTTGTCGTCTAGCCGGGCCTGTAATGTGGTGACGTCGTCGACGGCGATACCGTCGATGCTGATAACGCGATCGCCGGGCACGATGCCGCCTGCGGTGACCTCGACGCCGACGAGCCCGGCCCTGTGCGCCACCGAGCCCGGCGTCACGCGCAATACGAATACGCCCTTACTACCGGTCAGCGCCTGCAGACGCGCGTTGAGCTGCTCATCCACCTCGATGCCCAGCGCCGGACGGATGTACTTGCCGGTCTTTATGAGTTGCGGCACCACGCGCATGACGGTATCCACCGGCACAGCGAAACCGATGCCAGCGGACGCGCCCGAAGGGCTGTAGATGGCGGTGTTGATGCCGATCAGCCGCCCAGCCGAATCGAGCAGCGGGCCGCCGGAGTTGCCGGGGTTGATAGCGGCGTCGGTCTGGATCAGGTGATCGATGGCAGGCCCGCCCCCTTCGCCGTCGAGGGTGCGGTCGAGCGCCGAGACGATGCCGGTGGTGAGCGTCCAGTCCAATCCGAAGGGATTGCCGATAGCGAACACTTTCTGCCCGACCTTGAGGTCGGCACTGGTGCCCACCGGCACAGCTGGCGGGCGCTTGAAGCCGACGCCGATCTTGAGCACGGCGATGTCGTGCTCGGGGCTGGCGCCCACCAGCGCAGCCTGATAATCGCGACCGTCGGCCAGTTTGACCGTGGCAGACGATGCCCCCTGGATGACGTGGAAGTTGGTCACCACGTGGCCGGCATCGTCCCAGATGAAGCCGGAGCCGGTGCCGCGCGGCACGGAAAAGACATTGCGCGACCAGACGTCACGCACCAGTTGCGCCGTGGTGATGTAAACCACCGACCCGCGCGATTTCTCGAACAGTTGGATGGTGGTCTGCTCGTCTGCCGCCAGATCACCACGCGGTGTCACCGTGCGCTCGGCCGCTTCGCGCGGACTGAACCAGGCTTCGATGGCAGGCAAGAACTGCCACAGCAGCATGAGTGCGGCGATGCAGCCAGTGATGACGAGCCAGCGCCGGATGAATCGGTCCGGCGCCGGGCGGCTGTTGAGATCGGGGTAGGTCATGCCATTCTCCTTGTTGAAATCAGCGCCAGACACCGCTGGCGCGCCAACGCGGTGGGCGTGGCGCCAAGGGGATGTCCGGCAGAAATGGGCTGGAATGAAGCGGTTGCGGTGCCATCGAATCAGCCAATTCCCGCAAGCGTTGGATGCGCTCTGGCGTCGCCGGATGCGTGCGCAACCAGGAGGGTTCCGGGTTGCCCCATCCGGGCAGCAGCCAGGCGCGACTCTCCCGCTCGATCTTGGCGAGCGCCAAAGCCAATCCCTGTGGGTCGCCGGTCAATTCGGCGGTGAGCCGGTCGGCGTCGAATTCGCGCACCCGCGACAAACCCAGTTGCGCCAGCAGCGCGAGCTGCGGCGAAACGGCCAGCAACAGCAGCGCCGGCCACTGGATAGCGACTGTGCCCCACAGTAAGGCCGGCAGGCTGAAGAGGAGCATGATTTGCCCCAACAAGGCCAGAAGATGGGTGAGCCGGCTGATGGAATCGGCCAGCCCCATGACACGCAAATCCTCGTTCGCAATATGCGCGATTTCGTGGCCGAGCACGCCGGTCAACTCGCGGAGCGTGAGGCTACGCAGCAGACCGTCGGTCAGCGCGATGGCCGCGTGATGCTTCGTACCGGTGGCGAAGGCGTTGACGACCCCGCTGGGCACGTAGTGCGGTACCGGCACGGCAGGCAACCCGGCCCGCGCCGCCAGTTCGCGCAACACAGCCCAAAGATCGGGCGCTTCATTCGGGTGCAGAGGGCGTGCGCCATACAGCCGCAGGGTCAGCCCGGAAGCCGCCGCCGGTTCGAGCAGCAGGGTGAACCCCGCGGCCGCCAGCGCCAGCCACAGAGCGCTGTCACCCAACAGCAGGCTGCCGGCGACGGCGGCAATCCCGAGCAGGGTCAGCACCAACAGCGCGGTTTGCAGGCGATTGAGCCAGCGATGCCGCGCGCCGGCAGCCTGCGCGTGGCGCCGATCACGATGGCTCATTTGGGCTTTCCCCAGCGGCCCGGTCATCGCGCTCGCGCAGCAGCCAGTAAGTCGCCCCGAGGGCCAGCATCGCGCCTGCGAGCGCCGCGATCTTGGCGGGGCTGGTCTCCGGGTCGAGGATCACGAACTTGCGCGCCAGGGCGATCAGCCCGATCAGGATCACCGTCTTGACTTGGATGATGCTATCGCGGCGCAAGGCCACCCGCACGATGGAATGCTTAAACTCCATGGCGATGAGCAGCGTCATGATCATGCCGAACACGGTCTGGAAGACCTTGTGATCGAGCGGATTGAACGCATCGATGACCAGCAGGCTGAAGACGATCGAGATCAGCTGCAGCAGCGAGACCACGATGATCACGGCAATGATTGCGGACAGCGCGAGCGCGATCACCTGTTCGAAGCGCTCGTAGAACGTCATCACTGCCCATTGGGCACGAAATGTTTTGATCGGGTCCAGTTGCTTTTCCTTCATCGCCATTCCTCTCAATTCTGAAATACTTGTGCGCCCACAACTTGGTTGCGCCCTTGTCTTTTTGCCTGGTAGAGCGCGCTGTCCGCCTGCTGCATCACCTGCTCGGAAGAGTTTAAGCAGACGTCAAGGGGGGCCACCCCCATGCTGGCGCTATAGCTGATCGACACCTCTCCACACACCACCGCTGTCGTCGCAACGTCTTGACGAAATCGCTCCGCCCATACTTGGGCGTCTTCAATCGATGCCGCTTCCAACAACACAGCGAATTCCTCCCCCCAATCCGGGCAGCCATGTCGGTTGCGCGAATGTGTTCCCTCAACCGTGCAGCAAAGTGCTTGAGCACCTCATCGCCGCACCCGTGTCCATATAGTAAGCACGCAAAAAAACCAATACAATACCGATATGAGTTATCCAATACATTTTAGAAAGAAAATATTAGCCAAGCTTGAAGAAGGCCAATCTATTCGAGCGGTTGCTCAGCACTTCGAAATTGATAAAAATACAATTGTCGAATGGAAAAAAGCGAATCGAAATAAAAAGAACTCGACCAAGAAAACCATCTAAAGTTGATGATGATGCCTTACGTGCAGATGTTGAGCAATATCCTGATGATTATCAATATGAACGCGCTGCTCGTTTTGGTTGTGGTATTTCTACAATTGGAGATGCGCTCAAGGATCTAAATATCACAGTTAAAAAAAGACCTTACTGCACCCGAAAGCAAAAACAGAACTCAGAGAGCAGTATTTAAAAGATTTAAACCGATTAAGGTATCAACACCCAATCATCTATCTTGATGAAAGTGGATTTAAATCTCATGAACATAGACCTCATGGTTATTCAAAACAGGGAAATCCTTGTTATGGAACATATAATTGGCAATGGCTTTGTTGCACAAACC
>NZ_JAVIMC010000062.1:0-210 GCF_031196995.1 Acinetobacter sp. 12966
CCCAATCCGGGGCAGCTCCACCTCTCCAGCCCGCCCCCCCAATGGCCTCCACGTGGAAGGGGCAGATGAAAGGCATACTGGCGCCCTCCCAGGCACTCCAGGAGCTGGGGCACTCGTCTGCACTCCCTTCCGTCCTGCTACTGGATGAAATCCTGGAGAGCCCGGAGTTTCTGCAGCAGGCGCAACCTTTCCTAGAAACGGAGGCCCCAG
>NZ_JAVIMC010000063.1:0-13987 GCF_031196995.1 Acinetobacter sp. 12966
ACATCCACAACCTGGTGGTGACAGCAACTGATGGCACCAACAGCAGCAACATCAACGTGACGCTGAACGAGCAGGATGTAAATGAAGCGCCAGTTGCAGCTGCTGATACCAATACCACAGCGGAAGACACGACTTTAACAGTCAATCCGACGAATGGTTTATTGTCAAATGACAGTGATGTTGAGGGTAGTGCGCTGACTATTACACAATTCACAGTTGCAGGTGTGGCAGGTACATTTAACGCAGGTCAAACCGCGACGATTACGGGTGTAGGCAGTCTAATTATTAATGGCAATGGCAGTTATACTTTTACACCAGCACTGGATTATAAAGGTACTGTACCATTAGTAACTTATACTGTATCTGATGGTACGGCGACTAGCACATCAACCTTGACACTTACTGTTTCGGCTGTTGCAGATATGCCTTTATTATCTGTTGCGAATGCATATGTACTTCAACAGGGTGCAACGATTATCTCAACAGGTTCGTCTGATGTTGCAGTCAATCCAGGAGTTCAAGATTCTGGTAATGGTGTAAGCCAAGCCAATCTTGAGCTGGAGTTAGGTGTAACATCTGGTTATTTAGATAATCGTTTTGACCCTGTTGGTCCAAATGTGAATGATCCTGGGTTTGTAGATATTATCGATGGAAAAATCAACGAAGTACAACACAATATGACCACTGGTGATACGGTCACTTGGAACTATACCTTTACTAATGGAGAAAATATTGCAAGCGAAGTACAGCAAGGCTTTAACGATATAGCGGCTTTAATCGTAACTGCACCAGATGGAACCAAACAGACCATTTTAGTTGATGCAACTGAGATGAAATTCCCTAATACTACTGGTACGGGTTCTTATAGTCTTGTTGCGACTCAAACAGGTATTTATACTTTCCAATGGTTGATTTTAAATGGTGGTGATAGGGCCAAGGACTCATCTTTTGCCTTATCAAGTGCAACTTTCACGGCAGCAGGTGGTACCTATGGTTCACCGATAAAATTAAACTTGGCAGCCAATCTAACGGATACCAGTGGTAGTGAAAATCTAACGGTCACCATTGGGGGATTACCAGCAGGTTTCAGTTTTAGTGCAGGCGTAGATAATGGTGGTGGAAGCTGGAGCTTTACGGGAGCTGAGTTGAAATATCTGTATATTTTACCGCCTCAGAACTATACGGGTACTTTGTCATTGACAGCGACAGCTACTGCCACAGAACCATCCAATGGTGATAGCAAAACAACTGCTCCTCAGACCTTTACGGTTGATATTAGCCAGACAACGAACACTGTTACTACTGGTTCAGAGTCTGCTCAAACATTAAACGGTACAACGAGCAATGATTTGATTCGTGGATATGCTGGTAATGATACGATAAGTGGTGGTGCTGGTAACGACATGATTTATGGTGGTGCTGGCAATGACACCTTAAACGGAGGGGTGGGTCATGACTATTTATATGGAGGGGTCGGTAATGACACTTTAAATGGTGATGATGGATATGACTATTTAAATGGTGGTGCTGGAACCGATATTCTCAATGGTGGTGCTGGTGATGATATTTTGATTGGTGGTCCAGGCACTGATACTTTAACAGGTGGTTTAGGTGCGGATACTTTCGTTTGGATACAAGGCGATTCAGATGGTTTGACGGATACTATTACAGATTTTAGTAAGGCACAGGGCGATAAAATTGATGCTAAGGCTTTATTGGATGCTTTGGGATGGAATGGCAATATTAATACCTTAAGTCAGTTTGTATCAGTGAGTGGTAACACAATTGATATACATAATGCGGCAGATACTCAAAGTGTCAATATTCTAGTTACTGGTCAAACTTTCACGGATTTGAATGATATGATCAACAAAACCAACTTCCAGACTTAAACCTAGCATAGAGGGCGTAGTCACTTCGCCCTCTATCCCAAATTTATTTATTAATATGATGGCAACATCGTTAAACATTTAAGAAACTTTAAAACAAGGGGAAACCTGTGAAAGTATTAGCATTAACAAAAATCGCAAGCATGGTTGCTGGGGCAAGTGTGGCAATGACTGTATCAGCAGCAGATTTAACATCAGTGACTAAAACTGCGATTGAAAATAACCCAGAAGTTCAGGTGCAATGGTCAAACTTTCTTGAAGCCACTGCGAACCAAAAACAGGCACGGGCAGGTTATTTACCATCAATTGATTTAAATGCAGCTTATGGTAAAGGTAACCGTGAATTCGATGGTGATCGTGGCTGGTTCAATCAAGGTCAGGCAGAAATTGCATTAACGCAAGTGTTGTTCGATGGTTTTCGTATTAAAAGCAAAGTTGAGCAAGGCGATTATGCAGCGCTAAAACGCTATTATGAGTTAAATGCTGGTGTGGAACAAAAAGCCTTTGAAGCAGCGCAAGCTTATTTGGATGTTCAACGTTATCGTGACCTTGTTCAGTTGGCACAAACCAATGTGAATAACCATCAACGTGTTTATAATCAAATCCAGCAAAAGACCAAGCAGGGTGTGGGTAATGGTGCGGATTTAGCACAAATCTCAGGTCGTTTATCTTTGGCACAAACCAATTTAATGACGGAACAAGCGAATTTAAATGATGTATCAGCACGTTTTGCCCGTATTGTTGGGGTCGAACCAAGTGCAAATCTTGAACCTGTTAATTTAAATACTTCTTTGCCTAATAGCTCACAAGATGCTGTAATGACTGCATATCAGAACAATAATAGTTTGAAAGCAGCATTAAGTGAAATGGAATATGCGCGTACCAATGCAGAAGAGTTTAAGTCAAACATGTACCCTAAACTCTCATTGGTAGCGCGTACAGGACTATACCAAAACCGTAACAGTTTTGATGAGCGTACCAATCCTGGCAATGACAAGTATGGTCAGGATAGTGCAGTAGAACTTCGATTGAATTATAATCTGTTTAATGGTTTTGCTGACCGTTCAGCACTAAATGCGGCAAATGCTAGAATTTATACTGCTCAGGACTTGAAAAACAAAGCCTGTGTTGATATTCGCCAAACCACAAGAGTTGCTTATAACAATGTGAATAATTATAGCAATCAGATGCAATGGCTACAGCGCCATCGCGATGAATCTGCTGCGGTGGTCAGAGCTTATAATGATCAGTTTGATATTGGTCGTCGTAACTTGCTGGATGTACTGGATTCTGAAAATGAATCATTCCAGTCAAATCGTGCTTATGCCAGCGCACAATATGATTTAAAAATTGCTCAACTACAAACACTATATAGCATGGGACAATTATTACCTGCCTTAGGTATTAAACGTGATAATTTACCAGAAGTATCAGAAGTAAGTAAACGTGAACTGAATGCAGCAAATGTATGTACAGCGGCAAATGCACAAGCTGAATAATTTTTTAATCAGTTAAAATAAAATAGGGTGCTGTTGCACCCTGTTTTTATAGATGCTCCAACTCTTTTGGGTAAGGTAAATTTACAATTATTCTATTAACTCAATGATATAACTCTGAGTTTGGGAATAATGAACCTTTTATGCTTGTTTGATTCATGGTGAATAAGTGACAACACAAATATTTGATCCTTTAGCTTTATGCCTGATTCGGGTGGCTAAAGATTATGAAATTAGTATTACACAAGAAGGTTTATTATCAGGTTTGCCTTTACCCAATGGAAAGCTAATACCTCAGTTTTTTTCACGTGCAGCTGATCGGGTAAGTTTGACAAGTAATATGGTACAGCAGAATCTGGATCAACTGAACCATTTTGTTTTTCCTGCCATTTTAATATTGAATAATAATACAGCTTGTGTTTTATATCGTTTTGATACAGAAAGACAGACTGCAACAGTATATTTTCCTGAAATGTCGGATACCGTGACAGAAGTTCCAATTGCACAGTTACAAGAAAAATATCTGGGTTCAGTGATTTATTTGCAACAACGTCAATTTGTGGCGGATAACAAGGTTAAGCTGGAAAAGACAAATCAGCATTGGTTCTGGAGCGTAATTCGACAGCACCGTTCCATGTACAAAGATATTTTATTAGCAGCCCTGTTCGTCAATATCTTTGCTTTGTGTGCACCTTTTTTCGTAATGAATGTTTATGATCGTGTTGTTCCCAACCATGCTACAGATACCCTATGGGTACTAGCCTTTGGAATCATGATTATTATTACGGCTGACTTTATTTTAAAACTGGTGCGTAGTTATTTTGTTGATTTGGCTGCAACCCGTGCTGATAACAAGCTATCTGCCTATATTATGGAAAAAGTATTAGGTCGGCGTATGGAACAGAATAATATGTCTGTTGGTATGATGGCCTCCAATATTCAGTCCTATGAGGCAATTCGTTCTTTTACCAGTTCTATGACTGTGGTATCACTGATTGACTTGCCATTTTTTGTTCTGTTCTTAGCTGTTATCTGTATTATTTCATGGGTTTTCGTTATTCCTTTAGTCATCGCTGCAATCATTATTTTACTCTATGCATTATCAGTTCATATTAGTTTAAAAAAATTATCTGATGCGATGTCAGAAGCTTCTCAGCAGCGTCAGGGATTATTGATAGAAACCTTAAATAATCAGGAAACGATTAAAAGTTTTAATGCTGCTGGACGAATGCAAACTTTATGGGAAAAAGCCACTCGTTTTACCGTACAGTATTCTTCTAAATTACGTTTTATTGGTGGCACTGTTGGTAATTTTGCTGGATGGGTACAACAAACAGCAGGCGTTGTGATTATCCTGGTTGGAGTTTATCTTATTGTAGATGGAAAGTTGACCCAAGGTGCACTGATTGCCTGTTATTTATTATCAACCCGTGCCTTAGCTCCAATTGCACAAATTGCAGGTTTATTAACCCAATATTATCAGGCATCCAGTGCCTTAAATATGCTGAATCAAACTGTTGACGCTGAACAGGAACGAGAGAATCTAAAAGGTTGGGTGAGTCATCCACATCTTATAGGACATATCGAATTTAAAAATGTCAGTTTATGTTATCCAAATGAATCACATTCTGCTTTAAATAATATCTCTTTCTCTATTCGAGCAGGAGAAAAAGTGGCGATTCTAGGAAAAGTAGGCTCAGGCAAAAGCTCAATTGAGAAGATACTATTGTCGCTCTATAAGCCGACTGAAGGGTCAGTATTTATTGATCAAACCAATATTAGTCAGATTGATCCAGCAGAATTACGTAGCCAGATTGGTTATATTCCCCAGGACATACAATTGCTGAACGGTACAGTATTATCAAATATTGTCTTGGGTAATCCACATGCTAGCCGTGTTGCTTTGGAACAAAGTCTGGTTGTTTCTGGTTTAAGCCAGATTCTAAAAGCACATGAAGATGGTTTGTCATTACAAGTGGGTGAGGGTGGTCATAAATTATCTGGAGGACAACGGCAGGCGGTTGCCGTGGCACGTGCAATTGCCCAGAATGCTAAAATTTTGGTTTTTGATGAACCGACCAGTGCGATGGATACTCCTCTTGAGAATCATGTGATTCATCATCTAAAACATTATATGACAGCTCAACATACTTTAATTTTGGTCACACATAAACCTACATTACTCACATTGGTTGATCGAATTATTATTTTAGAAGATGGAAAGATTATTGCTGATGGTGATAAGGAAAGTGTAATGAAAGCCATGTTTCCCCAACAAGCTAAAGTTGCAGGAGTTGTATCATGAGCACAGAACACAATAAAACCCAAAGAGAGAAGATGTTTGGGGGCGTAGGTAAAAGTATTGAACAATCAGAAAAAGTTCTGAGTCCAGTGCTAGGGCGTTTAAATTTATTTAAAAAATATCAACCTGCTGATACAAATGACTGGAAAAGTCAGGTACAAGAAGTAACTCAATCACAAAAGCCAATTCAGGCAAGAGTCATTCTTTATGTGATTGTAGTGTTGTTTATCTGTTTAATTATTTGGGCAGGTTTTGCTAAAGTCGATGAAATTACTCGTGGTGAAGGAAAAGTGATTCCATCTCAACAGATGCAAGTGATTCAATCGGTTGATGGTGGCGTGGTTGAAAAGGTGTATGTGCATGAAGGTGAGCACGTCAAAAAAGGCGATCTATTGATTCGTATTGACCCGACACGGTTCACCTCAAATTTGAATGAAGTTAATGCCAAGATTTTTGCCTTGCAAACCAAAGTTAGACGTTTAAGTGCACAATTAAATGGCTCGGGCTATACCTCAGGCAGTGTCCCTGCGGGGGTTTCACCTGATGCAGCTGCAAACATTATGGCGCAAGAAAGCCAGTATTATGCGGAAAGTTTGCGCGAACTGAGCCAAAGAACGATGACCAATCAAGGTACGGTTTCGACTCGTCAACAGGAATCGCAACGTGCTCAAGCTGCACTCGGACAAGCTGAAAGAGCCTATCAACTTGCAGTGCGTGAACTCAATACCACACGACCTTTGTTAAAGACGGGTGCGGTGTCGGAAATGGACATTTTGCGCCTTGAACGTGACGTATCGAATGCCGATGGTGAACGTAAGCAGGCGGCAGCGAATTTAAGAGCTACGCAGGCATCTATTGGGGAAGCGCAATCACGCACTTCTGAGGCTGCGGTGAGTTTAAAAAATCAATGGCGCAATGAACTGGCAGAAGCGCAAGCTCAGCTAGTGAGTTTAAAAGAAAGTATTTCAGGCGTAGCAGACCGAGTGAAAACCACCGATATTCGTTCACCGACCAATGGTATCGTGCAGAAAATTTTCTTTAATACCATTGGTGGGGTTGTGAAACCAAGCGATCAAGTCGCGGAAATTGTGCCTTTAGATGGACAATTGATTGTTGAAGCAAAAGTGTCTCCGAAAGATATTGCTTTTGTACGACCAGATTTGCCTGCGGTAATTAAATTTACCGCCTATGATTTTTCAATCTATGGCGGAATGAATGCGAAAGTAAAACATATTAGCCCAGACACATTTACCGATGAGAAAGGCAATATGTTTTATATTGTCCGTGCAGTGACTGATAAACCAACGTTTGGTAAAGGATTATCCGTGATTCCCGGCATGACCGTTCAATTGGATATTATGACAGGGAAGAAAACTATTCTTTCTTATCTGCTTAAACCAATTCTTAAAGCGAAAAACAATGCCTTAACCGAGCGTTAAGTCGAATAAAAACCGAAATCTCTTAAAATCCCTCTTTTGAAAAGAGGGATTTTTAATTTATAAAGCAGATTTTATAAGTGTTAATTTCAGTTTTTACCCGATCAAATAAAGATCTTGTACTCGGTTTTAGTTTTTCCCGCTACCAAAGTGTTGCACCCAGTATGTTCGATGGGTTGTAGGATTTCGGCTACATGCGATCGCATAATCTTTAAATTGCGGTTTCATTAAGTTATCGCAATGTCCGGGACTGAGCGCCAGCCAATTTTCTAAAACTTGTTTTAGGTTGCTTTGACCTGTTGCTAAATTTTCCCCACCACCACCTTTGTATCCTGTTTTTTTAATACGAGCTCTCAGATTTTCACCACTTCGACCGACATGACTTAAAATCTGACGTTGCGAAATATCCAGCGCATGTGCAGTTGAACTTGTTTGTAATTGATTATTCCATTTTAGCGAGTGGGTAGCCGAGTAAGCTATTTTTCCACATTGTTGCGGTTGATGCCGAATCACGTTAATGGCATTTAAAACGGCTTGCTGATATTGTGGATTTTGAATGTCATCACAAGAGATTTTGTCAAAAGAGGCTAAAGTCTGTTGAGGATTTTTTTGAGTGGGTATCGTTGTTGATTTTGCAATGGTTTTATTTGATTGATGCTGCAAAGGCTGTTGTGGTTGTGAATTTGAACATCCATGTAGTAAAAAGTATAGACTGCATATAAAAGAATGATAAGCAATATTTTTCATAGTGCACCTCTAGCAAATTTTTTTATTCATCAGATGTATTAGTTCAGACTTGATCGGACATAACTCTTGAAAAAGAGAAAGTTACCCATTTTGATAAAGGTGTCGAAATCTTAATCAAACAAAGGTAACTTTCTTATGTTGCATACTAACAATCAAATCATCAAACACAAAGTAGGCTTACTCAATTTAGCTGAAGAGCTTCAAAATGTTTCTAGAGCATGCAAAGTGATGGGTGTCTCTAGAGATACTTTTCATCGCTATCAGGAGCTAGTACAGTCTGGTGACATGGATGCATTGATCAATAAATCCCGTCGAGTACCTAATCTAAAAAATCGTGTAGATGATGCTACAGAACTAGCAGTCATTGATTTCGCAACTCAGTATCCAGCTTATGGGCAGCATCGTACTAGTAACGAATTACGCAAGAAGGGTGTATTTGTTTCAGGTAGCGGTGTTCGCTCTATTTGGTTACGCTATGATTTAGAGAACTTTAAGAAGCGTTTGAAAGCACTCGCAGCTAAAGTGGCACAGGATGGTATCGAATTAAATGATCATCAGATTGCTGCTGTTAGCGACAGTGTAAAAATGACCCCCTAACGGCATTTAAAAACTGACCCCCTTGGTTAATATAGCGGTCATTTTGGACTGCTCAACATGTTAACTTTGGAGCAAGCAGTGACAATACAAATTCTTCATCAACAGGGTAAATCTATTAAAGCCATTAGTCGTGAACTGAGGGTGTCTCGAAATACCGTGCGTAAATATTTACGGCAGAAGGAAACACCTCAGTATCGGCGTACACAACCTAGAACAAGTATTCTTAATCCATATAAACCCTATTTACTCCAACGTGTAAATGCAGCACATCCTGAATGGATTCCTGCCGCTGTGCTCTATCAGGAAATTTTAGGGTTGGGATATCCAGGAAAGATCAGGATCTTGAGGGAATATCTTGCAACATTAAAACCAGTTGCCAAACTGGAAAACCAGTCATTCGTTTTGAAACCCAACCTGGCCAACAAATACAGGTGGATTTCACCACGATTCGACGCAACAACACGACTTTAAAAGCCTTTGTTGCAACATTAGGGTATTCCAGAGCGACTTTCGTGAAATTTTATGATCATGAACGTACGGATGTATGGATCGATGGTCTAGAAAATGCATTTCAGTTCTTTGCAGTAGTACCTCAAGAAATCCTGTTTAATAACGCTAAAACGATCATGATTGAACGGGATGCCTATCAGGAGGGGCAGCATAAATGGAACACCAAACTGCTCGACTGTGCCAAGAAGTACAGCTTTCGTCCTCGCGTATGTAAGCCCTACCGCGCACAGACCAAAGGCAAAGTTGAACGCTTTAATGGATACCTCAAATCAAGCTTTATTGTGCCATTGAAAGCAAGCCTGAAGACTTCGGGTTTACTGTTAGATGTTGATATCGCCAATGCCCACATTGGCTGGTGACTGCATGAAACCGCCAATCAGCGGATTCATGCCACCATGCAAGAAAAACCGGCTGTTCGACTACAACAGGAGCAGCAAAAATTTACGCCATTACCGCAATCAGATACAGGTTCTGGCACTGTACCTGTTGCAACAGCACAGCATGTCATGCCCTACGAGAGTTTGCAGCATCCGTTATCGGTATATGACCAGTTGCTAGGGGTTTCTTGATGAATCTGCAATACGAACGTATAGAGCAGCTTTGCCAAAAGCTCAGTCTACATACAATTGCGTCACAATAGTCTCATCATGCGCAACAAACATTAGGTCAGGATAGAAGTTATGCCGACTTTGTTGAAGCCATGCTGATGCATGAATATGCTGCTAGGCAACAGCGCAGCCAGCAGGTCCTGATGAAACTCTCAGGCCTGCCTCAAGTGAAAACGCTGGAAGGTTACGATTTTAATTATGCACTAGGTGCTCCGAAATCCCAGATGGTCGGGTTGTTCAACCTGAGCTTTATCTCGAGAGCAGAAAATGTGGTGTTTCTTGGTGCTAGTGGTGTAGGGAAAACGCATTTATCCATGGCATTAGGCTATAAGGCCATCATGAACAATGTCAAAAGTCTTTGTTGCATAAATAAATTTCATCCCCATACATGTTAGATGAATACAGAATCAAAAAGCCGATACAAAACAACGAACTGGTCTGAGTACAATCAGGCTTTACGTCAACGGGGTGCTTTCACCATTTGGTTTGATCCCCAAATGCAATGGTCTGCAACACCTACTGGAAAAAAAGGATGTCAACCTATCTAGACTGATATAGCAATTCAATTTGCCCTGACGATACGAAACCTGTTCCAACTGGCTTTACGCCAAACACAAGGTTTCATTCAAAGCCTTTTTCAAATGGCTCACCTCGACTGGAATGTTCCAGACTTCTCAACATTGAGTCGGCGAGCAGATAAGCTCCAGCCACTTCTACATAAATCAGCAAAAAATCCACAGGAAGACTTGCATATTTTAGTTGATAGCACAGGGATCAAAGTTACAGGTGATGGGGAATGGGTGCGTAAAAAACATGGCGTAAACCAACATCGTCAATGGCTGAAATTACATCTTGCGACAGATGCAAACAGTGGAGAAATACAAGCGGTTGAAGTCACGACCTGCCAATATGGTGATGCTGAAATGCTCCAACCTCTTTTAGATCAAATTGATGAACCCATTGCATCTGTCACGGCTGATGGTGCTTATGACACAGTGAATTGTTATGATGCGATTTTGAAACGGCAAGCAAATGTAATTATCCCTCCTCGTTCCAATGCTGCTTTATGGGCAGAAAATGAAATTGGTAAAGCAAGGAATCATGCAGTACAAGGCTGTTGGGACAGGGGTCAAAAGCAGTGGAAACGAGATATTGGTTATCATCGACGATCCCGAATAGAGGCTAAAATGTTTGCCTTGAAACGACTTGGACAAGGTGTATCTAGTCGATGCTTTAATCGTCAGGTGGTTGACTTGCAAATAAGAGTCGATATTTTGAATAAATTTACTCAACTTGGTACAGCTAAAACGGTGGCTGTTGCATAAATATCTGAAGATTAGAACAACTCTACCTTTCGTCTATTTGTGCAACAAAGCCAAGGACAATATGAACTTGTGATGAATCCTGAATATGAAGATTTTAATTTAGAATTATTACAAGACTATTGGCAATTTAATGAAATTGAAAAGCACCAGTTCACTTATTCTGTAAAAAAATTAGTGGAAAAATATGATATTAGTTCATCTGCAAAATTGGAAAGAATCGTTAAACACAGTGGACATTTAAAATATACGGGAATAAAAAACTGCAAAAAGTGCTATTTCGATTATGAAATTTTTATACGTAAAGACATAGGCTTTAAAGATTGGAAGAATTACAAGAGAGAATTAGAATGCTATGACTGCCGTAGACGCTCTGTACAAAATTACATGAACAAATATCTCAATGAGTTTAAATTGTGTATTCCAACATTGTCAGATGAGCCAATAGATTCACCGAAGCAGCAGCTCAGTTACTTAGAAAAAATAGTTCTGTATGTTATGCTCAGCAAAATTAAGATTGGCACAGACAATGTTTTGCCACAACATGAGTGGCGTTCATTTGTTGAACTTGAAGCCAATGGTGCTGGTGATCTTGTAAAAAGAATATTTGAAAAAGGCTATCTTTTTAAAACAAATGAATTTGACGAATTTATACAAAAACAAGCTGATTTGCGCCAGCTACATTCAGATTGTAGACAATATTTGAATGAAAATATAACGCATGAAATTCAAACTTACTTAGCCTTAAATTTTAAGGCAGACATAAATCTTGTGATTCCTGAATGCTACGATTACCTAGAGCAGTGGACCTTTGGGCTGTATGAGGAAATTATGGGTTCAAAAGTTTATATCAAAGACTTCAAGGAAATTGAAAAATATATAAAAAATAAAAGATTAAATGAAGTGTATGCCTTGCTTGATTTTGTTCGCCAATACAAAAAATCCCTGTAAAGAAAAATAATGCTTTGGAATTGGATTTAATGCGGATGCTTCTTAAATATGATTTACAGCATATTTTGAGCTTGTTTTGGTATCAGTCGAAATTTGTAGGTGATCGGTTACGCACCTTAGAGCTATCGGGTGATGAAAACGCTAGGTTTATTAAAGATACTGTTTTTGCTAAGAAAATATCGACTTATTTAGATTATTTAGACCATAAAGATGAAAAACCTAAGTATCCGAGGAATCTTCCTGGAAATTGGACGTATTCCGAGATTGAGCTGTTTGTTAGTGCCCAATTATTGGCAACTATGAAAAGTGGGAAAAGTATACGCCTAGCGAAATCTTGGCTTTGTGGGAAGAGACAAGAGGAATTGAGCTTGAGAACGCAAGCGCTTGATTGCTAAATTTTGATTTTTCAAATAGCGAGGTAAATTTTTTCATTCCAAGAAAATTACAGTTAACCCCTTATGGAGGACTTTAGCTAAGTTATTAGCATCCCAATTAGTCAATCGGATACAACCATGCGATGCTGTTTTAGAAATTAAGGCGGGATTTGGCGTACCATGAATCCCAAAAGAAGGTCGAGATAAACCAATCCAAATATTTCCTACAGGGTTGTTGGGTCCTGGGGGGAGGCTTAAGGGCTTAAGATTTTTGCCTTGAATAAAATTCTTAGGGTTATAACTATAATGTGGATTGAACACGATACTGCCGATGGCATGCGTGCCAGTGGGTGAGGGATTATCTTCGCTCCCGATCGTTGCAGGAAAAGATGCAATGATCTTATTTTGTCGATTAAGCAAATATAATTGTTTAGAACCTTTGTGTGCAATAATGCTTTGCACATTATTTGGCAAAACATTTATTACATTTGCGACAATAATCTTTTCACCGACTTTATTAAAATTTGCGCCTGAATTAATTTTTTGTAGAAACAATTCATCCATATGGAATTTTTCACCGAGCATTTCGGTCACACGAGTGTAATACAAGCCCTTCATTCTTGATTGTTCAGCATAATCTACAGGGATCGATTGAGCATAAGGAACTTTTAAGTCTTGTGTGGTAATGGTGTACTTAATAAACGTCGGTTGAGTTGTATCTTCATTTAAAAGCTGCCAAGTATTTGCGTCTAAGATTCCGTCACCACTTAAACCCTTCATAATCTGAAAAGCGGAAATGGCTTTCACAGTATTTAGGCCCAATATGCCATCAATTGCACCTGAGGATGAGTAATGGCGACTCAACAGCACTTGTAACTTTGCGTAAACAGGAAGATAGCCTTTTTCAAGATTGTCCGACCACTCCGCTTTATTTAGATTATCTAAAGACCATGTGTCGGCTTGGTTTAACAGTGCTAAATTGTTTAGATTGTTAGTGGTAGGAGGAAGTGATTTTTGTGGTTCAGCTGCAAGAGTATAAGTCGAAAAAATATACATACTACTCAGGCAAATAACTAAAAAGCGACTCAACATAACGACTAACCCCCAAACTAATTTTATTGATCAAAATAACTGCACTCATATTTTAAATAAAGTTGATAATTTAAAAATGTATATAAAATGCGGCTTTGTAACAATTTTAACTCTGTACACGACAAATTTCATAGGGCCCTTGTCCTATCAGGCTTTTTCTTTCTTAAAATTGCTAGCACTTTCTTAAATTCTTCTTTTTTCCCAAAACCAATCAAACGTAGAATAGCCATTTGAACATGGTCCAAACCGTAGCGAAATAAACTTACTGAAAGTCGTCCATGCTTCTTTATTTTTATCGCTTTTTTTCGATCATGTTGCCATTCACCTGTTAAATAGCACCAACAGAAACCGATAGCTAGCACTGCTATCAATTTCTTGACTCGTCTAGGGTCTGTTAAACGAGTATTTTCAAGATTGAATCCACGTCCTTTGAGACAACTAAATAAGGTTTCGATTTCCCAGCGTAATGCATAATCACGAATAGCTGAAGCATTCAACATAGGAGAAACAACAAGTAAAAGTTCTCCATCTTCTAATCGTAGCGCACTAATATACAGTTTCACTCGACCAACCCAAATACGTCGTTTACGACATTCAGTTTGACCAACTTGAAGATGACGAAATAAATCACTAGGTGGTGTTTCAAAAAGTATGCTGGCGTTA
>NZ_JAVIMC010000064.1:0-234 GCF_031196995.1 Acinetobacter sp. 12966
TCAACAATTATTAAAAGATGCACTTCACTACAATGATGTAATGGACATTGAAGGAAAAATTGTTGAGTTTGATGAGTTTCGTTTAATCGGGATTGGTGACTTATGGGCAGGGAAAACTGATATGCGTTCAATGCCAGACTTACCTCAAGATAAACCATGGTTAATTCTTTCCCATAACCCCGATACGGTAGATATGGTCCCTAAATTACCTAATCGCCCTTTAATGTTGTCAGG
>NZ_JAVIMC010000065.1:0-175420 GCF_031196995.1 Acinetobacter sp. 12966
ATACTTGTTATTGATTGAACGTTCAATCAATAACAAGTATGATATGTAAAAATCAATGAATTTTTGAACATGCTTCTAAAAAGAAAGAAGTGAAATCAAAGGTTCTAAAGGATAGGATGATGCGCATAAGTACATTACTTATCACGTTATTTTGAGAAAAATACACCGATTGCAAGGAGCAATAAGATGGTGTTGAAAAGTGATGGATATTCTTCAGACCATATTCGGTTAAATCGTTTCGTATTTTGGAGTTCAGCCATCAGTATTGGTATTTTTGGCCTACTTTTTGTGCTGTTTCCAGAAAAAAGTCAGTTTTGGTTGACCTATGTACAAGAGCAAGTAAATCACTTTTTCGGGTGGTATTACATGCTGGTTATTGTGCTGTGTCTGGGCTTTGTCGCTTGGCTCGCTTTTTCAAAAGTAGGACAGATTCCTTTAGGAAAAGATGACGACAAACCTGAGTTTAGTTATTTGGCTTGGACTTCAATGCTGTTTTCGGCAGGGATTGGTATTGCGCTACTTTATTATGGTGTGGCCGAACCTGTTGACCATTTTTTAAGACCGCCAGAAGGCGAGTCAGGAACGATTCAGGCAGCCCGTAATGCGATGACGTATAGCTTTTTGCATTGGGGGATTCATGGCTGGGTGCTTTATGCATTGCTCGGAGTTACTTTAGGTTACTTTGCTTTCAGACAAAATTTGCCATTGGCACTTCGCTCGGCGCTTTACCCAATTTTTGGAGAGCGAGTGCATGGCTTGGTGGGTGACTTTGTTGATGGCTTTGGAATTTTAGCGACGGTCATTTCCTTGGTCACCAACTTGGGAATTGGAGCGCTGGTGCTTGTATCGGGTATTTGTTACTTACTGCCACAAATTCCGGATAACTCTGCGACTTTAATTACTGCCGTGCTCATCATGATGTTCGTTGCTACGATTACGACAGTGGTGGGTATTGAAAAAGGTTTGGCATGGTTGTCGCGTATTAATTTACGTCTGCTGTATGCCTTACTTTTATTTGTATTTTTAACAGGTCCGACAAACCATTTATTAAATGGTCTGGTGCAAAATACGGGCGATTATCTCAATAATTTTATTAGTAAAAGTTTTGATATGTATTTATACAATCAAAAAGCCAGTGGCTGGTTGGGTTCGTGGACTGTATTTTATTGGGCTTGGTGGATTGCTTGGGCGCCTTTTGTCGGTATGTTTATTGCCCGCATTTCAAAAGGACGTACCATTCGTGAAGTAGTATTAGGTGTATGCCTGATTCCACTCGGCTTTACACTGGCTTGGATTTCGGTTTTTGGAAATACTGCAATTTATTTAATCTTGCAGCAAAAACAGAAAGTATTAGGTGATATGGTCTTAACTGATCCAGCATTATCTTTATTTAAATTACTCGAATATCTGCCGTTTAATCCTTACGTTGCGGGTATTGTTGTTGTAATTTGTTTCGTTTTATTTTTGACACCAGTTGGCTCTGGTACACTAATGATCGCTAATTTGTCCTCAAAAGGGGGCACCAATGATAGTGATTCACCGATCTGGTTACGCGTCTTTTGGTCTGTGGTAATTACCATTGTAAGTATTGGCTTACTTTTAGCCGGTAGTTTTAACTCCATGCAAAGTGCTGTGGTGTTATGTGGTTTACCATTTTCAGTTATTATTTTGCTTTATATGTTTGGTTTAGCCAAAGCGTTAAAGCAAGATGATTTTGACCCTCAATTAGTGAAAAAACAGTTAGCTGTTTCAAAAGACATTTCGGTCCCATCGAATTGTGACCAGAATAAAGTGACTGAGGTTTTATAACCTCAATTGATCACATCTATATATTATTTTCCGTTTAAAGTCGTCTTTTCATTGTTTTAAATAAGAGTGAAAAGACGAAATTAAATATTTTGTTTTTATTTTATTCCTTGAGGATTGTATGGCAACAGATAATCCAAGAGCAGTTGATGATTTAAAATTATCTAAATCTAAAAAAGACCCGCTCAACCGTGTGGTTTTTTATTTTTCAGCTGTACTTATTTTAATTTTTTCCCTCGTCACGTTTTTGTTCAACGATTTTGCAAATCGAGTCATGAATGCTGTGCTTCAGTGGGTAACTTCAACCTTTGGTTGGTACTATCTGTTAGCTGCAACACTATATATGGCCTTCGTGATTTTTATTGCCTGCTCAAGATATGGCAGTATCAAATTAGGACCTAAGCATTCAAAGCCTGAGTTTAGCTTACTGAGTTGGTCTGCCATGCTGTTCTCTGCGGGTATTGGTATCGACCTCATGTTCTTCTCGGTCGCTGAACCACTATCTCATTACATGCAACCTCCAGTCGGAGCAGGTCAAACTTATGAAGCAGCACGCCAAAGTATGGTTTGGACATTGTTTCACTACGGTTTAACCGGTTGGTGTATGTATGCCTTGATTGGTATGGCACTTGGCTATTTCAGTTATCGCTATAATTTGCCACTCACCATTCGCTCAGCTTTGTATCCAATCTTTGGTCAAAAAATTAATGGGGCAATCGGGCATAGTGTTGATACGGCTGCCGTGATCGGGACAATTTTTGGTATTGCAACGACCTGCGGGATTGGTGTAGTACAGCTGAATTATGGTCTACATGTGTTATTGGGGTTACCAGAAAATATCTGGATGCAATTTATCCTGATTGCTGTTGCAGTGGGTATTAGTATTATTTCGGTGACATCTGGGGTCAATAAAGGTCTGCGGATTTTATCTGAAATTAATATTTATGTTTCGATTGGGCTTTTACTGTTTATTTTATTCTTGGGAAATACAGAGTTTTTACTCAATGCCCTTGTCCAAAATATTGGTGACTATTTAAGCCGTTTCCCGAGTTTAGCTTTACAAAGCTTTGCTTTTGAACAGCCTAAAGAGTGGATGAGTAGTTGGACTTTCTTCTTCTGGGCGTGGTGGATTGCTTGGTCTCCATTTGTAGGACTCTTTCTGGCACGTATCTCAAGAGGGCGTACTATTCGTGAATTTGTATGCGGTACCTTAATTATTCCACTTCTATTTACACTTACGTGGTTATCTATTTTTGGTAATAGTGCACTGCACAGCGTTATTTTTGAAGGCAACCAAACCTTAGCAGCGACGGTGTTAGCAAATCCGGCTCATGGTTTTTATGACCTGTTAGCACAATATCCAGGCTTTACCTTTATCGCTTCAATTGCCACCGTAACAGGGCTTTTGTTCTACGTGACTTCTGCCGATTCGGGAGCTCTGGTTTTAGGTAACTTCACCACAAAACTTACTCATATCGATAATGATGCTCCACGTTGGTTAAGCGTGTTTTGGGCACTGGCGATTGGTTTACTCACATTAGCTATGCTCATGACCAACGGCATTACCGCCTTGCAAAATGCAACTATTATTATGGGTTTGCCGTTTAGTTTTGTGATGTTCCTTGTGATGGCAGGGCTTTATAAGTCACTCAGACTTGAAGATTACAGGCATGCTAGTCGCAGTATGAATGCAGCGCCAGTGGTAGGGAACGTTGATATTCTGAACTGGAAACAGCGTTTAACTCGAGTGATGCATCATCCGGGAACCACTGAAACACACCGCATGCTAGATACGGTGTGTTTGCCAGCTGTTCAGGCTGTTGCTGATGAGTTGATTAAGCAGGGTATGAATGTGAACGTACAGCAAACCCCGCTTGAAGATGAAGATACGCTTTACCATCTAGATCTCACTATTCATCTGGAAGAAGAGCAAAACTTTGTTTATCAGATCTGGCCTGTACGCTATAGCGCGCCAAACTTTAGCCAGCGTGTAAAACGAGGCAAACAGTTCTATTTCCGACTTGAAACCTATCTTTATGATGGCTCTCAAGATAACGATCTGGTCGGTTACAGTAAAGAACAGGTCATTAACGATATTTTAGATAAATATGAAAGACATATGACATTCTTACATATTAATCGTATTAGCCCCGGGAATCGTCCATTGTTCCCAGATCCACAAGCTTAAGAGGAAAATGCATGGCTTCTCCTTATCTACATTCTTTTGCTTTATTTTTCTCTTTGCTCAATCCATTTTTAATGAGCATTTATATGATTGGCCTGATTCGCCATTCAGAAGCTAAGGTGTTTAATAAAGCACTGATTCAGGGAAGTTTGATTGCTTTTGTTGTCTTCATGCTATTTGCATGGGGCGGCGAAACAATTTTTAGTAAATATCTGAATGTACGTTTTGAAGCCTTTCAGATTTTTGGAGGTCTTATCTTTTTGGTGATTGGCTACCGCTATGTGTTTCAGGGTGCCGACACCATCGGTGAAATGCGTGGTGCTCCAGAACATCTGGCTGGCACCATTGCCATGCCGTTTATGATCGGCCCAGGGACTATTAGCGCTGCTGTAGTCACAGGGATTGAAATGTCAATTGGTGAGGCAGCGCTAGTAATTGCCTTCACCTTGTTTTTAACTTGCAGTATTTTGATTTTGATGAAATTTTCACATGATCATTTACGCTATAAACATGCCAAACATATTGACCGTTATTTTGATATTGTCGGGCGTTTATCTGCTTTATTAATTGGTACGATCGCCATTGATATGATCATTAATGGTGTGACAGGCGTCATTAATAAAGTTTAGTAAAATCACTCATAAGAACCTGCTATGCCATTGAATATGGAATAAAATGGCATAGCATCTTCTAAAAAATTCTAAGATAAATAAAATAGCTTTAAAAAATAACTTTAAAAATAGTGCCTTAAAAAATTAAATTTTAAAAAACAATCAAAGATATTAAAAAATACGATGCTATGTTGTGGATTTAAGCATGTTTTTTTTGTGAATTATCAACCATAATGTTGACTGAGCTTGTTTTAAGACAGAGTTGAGCTATGCCTACATTAGATGAAATGACCACAGCAACTGATGATCAGTCTGAATTGACGATGTCAGTTTTGATGACGCCTGACATGGCAAATTTTTCAGGTAATGTTCATGGTGGTACGATTCTAAAACTACTAGACCAAGTCGCTTATGCTTGCGCAAGTCGTTATTCGGGTGGCTACGTGGTGACTTTATCTGTAGATAAAGTAAATTTTAAAGAACCTATTTATGTTGGTGAGTTGGTAACCTTCTTGGCAAGTGTGAACCATGTAGGCCGTACTTCAATGGAAGTCGGAATCCGTGTTGAAGCACAAAATATCCAGAAGCGTACAGTGCGCCATACCAATAGCTGTTATTTCACGATGGTTGCTGTTGATGAACAAGGCAAGCCATGTGAAGTACCTCAATTAAATCTCAATACAGAATGGAAGCGTTGCCGCTTTGAAGCTGCTGAGCATCGTAAGGTTTTACGTCTTCAAGAAAACCATAATCCCTCTTGTAGCATGTATAAGAAAACTTCTTAAAAAAATAGATCGAATTAAAAAAAGGATCGAACCGCAGCATGGTTCGATCCTTTTTCTTCTTTACTAAAATTCAGCGTCCATTTTTCATTTCAGTAAAATTATCTCTGAGCTTGGAGGAGAATGCTGAGAGAATTAACGAGTTGCAGGAGCAGCTTCAGAAGCAGAACCTACAGCATCAGATGCAGCATTTGCAGTGTTTGCTTGTTCTTGAGTTGAAACAACAACTTTTTCTTCACCAGCAGTGTTATGTGCTTGGTCGTGCTTAGAAGCAGCAAAAGTTGAAGCAGCAGTTAAAGCAAGTGTAGTAGCGAGTAAAGTTTTAGCTAATTTCATTGTATGGCATCCTTAAATTTCATTTAAAAATAAATTAAACCTAATCGTTCATACATACCTGAAACCTGTATGGCTGAATGACTAAGCTAGGACACATGCTAAGCCGGGCTCGTTATTACATCAATTAACTTAACAATCTATTACGGCTATCTTAACAATAATGAAATATACGGACCGTTTATGTGAGCAATCTGTAAAATAAAAGGGCTTAAATGCACCTTAAAATGTGAAAAAATATTTCATATCGAGTGAAAAAAAGTCAACTTTGTTATGTAAACCTAACACTCTGGCATAAATTATGAATACGTCTAAATAGAATATTCCGTTTGAATTATAATTATCAAAAGTTAATTTAGATTTTAAGTGAGATGTATGTCACATATTAACTATTTTGGCCTGATACTTGAAAAGTATATCTTCAAAGTGAAAAAACATTTTCATGCGATTTAAACAGTGATATACCTTTCTTAGTTTTTTATACCTTGTTGATTTGAGCCGCTTGTGAAACTGATAGCCCCAAAAACTGTTCCTACCCATATTATTTCCGGTTTTTTAGGGGCAGGAAAAACCACATTATTACAGCATTTGTTAAGACAAAAGCCTAAAGATGAGGTGTGGGCTGTATTAATGAATGAGTTTGGGCAAATTGGAGTAGACCAACAACTCTTACCTCAAGATGAAGGATATGCAGTCAAAGAGCTATTAGGGGGCTGTCTATGTTGTAGCAGTCAATTGCCTATGCATATTGCTTTAGCCCGTCTATTGAGTGAACAAAAGCCAGATCGACTCTTTATTGAGCCGACTGGACTTGGGCACCCTTTTCAGTTATTTGACCAACTGACTGAACCTCATTGGCAAAGTAGTTTAGCTATGCGAGCACTGATTACTGTTGTAGATGGTAGCCGCTTGCACGATACCAATTGGGTTAAACAAAACCTTTATGAAGATCAGTTAAAAGCTGCTCAAATTGTGGTGGTGTCACATACTGATGTGATGACTTTTGAAGATGATCAGGCGCTTGAGCTATTAAAAGATGAATACCAACCTTATCACCAAGAGTGGCTTAAAATTGAACATGGTCAGTTAGCTTTAAATAAAATTGATATAGCTGCTCGTTTAACCGAGCGATCTATACAACCTTTACTTAAACTTCAAAAGCAAATGGCTGAAATCGAAGTCGCAAATGAAATTAATCAATTACCTTATCATTATGTCGAGTCAGCACAAGGTTATATTGTGGCAGGTTGGAAATTGCCTAAACGCTGGAAATTCGAGTTTTACGCTTTGCTTGATTTATTATGTGCACAGCAAGACTGGCTACGAATTAAGGGAATTTTTAACACAGATCAAGGGTGGAAAGTTTTTAACTTTAATCCTGATCAGTTTAATTATAAGTCGGGCGAAGAGGGTATTGATAACCGGATTGAGATCATTAGCGAACATAACCATGATTGGTTAGCTTTTGAAACAGCATTACTTGCCTGTCAGCTTGAAGAATAGAGAACATTAAACCAAAAGTAATTCAATGTTCTCTGAAGAGTGGGATTAAGGTTTGCTATCTAACACAGCTTTAGCTTGCGCATGGTCAATATCTTTTTCCCAGTGAGCAATCACTACGGTCGCGACACAGTTACCGATTAAGTTGGTACACGCACGAATAATTCCAATAAACCAGTCCACTGAAAGTAGAAGTACTAAGCCAATCGCAGGGAGACTTGGTATCACTGAAAGTGTGGCTGCAAGAATAACTAAAGCTGAGCCTGGAATACCATGTGCACCTTTAGATGTAATAAGCGAAACCAGCAAAATAGCCAGTAAGTCATGCATAGATAAATCAATATTGCAGGCTTGCGCAATAAAGATCACCGCTAATGTTAAGTAAATTGAAAACCCGTCTAAATTAAAAGAATAACCGGTAGGTATGACTAACCCTACAGTTGAATCTTTGATTCCCAAATTTTTGAGTTTTTTCATAATTTGTGGAAGAACAGAGTCAGAAGAAGCGGTACCTAAAACAATAGCGAGTTCATCTTTAAAATAGCCCACAAATTTGAAAATATTGAGACCGGTAAGTTTTAAAATTGAACCTAAAACAATAACGACAAATAAAATGCAGGTTGCATAAAACAGTAAAACTAAATAACCCAATTGTAGGAGTGAATCTAAACCAAATTTGGCAGTCGTATAAGCCACTGAACCGAATACACCAATTGGAGCTAATCGAATAATAAGTCCCATAATTTTAAAGAAGACTTCCGAAAAAGCTTCAAGCGCTTGACGTACCAGCTCTGCTAAATGTTTAGGAATTAAAAGTAGGGAAACACCAAATAAAATAGCAATTAATAAAACCTGTAAAATATCGCCGTTTGCAAAAGCAGCAGTGAAGGTTTTCGGAATAATATTGAGTAGAAATTCCGAACCTGTATGCATCTCGTGGGCACGTTCGGTATAGGTACTTAAATCTTTTGCATCTAAATGGCTAATATCGATATTCATACCGACGCCCGGTTTAAATACATAGGCCACAACAATGCCTAAAATTAAGGCAATAGTAGTGACCACTTCAAAATAAAGAATGGTTTTTGCACCGACTTTGCCCATTTTTTTAATGTCGTTTGCACCATATATTCCCAGTACAACAACACAAAACACAATTGGTGCAATCAGCATCTTAATTAAAGAAATAAAACCATCACCTAATGGCTTGAGAGATAGGGAGAAATCATGGAAACCGATTCCAACTGCAATCCCAAGAAAGAGAGCACAAAGAACCTGTAAAAATAAACTACGCTTGAGCTTTAGCCACATAAGTCATCAATTTTAGCAAGAGGAAAATATCTCTCTCTAAAGCAAAAAGCCGGCCAACTATAACTGGAAGGGAGCGTTTTGGAAGAATATGCAAATTTCACATGACTATGCTTTGGATTGTTCAGTTTTTTTATAATTTCTTATCCAAAATCGAGTATCCTTAGCGCCAAATTTTGGGACATATTAATCATGGCGCTTAAAGCAACAATTTATAAGGCAGACTTGAATATTGCCAATATGGATGACCATATTTATGGTGATTATCAACTGACGCTTGCCTTGCATCCCTCTGAGACTTTAGAACGCTTAATGGTTCGTTTGATGGCCTTTGCTCGTTTCGCAAGTGATGAGCTTGAGTTTACTAAAGACCTTTTTGAAACTGACGAGCCAGCGTTATGGCAAAAAGATTTAACGGGTCAGTTAGAAACATGGATTGAAGTTGGTTTGCCATCTGAAGATAAAGTCAAAAAAGCCAGTGCACGTTGTAAAACAGTGGCGATTGTCGTTTATGGCACACAAGTCGAAGACTGGTGGAAACGAAACAGTAAAATTAAAACGTTAAGTAACGTTCAGGTTTGGCAAATTGCCCCTCAAAGTACAGTAGAGCTAGAGCAACTGTGTGAACGTACGATGCAGCTACAATTAAATGTCATGGACAACGAGTGGACGCTTTTAGGTGAAAAGGGTCAAGCAACTGTTGTGTGGACACAGTTACAGTAACACAGAAAAGCGCAACAAATTCTACAGATTCAGTTGGTACACTAAGTACCAACTGCGATTTTAAAGATTCAGATTAAGGGGTAAACCATGTCAAATGAATTAGAAATTATCGATTTAAAAGTAGGCGAGGGTAAAGAGGCTGTTAAAGGCGCTTTAATCACGACTCACTATACAGGTTGGTTAGAAGATGGCACAAAATTCGATTCTTCAATTGATCGCGGTAATTATTTTGAATGTGTGATTGGAACAGGCCGTGTAATTAAAGGCTGGGACCAAGGCATTATGGGAATGAAAGTTGGCGGCAAGCGTAAATTAATCGTACCTGCTCATTTAGCTTATGGTGAGCGTAAAATGGGTAAGATCATCCCAGCTAATTCTAATTTAATTTTTGAAATTGAATTATTCGATGTCAAAACTCGTGACTAGTGAAGAACTTAAAGCCCTTTAGAGGGCTTTCTTGTTTATATGAGCTTTAAATATAAATACATTATTAATTTATATTTTAGCTTTATGAATATTTAAGATTATTTTCAGATTATTTGATTATAAATGCTAACTGAAAAACTGTTCATTTGTGGGCAGGATGATATTAAGACCAAATTTCAAAAAAGTTTGCGTTCTAAAAATCAAACTTCGCATAAATAATCTATATTGTTATTGAGACGCTATTTCATGATTATCCGCTTTGCATCTCCTTTGTTGAACATATCAATTGGCTTGGCTTTGGCTGGCTTGTCGGGTATGGCATTAGCCAAACCACCTAAACTGGACGCATCAACACTTACGGTGATTGGTTATCATGAAATTACCGATACTAAAAATGCATTAATTCCTCAATATGCAGTAACGACGCAACAATTTACACAGCATGTTGAATGGCTGCAAAAAAATGGATTCCATTTTATTACGGTTGATCAGTTGATCCGTGCTCATCAAGGTAAATTTCAACTGCCTACAAAACCTGTTCTATTAACTGTAGACGACGGTTATCAATCTTTTTATCAAAATGCTTATCCTGTCATTAAAGCTAAAAAAATCCCTGTTGTCCTTGCAGTGGTTGGTTCATGGTTAGAGCCAAAAGCAGGGCAGAAAGTCGATTTTTCAGGGGAAGAAATTCCACGCGATAAAATCTTAAGCTGGCCTGAGCTGAAAGAAATGCAAGATAGTGGCTTTGTAGAGATTGCAAGCCATAGCTACCATTTGCACCGCGGTATTACAGGCAATCCACAAGGCAACTCTGAACCTGCTGCAACAACTCGTTTTTATGACGCTAAAACTCAAACTTATGAAAACGATGAACAGTATCAATCACGTATCTATAATGACTTAAAGAAAAATAACGAATTACTCAAAGCTCATGGCTTGCGTTCACCACGTATTATGGTCTGGCCTTATGGTCGCTATAATATGCAAACAGTTCAAATTGCTAAAAAGCTTGGTATGCCAATTACCATTACACTTGATGATGGGGCAGACCACGCAAAACAATCTCTTCAAAATATGAGCCGTATTTTGGTAGAAGGCGATATGACGACTGATGATTTGGCTCAAGAAATTAAAAATCGTGAATTGAATTTAACGGATAACAACCGTCCGCAAAAAATTATGCATGTCGATCTGGACTATATTTATGACCCGGATCCGAAACAGCAAGAACGTAATTTAGGTCATTTGTTAGACCGAATTAATGCGATGGGTGTAAATACTGTCTATTTACAAGCATTTTCAGATCCAGATGCGAATGGCTCTGCTGATATGGTGTATTTTCCGAACCGCCATATTCCAATGCGTGCTGACTTGTTTAACCGTGTTGCATGGCAAATTCAAACGCGTACGCCTGTAAGTCGTATTTATGCGTGGATGCCTTTATTGGCATGGGAACTACCAAAAACTGATCCAGTTTCTAAAGACTTAGTTGTGACAGAACAGGCAAAATCCGGTGAACACCTTAATATGGGTTATATCCGTTTAAGTCCATTTTCACCAGAGGCGCGCCAAACTATTCGCGAGATTTATCAAGATTTGGCGAAGTCATCTTCATTTAACGGCATTTTATTCCATGATGATGTCACCTTATCTGACTATGAAGATGCAAGCCCAGAAGCATTAAAAGCCTATGCAAAACAAGGCTTGCCAACAGATTTGGCAAAAATCCGTGATAACGACCAAGATTTGCAAAAATGGACGGCATATAAGACAAAATATCTAGATGATTTTGCAATGCAACTCGTTGATGACGTGCGACAATATGAACCGTTCTTGCTCACCGCACGTAACTTATACGCGCAAGTTGCTTTAAAACCATATGCAGAAAACTGGTATTCACAATCGCTTGAAGAGTCATTAAAACGTTATGATTTTACGGCTATTATGGCAATGCCTTATATGGAACAGGTAGATAATGCTGATCAGTTCTATAAAGATATGGTTGATCGCGTGAAACAATATCCAAATGGCATGAAGAAAACCGTTTTTGAATTACAGGCAACCGACTGGCGTAAAAACGAAAAGGTACCTTCAGCTGAAATGGCAGCAACAATTCATTCTCTTTATCAGCAAGGTGTAATGCATGTCGGATATTACCCAGATGACCCAATTAAAGATCATCCGGATGTGGACACTATGCATAAAGCATTTGCTGAAAAATCATCTCGTCTTGTGCCGTAGTTGAGGCTAAAACATGACAATCTTTGCTGCAATATGGTCGCATGCCTTAAAATTCGTTTTCTATTATCCATTATTCATGTCGTATTTATGGATGATTGGCGCGATCATTTTCTATTGGAAAGAACGTCAGGCTCCGCCTTACGATCAACCTGCTCCATTAGAGAGTTATCCAAAAGTCGCTGTGTTAATTCCTTGTTTTAATGAAGGGGATAATGCAGAAGAAACTATTAGCCATGCGTTAAAACTGGACTATCCTCATTTTGAAGTGATTGCGATTAATGATGGTAGCTCGGACAATACAGGTGAGGTACTCGACCGTTTAGCAGCACAACATGAAAAACTTCGTGTTGTTCATTTGGCTCAAAACCAAGGTAAAGCCATGGGGTTACAAGCCGGAAGCTTAATGACTGATGCCGAGTTTTTAATTGGTATTGATGGCGATGCTTTACTTGATCCTCATGCAGCAAAGTGGATGATTCGTCATTTTCAGGAAAATCCAACAGTTGCAGCTGTGACGGGTAACCCACGTATCCGTACTCGCTCAACTTTATTAGGGCGTATTCAGGTTGGTGAGTTTTCTTCGATTGTCGGCATGATTAAACGTGCACAACGTACCTTTGGACGCTTATTTACCGTATCGGGTGTAATTACGGCTTTTCGTAAGAGCGCTGTTCACCAAGTCGATTATTGGTCACCAAATATGTTGACTGAAGATATCGATATTACGTGGAAATTGCAGCGTGCAGGGTGGGACATTCGTTTTGAAACGAATGCCTTAGTCTGGATTTTAATGCCTGAAACTTTAAATGGTTTGTGGAAACAGCGTTTACGTTGGGCTATGGGTGGGGCACAGGTATTAATTAAAAATATTGATGTGTTCACTAAGCCAAAATTAAATTTTTTATGGCCTTTAATGTTTGAGCTTTGCTTAACCTTAGTTTGGTCATATTTAATGTTGGCGATGGCTTTATTATGGTTGGTACATTTTATTTTACCGGTCCCTGCTTTAGCCGTTGTGAGCTCTCCATTTTTACCGTATGGTAGCGGTATTTTATTGGGGGCAACCTGTCTCATTCAGTTTGCTTTAAGCAAATGGATGGATAGTCGTTATGAACCACATCTAGGAAAAAACTATTTCTGGATGATCTGGTATCCATTGGTCTTTTGGCTAATCACCATCTCGGCAACTATTGTGGCATTTCCAAAAGTTTTAAAACGTGGAGATGAGAAACGTGCGCGTTGGGTGAGCCCGGATCGGGGCATTCGTGGATGAAATGCAAGAGTCATGAGATTTTAAAGATCGTGCTGTATTGATGTCTGGGGAAAACCGCAACACTTCGTTAGGTAAAGAGAGAAATGAAGACAAATTCGTTGATTATTGATTTACGCCGTCAATTACCATGGCATAAACGCTATGCTTCTACAACAAGCACGGCCATGATGTGGGCGGTTTGGTTGTTGCTGTGGCGTCCATTTGTACTGATCTGGGTATTGGCTGAACTCCAAAAAACACATTTAGTTCACCGTTTGTTTAGTGCTTTTGGTGTAGGCATTGAACATGGCATTACCGCATTAATTGGCTGTGCAATTTGTTTATTATTGTGGAGTCATGTGCTGCCTGAGCATCGTGTTGGCGGTAATGCGCTTAAAGCAAAACAGACAGATGATTATGCGCGCTATTTTGATTTACCTGAACATGAAATTGAGCAGGGACGTAGTCAGAAAATTACAGTCATTCACCATGATGAACTAGGTAAAATCATTAGAGTTGAATAAAGCATATTAATGAAAAAAAGCCCGCATCATGTGGCCTTTTTTTACACTAATTTCGCTATATCCATAAGTTTTAAACTGTAGAGTGCAGTGCTTGTGCAGGTATTATTTACCTTTGAAAACAGGAGGTCTTTTTTGCAACATGGCAAAAACACCTTCTTGAACATCTTCTGTGGTGAGCAATGGTTGAAGATGGCTTTGCAATTGCTTAAAGGCAACCTCGTACCCTTCGTTAATAGCTTCGCGAGCAGAGGCGAGAGTCGCTTTTACAGCAAGAGGAGCAGCTTGCGCAACATGTTCAGCAAGTTCTATTGCACGGTTGAGCTGAGAGCCTTCTGGGCATATTTCGGTAATCAGGTTCATGTCAAATGCTGCTTTTGCATCGAAAGAGTCACCAGTGAGTAAATAACGCATGGCTTTGGCCCAACCTGCGGCTTGAATAAAACGTGCAGTTGCTCCGCCAAAAGGTAAGATGCCACGTTGAACTTCCATTTGAGCAAATTGGGTATTTTCACTCGCAATCGCAATATCTGCGTTGAGAAATAGTTCTATACCAGCGGTGTAACAATAACCTTGTACCGCTACTATCAAAGGTTTACTGAGCTTTTGGCCGATTGTGCCCCAAGGGTTAATCTCATTTTCACTAAAATCAAAAACACCTGTAGCGAGTTTAGGTTGTAACTCAACTAGGTCTAAACCAGCTGTAAAATGATCCCCATGAGCAAAAATAACCGCGCAGCGCAGGGCATCATTATTTTCATATTCAGTGAGTGCTAGTGATAAGTCTTTGATCATGTGACTATCAAAAGCATTACGTTTTGCTGCCCGATCTAGACCAATTAAAAAAATATGCCCGCGAGTTTCACGGCTGACTTTTCCTTCTTGATTTGACATATTGTCATGCTCTTTATTCGTCTTTAATCATGTTTTAAACAATCATTTAAAAACTAGCAAATATAATTTGTTGATGACTCGATCAGTATTTGTTTTGTCTGTGTATTGAGATAAATCGACAGCATTAGAAAAGAGTAAAACCTCAGACAACCTTAATTTCCATTATTTATTTAAATTAGCAGTTTGCTTCGCTTTATATTTTTCTCATAATACCTCGTCAAATTGATCTCAATAAGCAGCTGTTTTATGTCACCTCTAGAAATCTTTGCGGTCTTGATTAGCCTGATTGGAGTCGGATTAACGGTAATCCGTAATATGTGGTGTTGGCTGTTTAATTTCTTTGCCTTTGTTTTATATGCCTATTTGTTTTACGAATTTAAGCTATATGGCGAAACGATTTTGCAGTTCTTTTTTATGGTGGTAAATTTTTATGGCTTTTACTACTGGCTTAAAAGAAAGCAGCAAGATCACGATATTCGAATTGAACCGATTGCAGTTCAAACCGCTGTCATCCAAATGACCATTGCCGCGGTAGGTGGCTTGCTTTTTGGCTTAATTCTTAAAAACTTTACCGATGCAGCAGTGCCTATGCTCGACTCTCAACTTGCAGCATTTAGTTTGCTTGCAACGTATTGGACCAGCCGAAAACATATTGCGACTTGGGTACTTTGGGTATTTGTCGACATTATTTATGTCGGTATGTTCATCTATAAAGATTTATTTTTAACAGCCGCTTTGTATGCAGCATTTGTTTTGATGGCAGCTTATGGTTGGTATCAATGGGAAAAGGTTAAAAGAAAGCAGATTGATAATATAGATCTGAAAAAATCTGTTTGATTTATGAGAAAATATTAAAACAATAATCCTCTTTGGAAATTATTTGATGACTCATACTTTAAAAAAACTTTTATTTTGTTTATTTCTTTGTTCTGGATATGCAAATGCTCAGGTTAATGCTGTACCTTTAAATCAGCTCGGTAAATTACCTGATTCATGTCAGAAAGATGAACCTGTTGAAAATAATAAATTAGTTATACAGTCCTCACAGGTAAAAATACAAAGCTATTCTTGCTTTATGCCTAATATAGCTGATGCGCTAGGGTATAGTGTATTTGCTATCAATTTAGATAAAAATAAAACCTATTATTTTAAAGCGCAAACTCAGGATATATCCTCAATAGCTGGCCAGACCATACATAAAATTGATTCTGAAACCTTTGCTATAGACAATTATCAGGAGCGTGGTGGAAATTTCATTATTTTTTGGATAGCGGACTGGTCAAATATTTATACACAAGATATTTCTTATTATACGGATGATGAAACTTCCATAGATAGCTCTATTAAAGACAAACAGATTTATTTACAGAAGAAAAAATATTTGGATAATACCAAAACTACAAAAGTTGGATCTCCCTTAATCATTATGAAAGACAAACAAAAAGGTTTGATCATCAATAAGAGTAAGGCACAAAACTTTTAAATAATTAATTTCTGGATTTTTATGAAAAATTTAACTCATATATTTTTATTTTGTATTGGTTTCTTAGTAGCAACGACCTCTTATGCGCAAGTAAATATTAAACCTTTATGGCATGGTAAAGTATTGAACAGTTTTGATATTCCTTTAAATAACCTGAAAAAGCCAAAGCAGGTTATTAAAGGTGAGGCTGATGAATGCAATGGTGGTTATTTTCCAGATCAATGGGTATATGAAGATGGAGTGATACTCTCTACGGGATCTTTAGATAAGGTATATGTAAGCCAGCAAAATGGTCTAAAGTATGGTTCTCGATTATTTAATCATTTAACTACCGAGAATGAGTTTAAAAAGTTTTTTGGTAAGCAAATAGTTATATCTGAAAATCATACTTACTCTATATTTCCTTGGGAAGGTAGTAATGATGGCTTACATTTTCATTTCCGTAATGGAAAATTACACTACTATACGCACTCTATTGATGACTGCTAATGATTAACCTTTAAGAATAACCATGATCCTGGATTTAGTCATATATAAGCAGCAACAGTTTGATGTGATGGCCCAAAAAATTATGGCCGAGCCTGCAAAATATATAGATTTTAATTCTGTATCTGATTTTTATAACGCTGCGTGGCTCAACGGTTTTCCACAAGGTACTCAGGTCTCTGCGACAGGTTTAGATGATGGTGCTGAAGAGTTTTATGCAGTTATTCAGTTTAAAAAACAGTATTTAAGATTTGATATTAAAGAAAATAATTCGACAATTATCTTTAAAGATATGAATGGGAACGTTTTAAAAAGTAACTTTTAACTTATGAAATAAAATCTAAAAAAAAGCGACTTAACGTCGCTTTTTTTTAATAAATAAATTTGGAAATTTTATTCGCTGTTTCAAGAACTAGGTTTGCGATATCTTCTTTAAATGTTCTTTCATCATAAGTGGTAATTGGACAACTTACAGAGATAACAGCGACCATTTTACCATTTGACTGTTTAAAAATAGGCGCCGCGCACGCTGCCATATCATGATTGTAATGACCCCAGCTCACCATGGTTTTTTGAGTTTTTACATAAGAAAGTCTTTGCAATAAAGCTTTTAAATTGGTTGGCGTCAGTTCAGAGAAACTGTCCCAATCGCTAAAATTGCGGTAACGCTGACGTACTTCAGTTTCAGGTAAATCAGATAAAAGCATTTGACCAATGACGGTTGCATGGGCAGGCCAGCGAGTTCCTAAACTAATGTTGCTCGTAAAGGTTCCCATCGACTGGATATTATTTACAAAGACAATATGAGTGCCTTCTAAAATAGAAAGATGTACCGCAAGTTTGGTGTGGTCACGTAGTTCTTTCATTAAAGGTGTCGATAAATCAAGTAATGAAAGTTTAGATAAACTGTTAAAACCAAGTTCCATGACTTTGGAATCGAGAGCATAAGTTTTTTGAGATGCTTTTCTTAAATAACCGCAAGATTCGAGTGTATAAATCAGACGAAATGCACTAGAACGGTTCACTTCTAAAATTTCAGCAATTTCTGTAATGGTCATTTCTTGCGCTTGTTGATTAAATGCTTGCAAGATAGCTAAACCCCGTACAAGTCCGGGAACTAAATATCGGTCATCATTTTTTGTTGTTTCCGATTCGTGCGAATCTTCTTCAATTGCTATGCTCATTCGTGTCATTTTCCTATAAATAAAACATGATTCAATTTGGGGCATGCTGCTTTATTTTATAACTATTGTAATTGTTAAAAATGCATAAAACAATTTTTATATTTAAAACTTTGTTTCCTTCTTGAAACGTAACAAAATATTTAAAAATTAATAAGACAATGAATTTTATATTTATTTTTACTTTGACAAAAAATGATCAAGGGGATTATGCTTAGCTTGTGTTTTGAAAATCAAATTATGTTTTGTATATAAAACAAAATGAGGACGCAAGGTATGAGTTGGATCTCAGTTTGTCAGCAGGGTGACGTTAGCGAAGATGAGCCGAAAGCCATCGAAGTTGAAGGGAAAAAAATAGGCGTATTTTTCGTCGATGAAAATTACTTTGCTATCGAAAATGTTTGCCCTCATGCGTATGCCTTATTAACCGAAGGATTTATCGAAGATCAGACTGTTGAATGTCCATTGCACGAAGCAATTTTTGACATTCAAACAGGTGAGCTAAAAAGTGGGCCAGGGTGTAGAAACCTATGTACGTACCCAGTTCGTGTTGAAGGACAGGATATTCAAATTCAACTCTAGTCCTCACATGTACAAGGAAGCAGAACAATGAAGACATTTAATGAAAAGTTGGCAAGCTGGATTCATGCAACGCCGGCAACCGAAGCAGGTATCAACAATATTCAAATTCCAGGTCAATCTGAATTGTTGGTTTGGCAGACACGTTATAAAGAACCAACGCTCTATGAACAGGATTTTGTAAAAAACTTGATTCAGGCATTTTCTGCGGGCGCAACAGAGTTAGATGACGTTGTTTCTGCACTTAATAAACAGGGTTTCCGCTGTGAATCTGGTGATGAATGGACTTCTGCAAGCTTTACAGAAGAAATGCAACGTTTAGGTTATTGATTCAGGGAAGAATAAAATGAACGCAATCGTATCAACTTCACAAAGCGCTGAAGAATATTTAGAACTTGGTTTACGTGACCAATGGCATCCAGTTTTAGCAAGTTGGGAAGTCGCTGCTAATCCAGTCGGAATTACCCGTTTAGGTGAAAACATTGTGGTTTGGCGTGATGCCGAAGGTCAGGTGCATGCACTTGAAGATCGCTGTCCACACCGCGGTGCTCGTCTTTCCCTTGGTTGGAACTTGGGTGACCGAGTTGCTTGCTGGTATCACGGTGTTGAAGTTCGTGCTGATGGTGTAGTTGCTGATGTGCCAGCGGTTCATGAATGTCCAATGACCGGAACTAAATGTTTAAAGAACTATCCTGTCATTGAGCAACATGGCGCAATCTTTATCTGGTTTGGTATTGATGCAAATGAACAACCAGCACCGCTTGAGTTCCCGGAGCAACTTGCAAGTGAAGAGTGGAGTGCGTTCCTTTGCCAAGCAGACTGGAAAGTAAACCATCAATACGCGATTGATAATGTGATGGACCCAATGCATGGGACCTATTTACACGCGACATCGCACTCGATGGCAGATGGTGAACGTACTGCAGAGATGAAGCACCGTACCACCGATAATGGCTTTGTTTTTGAAAAAGAAGGTCAAACAGGTGTGAACTTTGACTGGGTTGAATATGGTTCAACAGGTGCAAGCTGGTTACGCCTTTCAATTCCATACCGTAAACAATTTGGTCCAGGTGGCGAATTTTGGATTGTAGGTTATGCAACGCCAATTGATGCCAACAATACTCGCGTATTTTTCTGGCGCTGCCGTAAGGTGAGTGGTTGGCAACGTAATGTATGGCGTTTCTTATATCGCAATCACTTAGAACAATTGCATTGGGATGTATTAGAACAAGACCGAATTATTTTAGAAAACCTTGCGCCAAATGCGCGTGAAAAAGAGTTCCTCTATCAACACGATGTTGGTCTTGCACGTTTACGCCGTTTAATGAAAAAAGAAGCTGAGAAGCAATTAAAGAAAATTGCTGCACTAAATGCATCAAACCGTATCGAGATGCAGGAAGAAGCTCATGGCTAATGTAGCGTTGTTGCAAGGCAAAAAAGTTTTAGTGACTGGTGCTGCGCGTGGTTTAGGTAGAGATTTCGCTCAAGCCATTGCCGAGGCAGGTGCTGAAGTTGTGATGGCAGATATTTTGTCTGACTTGGTACAACAAGAAGCACAAGTGTTACAACAACAAGGACTAAACGTTCATGCTGTCACCGTTGACCTTGCCAATGCAGACTCTATTGAAAATGCGGTTGCAAAAAGCGTGGAAGTATTACAAGGACTAGATGGCCTTGTGAACTGTGCGGCACTGGCGACCAATGTCGGTGGAAAAAATATGATTGATTACGATCCTGAACTTTGGGATCGGGTCATGAATATTAATGTGAAAGGCACATGGCTGATTAGTAAGGCATGCGTGCCCCATTTAAAGCAATCGGCTGCAGGCAAGATCATTAATGTTGCTTCCGATACAGCACTTTGGGGCGCACCGAATCTAATGGCTTATGTGGCAAGTAAAGGTGCAATTGTTGCCATGACGCGTTCAATGGCAAGAGAGTTGGGACAATCTAATATTTGTGTCAATACATTGTCACCGGGCCTTACTCTGGTTGAAGCAACCGAGTATGTGCCTCAAGAACGTCACGATTTATATGTCAACGGAAGAGCGATTCAACGTCAGCAACTTCCACAAGATTTAAATGGAACAGCATTGTATCTACTGTCGGATTTGTCCTCTTTTGTGACAGGTCAAAATATTCCGGTCAATGGCGGTTTTGTCTTTAACTAAGGAGTAGTCAAATGATTACAGGGATCGAGATTTTAAAGTTTGGAGTTGAAGATAGAGCCGCTTCAAACAAGTTTTTGGCAGATTTTGGTTTAAGCCAAAGTACTTCGGATATTGAAGGTACTGATCTTTACCAAACCCAAAATGGTAGCAAGATTTATCTATTTAATTGTGATGATGAGCGTTTGCCGACTGCTATTGAACAAGGTTCAACTTTACGTGAAGTGACTTGGGGCGTTGATAGTGCTCAAGACCTTGAAGACTTGGCAGCTCGTTTGGCCGATGTAGAAGGTTTTAAACGTACTGAAAATACAGTTGAGTGTATTGACCCAAATGGCATGACCATTCGTTTTGAACAAAGTTTTGTTAAAGAAGTACCTGAACTTAAAACGGAAGGTATTAACCAATACGGCAACATTCAACGTGTGAATGCAGCAAGTCCTGTCTATGAAAAAGGTCAACCTGTTGCGATTGGACATGTGGTGTTCTTCACACCGGATTTGGCAACAACTGAAAACTTCTATATTGAAAAAGTAGGTTTCCATTTATCTGATGCTTACAAAAATCGCGGTGCATTCTTACGTTGCCGCGGTGAAGGTTATCACCATGATTTATTCTTGCTCAGTGTTCCAAATAAACCTGCTGGCTTAAATCACGTTGCATTTGTTGTTCGCGATATCCATGAGGTGATTGGGGGCGGTTTAAATATGAATCGTTCGGAGTGGTCAACCTTTATTGGACCGGGACGTCACCCAATTTCTTCTGCGTATTTCTGGTACGTCAACTCACCATTAGGTGGTGCATTTGAATATTACACCAACGATGATTATTTGACAGAAGAATGGCAACCACGTGTAGAAGAACATCGTCTAGAGCTTTTCACTGAATGGGCGATTGAAGGTGGTCTTGATGACACAACCCGCCGTCAGGTGAAGCCTGTTTAACAGGTATTGCTTTACAAGGAAGATGGCTATGGAAAAGATCGTAATTGTAGGTGCCGGACAGGCAGCGGGTTGGGCAGTAAGTACCTTGCGTCAAAATGGGTATGTGGGCGAAATTCACGTGGTTTCAAATGAAGATCAAGTGTTTTATGAGCGTCCGCCACTGTCTAAGCAAGTACTTTCAAAAGAAGCAACGTATGAAAGTTTGAATCTGTTCTCTCCTGAACAGGTTCAAGAGTTCAACGTTCAATGGCATAAACCAGAAATTGCGACAAAAGTCGATCGTGAGCAAAAACAGGTTCATTTAGAAAGTGGTCAGGTTTTGCCGTATGACAAATTGCTGATCGCAACTGGAAGCCGTGCGCGTGTACCCGTCAATACATGGCAGTTCATTCCAAATGTTGTGACTTTACGCAATGTGCATGATTGTGAACGTTTGGCTGAAATTTTAAAGAATGCAAAAAATGTCGCTGTGATTGGCGGTGGCTGGATTGGTTTAGAAATTGCTGCAACTGCACGTAAGCAAGGTAAAGATGTTCATATATTTGAATATGGCGATCGTTTATGTGCAAGAAGCGTGAGTCCAGAAGTTTCTGCATTTTTAAAAAATATGCATGAAACTCAAGGTACAAAAATTCATTTAGACAGCAAGAGTCTTCATTTAGTTGAAGCGCCATATCAAAAAGTTGAAGTGGTGAATCACCCACAAAATAGTCAGTTATTTGACTGTGTCGTGGTAGGTGCAGGCGCTGAGATTGCCAAAGAGTTAGGTGTACATGCTGGTCTCGATGTGAAAGATGGCATTGTGGTGAATTGTTTTGGACAAACTTCAGATCAAAACATTTATGCCGCAGGTGATGTCGCGATTCATCCGGGTTTGGGTTATTGCATTCAGTCTTGGGCAAATGCACAAAATCAGGCGATTGCAGCAGCAAAGTCGATGCTCGGCATTGAAACTGAATATACCGATATTCCATGGCTTTGGTCAGATCAATATCACTTTAATATCCAGATTTTAGGTACGTATCAACCTGAAAAAACCAAAGAAGTGGTGATTCGCCAAGGTGGTGAAGATCAGGTGAGCTATTTATATCTGGACCATGAAAATCGTTTGCTCAACATGATTGCCATTAATGATTCTAAACTGGTCAAACTGGCAAAACGTTGGATGCAAGCTAACACCGTTTTAGATCCAAAACTATTAGCAGATGCTGAATTTAATGTCATGAAGTTAAAACCGTAAACATTAAATCTGGTTCTCATTACCAAATCGAAGGAATGACACATGAGTAATGAAGAAAAAAGTGGATTGAAGCATTGGGTACCTGCTTTTGTCCTTATGGTGTGTGTGGTACTGGCGTTTTTCGACAAGATTAGTATTGCGGTTTTATTTTCAGATCCTCATTTTCAAAGTGCAATGGGAATTGCTGAAGATAAGGCCAAGCTCGGATGGCTCATGACAAGTTTCTTACTTGCTTATGGTTTTTCATCAGTCTTTCTGAGCTTTTTGGGTGACATCTTTAACCCAAAGAAAATGCTGTTCTGGAGCGTAACGTCGTGGGGCGTACTCATGTTCTGTATGGGGTTCACCACTAGTTATTCAGGCATGCTGGTTTTACGTGTACTGCTTGGTTTAGCAGAAGGCCCGTTATTTGCCTTGGCATACACCATTGTTAAGCAGACTTATACGGACCGTCAGCAGGCACGTGCTTCTACCATGTTCTTACTTGGAACACCGATAGGTGCATTCCTTGGGTTCCCGATCACTGCAAATGTTTTAGCTCACCACGACTGGCACACCACTTTTTTTGTGATGGCTGCGCTAACCCTGATTGCCATTTTTAGCATTGTTTTTGGTCTGCGTAACTTGCAGCTCAAGAAAACTGTCGAAATTGAGGGCGAGAGTAAACGCACTAATTTCAAAGGTCACATTGCCAATACTAAATTGCTGCTCAGCAACAGCGCATTCTGGCTGGTTTGTCTCTTTAACATTGCGTTGATGACGTATTTGTGGGGCTTAAACAGCTGGGTTCCTTCTTACTTAATGCAAGACAAAGGATTCAATCTCAAAGAGTTTGGGATGTATTCAAGTTTTCCATTCATTGCCATGTTAATTGGCGAAATTATCGGTGCGTTTTTATCTGACAAGTTAGGCCGCCGCGCAATTCAAGTATTTAGCGGTTTATTACTCGCGGGCATCTTCATGTATGTGATGGTCATTATGACTGAGCCATTATTGATTATTGCTGCCATGTCTTTAAGTGCTATGGCATGGGGTTTTGGAGTAGCAGCTGTATTTGCTCTGCTTGCAAGAGTCACGACCTCAAATGTAGGGGCGACTGCGGGTGGAATATTTAACGGCTTAGGTAATTTTGCAAGTGCAATTGCGCCTGTTCTTATCGGTTACATCGTGATGCAAACACACAGTTTTAATTTAGGAATTACCTTCTTGGCTGCTGTCGCTGTCATCGGGTCGTTGTTCTTGGTTCCTCTTTTAAAACGTTATTAATTCACTGTATAGGAGTTTAAAAAATGACTACACAACAATTCGAATCGTGGGCACAACCAGAGGGTGCTTCTTTAGAAGATTGGTTAAACACACGTATTGCTCGCTTTGAGACACGTAAATATGACTTTGATGCTTTGAAGTTCCAAGCAGATTACGACCCGAAATATCGCCGTGCACAAATGCGTTACATGGGCACGGGTGCAACAGGTGTTGCAAATGACGGTAACACTGTACCAGCAGAAAACTTCACGTTTTCAACCATGGTTCTACCACCACAGTGTGAAGGTCCTTTGCACATTCACCACGATGTTGAAGAAGTGTTCTTTATGCTTCGCGGCGAAATTGATTTGTTTATTGAGCATAACGGCGAGAAATTCCAGACCCGTTTAAAAGAGCGTGACCTGATTTCAATTCCACCGGGTATTTACCGTGGTCTATTTAACCCAGGTCAAGAAGATGCCTTGATGTGTGTGATGTTAGGAACAGGTAAACCAACCATTCCGAACTATCCACCAGAGCATCCATTGTCTCAAATCAAACGTTAATTGTTTGATGAAGTGAATGAAGGAAAGAATTGAAAATGATGACACTCATTGAAAAGTTAGCAGAATTTCCGGTGAAAACCGTTACTGTTCAAGGCCAGCAGCAAGCCTATCGGGAAGCCGGTCAGGGTGAGTACCTTGTACTGTTGCATGGCATTAGTTCAGGTTCTGCTTCATGGGTAAACCAACTTGAAGTGCTGTCTCATCATTTTCATGTCATTGCCTGGGACGCACCGGGCTATGGCAAATCAGATGAACTTTTAACTGATCAGCCCAATGCTACTGATTACGCAAAGCGTTTGGCAGCATTGTTTGATGTTTTAAAAATTGAAAAAGCAATTGTGGTCGGACACTCATTAGGTGCCTTACAGGCCAGTGCATTTGCTGCACTTTACCCAGAGCGAGTGGAACACTTGGTTGTTGCTAACTTAGCTCAAGGCTACCAACGCCACGATGAGCAAACACAAATTCAGGTTTTTGAAAAAAGACCAAAAATGTTGAAAGAACTCGGTGCTAAAGGAATGGCCGAAAGCCGTGGACCTCATTTGATTTATAAACAAGAACCACAAGCCTTAGCTTTAGTTTCAGAGGTGATGCAGCAGTTGACCCTAAAAGGTTTCACCCATGCATCGTACTTACTGGCATATGACGAAATACGTAATTACTTAACCAATTTAAAAGTCCCATGCACAGTCATTGCAGGGCAGCAAGATCAAATCACTCCTGCGTTAGGTATACAAGAGCTTGCTCAGGAATTGCAGTTGGAACAGCGCTTCGTCATAGAGGATGCAGGACATTTAAGTTATGTCGACCAACCGCAAGCATTTAACCAAATTATGTTGACGATTCAGGAACAATCGTAAGAGAGATTAAGGATTATGAGCTTCCAAGTTGAAGGAAAAGTTGCAGTTGTTACCGGTGGCTCATCTGGGATTGGGCTGGCTGCTGTTGAAATACTAGTTGCAGAGGGTGCAAAAGTTGCTTGGTGTGGTCGCGATGAAGAACGTTTAAATGCTTCTAAGCACTATATTTTAGAAAAATTTCCACATGCCAATATTTTTACCAAAGCATGTAATGTGTTGAAAAAAGAAGAAGTTCAGCAATTTGCCAAAGACGTCAAACTCAATTTGGGCAATGTGGACATGCTCATTAATAATGCTGGGCAAGGCCGTGTTTCAAATTTTGAAAACACACAAGATGAAGACTGGATGAAAGAAATCGAGCTGAAATATTTCAGTGTTTTACATCCGGTACGGGCTTTTCTTGACGACTTAAAACAGTCGGCAAATGCCTCAATTACCAATGTGAACTCGTTACTGGCACTACAACCGGAACCGCACATGATTGCGACTTCATCTGCACGCGCTGCACTGTTGAACTTAACCCATTCGTTGGCTCATGAGTTTACTCAATATGGTGTTCGTGTGAACTCGATTTTACTCGGAATGGTGGAATCTGCGCAGTGGAAACGCCGTTATGAAACCCGTTCAGATTTAAATCTGTCATGGGAAGAATGGACAGGCAATATCGCAAAAAATCGTGGCATTCCTATGCAGCGTTTAGGCCGTCCAGAAGAGCCTGCACGTGCTTTAGTTTTCTTGGCATCACCATTGGCATCTTACACCACAGGTTCGGCAATAGATGTCTCAGGTGGTTTTAACAAACATTTATAAATATTAGGTGCTGTCATGAAAAAGTTGATGATGATTGGTTTTGGCGCAATGGCAGCAGAAGTGTATGCCCACTTGCCTCAAGATCTGCAACTCAAGTGGATTGTCGTGCCATCTCGCAGCATTGAAAAAGTGCAGTCACAAGTCTCTTCTGACATTCAAGTAATTTCAGATATTGAGCAATGTGATGGTACCCCAGACTATGTCATTGAGGTGGCAGGTCAAGCAGCAGTAAAAGAGCATGCTCAAAAAGTTTTAGCGAAAGGCTGGACCATTGGTCTGATTTCGGTGGGTACTTTGGCTGATAACGAGTTTTTAATTCAGCTTAAACAAACTGCCGAAAAAAATGATGCCCATCTGCATTTACTTGCAGGGGCTATCGCAGGCATTGACGGTATTTCTGCGGCCAAAGAAGGTGGTTTGCAAAAAGTCACTTACAAAGGCTGCAAAAGTCCAAAAAGTTGGAAAGGTAGTTATGCAGAGCAATTGGTCGATCTAGACCATGTTGCTGAAGCTACAGTTTTTTTCACAGGAACTGCGCGTGAAGCTGCCATGAAATTTCCAGCGAATGCCAACGTTGCAGCAACCATTGCACTTGCAGGACTTGGTATGGATGAAACCATGGTTGAGTTAACTGTTGATCCAACCATCAACAAAAACAAACACACCATTGTGGCAGAAGGTGGCTTTGGGCAAATGACTATTGAACTGGTGGGCGTGCCGTTACCAAGTAACCCGAAAACATCAACTTTGGCTGCGCTTAGCGTGATTCGTGCTTGTCGCAACAGTGTAGAAGCAATACAGATTTAAGAAGGATTTGATCATGGCAAAGGAAATTTATATTGCAGGTGAATGGCGATTAGGCCGTGGTGCAGTCATTCAAAGCCTGTTTCCGGCAGATCAGTCGGTAAACGCTGAGCTTTCAACAGCAACGCTTGAAGATGTAAATGAAGCAATTGAAAAAGCGGATCAGGCTTGGCGTCAACCGAGCTGGAGAAACAGTTTGCCGCATGAGCGCGCACGTATTCTCTACAAAGTTGCAGACATTATTGAAGCGCGTGTAGACGAATTAGCGAAATTACAAACCCGCGATAATGGTAAGCCTTTAACCGAAACTCGCGGTTTGGTGATGAGCGCGGCGGCGACTGCACGTTATGTTGCAGCAGCATGTGAAACGTTGAATGATGAGCTCACTACTCAACGTGCTCCAGATTTTATGACCATGAGTGTGCATGAACCTGTGGGCGTTGTGGCAGCTATTACCCCTTGGAACTCTCCAATTGCGAGTGAAGTTCAAAAGCTTGCTCCAGCTTTGGCAGCAGGAAATGCCGTGGTTTTAAAACCAGCAGAAGCAACTTCACTGATTGCTTTAGAGCTTGCCAAAATTTTTGAAGAAGCAGGTTTACCAAAAGGCTTACTCAGTGTGTTAGTGGGGCGTGGTTCTGTGATTGGTGATGCCATTGCTCAACATCCCTTGGTTCGTAAAATTTCTTTTACAGGTGGAACAACCACGGGGCGTCATTTGGCACACATTGCCGCAGATAAACTGATTACTACTTCGCTTGAGTTAGGTGGTAAGTCACCAACTATCGTTTTGCCAGATGCAGATGTCGAACTGGCAGCTAAAGGTGTCGCGTACGGTATTTTTAGCTCGGCAGGCCAAGCGTGTATCGCAGGTTCTCGCTTGTTTATTCATAGCAGTCTTTACGATCAGTTTTTAACGCGTTTGGTTGAAATTACCAAAGGCTTACGTGTGGGCCATCCGGAACAAGCGGGTGTGCATTTAGGGCCACTGGTCAATGACAAACATTTGCAGTCAGTTGACCGCTATGTGCAGCTTGCTAAAAGCGAAGGTGGTCAAGTTCTAATTGGTGGTGAAGCGCTTACGACTGGTGACTATGCCAAAGGAAGCTATTACTTACCGACCATTATTACGGGCTTAAATAACAGTGCTCAAACCTGTCAGGAAGAAATTTTTGGCCCTGTTTTAGTCGTTATGAAATATGACAACGAGCAAGATTTAATTGCCCAAGCCAATGACAGTTGTTTTGGCCTTGCTGCAGGTATCTGGACTGAAAGCTATCGCAAAGCTTGGCGTATTGCACGTGCCTTAGAAGTGGGAACGGTATGGATTAATACCTACAAAAAATTCTCGATTAGTGCGCCGTTTGGTGGCTTTAAAGACAGTGGAATCGGACGCGAAAAAGGCCGTTTGGGCATTTTATCGTACATGCAACAAAAGAGTATTTATATGGGGCTGAATGAACAGCCTAACCCTTGGTGCGATTAATAAATTCAAGGACTGAAAACAAATTTTGAGGAATAGACATGACTGAACGTGTAAATGTAGGCGAAGCAATCGCAAGAGTTTTAGAAGCGCACCAAGTTGATAGTATTTATGGTGTTATTTCCATCCACAATTTACCTATTGCCGATGCAGTAGGGCGCCGTGAAAAAATGCGCTTTGTCGCAGCTCGTGGTGAAGCGGGTGCGGTTACTATGGCAGATGCACACTCACGCTTTAAAGGCCTAGGTGTAGCGTTAACCAGTACGGGTGCTGGCGCTGGTAATGCAGTGGGTTCACTGATTGAAGCAATGAATGCGGGTAGCCCTGTATTGCATTTAACAGGTCAAGTTGAGCGTGAATATCTCGACCGTGATGCAAGTTTCATCCATGAAACTAAAGACCAACTTACATTCTTGCGCGCATCAAGCAAAGCAGCGTTCCGTATTACCAGCCCAGACAATGCTATTGGTGTAATACGTGAAGCCATCCGTGTTGCAACTACAGTTCCAATGGGGCCAGTAAGTGTTGAGCTACCAATTGATGTACAAGCAGCCGAAATTGATTTGCCACTTAACTTAGGGCCAGTCAAAGCACTTGAGTTACCACAGGCAGAGCAAGCTGAAATTGACCATCTTGTCAGTGAAATCAAAAAAGCAAAACGTCCGATTTTCTGGATTGGCGGTGGAACTTTAAATAGCGTTGCAGAAGTGAAAGCAATTGCAGATTCAGGTATTCCGGTTGTTTCATCGACTCATGCTCGTGGGGTGTTGGCAGATGATCATCCACGTAGTTTGGGTGCTTTCCATAACTCAGCAGGTGTTGAGCAGTTATTAAAAGATGCTGACTTGATGGTGGTAGTGGGTTCTCGTTTACGTAGTAATGAAACAAAAACTTATTCGGTTGAGTTCCCTGAAAACATTATTCAGGTAGATGCCAACCCAGTGGCTCAGCAACGTAATTACAAAATCAGCAACTTCATTTGTGGTGATGCCAAAGATGTCTTAACACGTGTGTTAGAACAGCTTCAAGGAACTTCAAAAATCGATGCTGATTACGATGCTGCTGTAGTAGCGGCTAAACAGGCTGCAATTGATGCGCTGCGTAAACAAATCGACCAATACGCTTTAATTTGTGATCACTTGCGTGCAGCTTTACCTCAAGACGGTATTTTTGTACGTGACATCACCATGTCGGGTAGTACATGGGGCAGTCGTTTATTCCCTGTACAAGCACCAAACCAAAACATCCACTCACTCGCGGGTGCAATTGGTTTAGGTCTTGCAACAGCAATTGGTGCTTCGGTTGCTAACCCTGACAAAAAAGTAATTGGTTTAGTCGGCGATGGCGGCTTAATGCTGGGTATTGGTGAAATTGCAACTATGGTGCAAGAAAACACCAACATGGTCTTAATGATTATGAATGACGGTGGTTATGGCGTAATGCGTGGCATTCAAAATAACTACTTTGGTGGTCGTCAGTATTTCAATGAATTGCATACGCCAGACTACAAACTTCTTGGCGAATCAATGGGTGTGAAAAGCTGGAAAGTCGGTAGTGCAGATGAGTTTAAAACTGTCATTCAAGAGGCGGTTGCATTTGAAGGGCCAACTGTGATTGAGCTCGATATGAACTCGATTGGACCATTAAACTTCGCGGGTCCACCGCAAAAGAAACTGTATTAACCAGTTTGGATGGTTTAGTACATATGCGATGGGAGCTGCTAAGCCATCCTTTTTTTAGATAAATTTTTTTGTCTAAAAAACAATAAAAACGAAGTTTTACAGGTAAAACAAATAAAGTTCCAGCAGGACGCTGGAACTCAATCAAGGATGTAGAGATGAAAAAGACTTCATTGATCATGGCATTCATTGCACCGCTTACGCTGGGGGTAAGCGTCAATGCATTTGCAAAAGACTCATTGCTTGAATGGAAAAGTGATGACGGCACCGACTCATTAAAGTTAGGTGGGGTGGTTCGGTTAAATCAACGCTATGAAGATTGGGAAGGGCCAAACCGTGGTTTCGGTAAGCTCTATTTTGATATTTTTAGGGTAGATCTTAAAGGTAAGTTTGATGATGCCTATATCAACGCCAGCTATCTATTTCAAGACCAACAGAAAACGTCCATTGAAAAAGCATATGTCGGCTATAACTTAGATGCCAATAACAGCATTGAAGCAGGTTTGGTTTATAAACCATTTACGATTTATCCCTATCCGCAAAATGGCTGGACCTACCACATCCCATTCTTTTTAGGTTATGGCAACAATATTGCGCCAGGGATTAACTGGAATTATCACGACAAAGATTGGGATGTAAAACTCGGTTATTACCCGCAAATGTTAGAGACTAACTTGCGTTATTCACCAGAAAGTGCAACTTATGATGACTTGGCAGGAAATGCATTTCCATCTCAAAAAGCCTATCAAAATGAAAAACGTCATCAGTTTAATACCCGCATTGTGCGCAAGTTAGAAACTGATTTCGGTAAGCAAGAGTTTGGTGTCTCGGGTGCAATCGCTCAGCTACATAACAAAGTGACCGATAAAGACGGTAAATATTATGCAGTCGGTTTGCATACCGAAAACAACTACAAACGCTTTAATTTACAAAGCTCGGTCATTCATTATCAATACGATGCTAAAAATCCGGATGGTGTAAATAGTGACATGACTTTAATGGGCAATAATGGTTTTACACCTGCTTATTTCATTGCTTCGGAAGGAACCATTGCCAGTTTAAACCTTGCTTATACGTTGCCTGTGACCAATATGGGCAAGCTAAAAGCCATTAAGTTTTATAATGATTATAGTTATCTCGATAAAAAACGTGATGATTGGTCAGACTCGCAAATGAATACCACAGGGATGATGTTTATTGCTTCACCATTTATGGTTTGGGCAGATTATACCTGGGGTAAAAACTCTAACATTATTGGTGGGGCAACCAACTCAACAGGGTATACCTCTGCAACTTCACCAAATAGTGATAAATGGCTATACCGTATTAACTTTAATATCGGGTTTACTTTCTAAAATAAGCAGCATTAAAAAAACCACGTAATAGGCGTGGTTTTTTATTTAATAAGTTAAAGCGTTTAATACCTGTTTTTTTCAAACTTATTCCAAAACACAAAGGCAGTTACAAAGGCCAAAATAGTTAGCGCGAAAATATAATACATCGCACCAATATCACTATATTGACTGAGCCAATGCACTAAAGGCAGGGTCATACCACCAACAATTGCATACGATAAATTATAAGAAAATGAAATGCCCGAGAAACGCACAGGCGCTGGGAACATTTTAACCATACTGCTCGACACCATGCCGACAGTACCAGAGCATAGACCCAACAACATATATAAACCAAAAATGGTTGAATGTGCCGCGTGCCCCAAACTGTTATAAAAAACTGCCGCTGTAAGTGCCACGGCAAGTGCACCAAACATCATGACTTTGCCACAGCCAAAACGGTCAGCAAAATAGCCTGCCAAAATACAGCCCACCATTTGCATGACAATGGCTGCACTTTGCATTTCAAAAGTCTGTGCGCGCTCAAAGCCAAATGAACCAATCAACAAATTTGGCATGGCTAAAATCACCACCACCACACATCCCGTTAAAAACCATGTAAATAACATGCCAATTGCAACGGCTGTTTTATGCGTTTTTAAGACTTGTTTTACAGGCATTTCTTTAGAAATTTCTTTACGGGCCTGCATGGCTTTAAACACAGGGGTTTCTTTCAAATACGTTCTTAAATAAAGTGCAACGAGTCCAAAAACACCACCCACAATGAAAGGAATACGCCATGCCCAGTCATGGATTTGTCTTTCACTAAAATTAAGTGAAATCCATAAAGACATGAGCGCACCTAGTAAAATTCCTAAAGACAGTCCGGCAGTTAATAAACCATTTGCTAGTCCGATTTTTCTTTCAGGCACGTGTTCAGATACAAAGGTCCATGCAGCTGGAATTTCACCCCCAATCGCAATCCCTTGCACCACACGCATGAGCAATAAAAGTAGCGGTGCCAAATATCCAATATTTTCAAAAGTGGGCAAAATCCCGATAAACAGGGTAGGCAGCGCCATCAGCAAAATAGAAAGCGAAAATAGTTTTTTACGCCCCACCAAATCACCAAAATGGGCCATGACAACCCCGCCTAAGGGCCTAAAAAAATAACCTGCTGCAAAAATGCCGTAAGTATTGAGCATGGCCCAAAACGGACTAAGTGTGCTGGGGAAAAAGAGGTCGGAAATGATTTTGGCGTAAAACACATAAATCACAAAATCGTAAAACTCTAAAGCTCCACCCAATGAAGAAAGGGCAAGAGTTCGTTTATCTTCTTTATTAAGATAGTTCGCGTCCTGCAAAGTTAATTCCTGATCCATTTTTTACTTAATTGTTGTAATTGAAGCTTGGATATTAATGGAAAAGTGAAGTAAAAGTAAATGGAGGAAATTTGTTCTATATGCCAACGTCGATTGGACCTGCTCAGATCAAAAAAGCTTTAAAACAAAAAACGCTTTAGATGAAACAAAAACAGATGTAGGAATGGCTTTTCTTTTGTTTCGTTCAGCGACACAATAAAACTTGTTATAGCCAGTTTAATGAGAGAGTCAAAGGATGAGTGTAGTTTTACCTGTCGCGAAGCGTGGTGAAGATATTTTGAAACTGACTGCGGCCCCTGTGTCGGCAAATGAGTTAAACAGTAATTGGCTTTATCAGCTTGCTGACGCTATGCATGCGACAATGCTTGAGCGTAATGGGGTAGGAATTGCTGCGCCGCAAGTGTATATCTCTAAACGCGTCATTATTGTGGCGTCTCGTCCAAACCCACGTTATCCCGATGCACCTGAAATGGAAGCAGTGGTCATGGTGAATCCTGAGATTTTAGAGTTCTCAGATGAAGTTTGTTTAGGTGAAGAAGGTTGCTTAAGTGTGCCAGACGAGCGGGGGCAAGTTGAACGCGCAGAAATGGTTAAGGTTAAATATTTAACACTTCAGGGCGAGACGGTGGAAACGATTTTCCATGGTTTTCCTGCTCGTATTGTTCAACATGAAGTCGATCATTTAAATGGGATCTTATTTGTAGAAAGAATAATCTAATCTTTAGTTTAAAGTTTTGAAAAACCTATAATGAGCTTGAAAAGGATAACTCATCGGAATTAGAATACTTATATCGTGATATTTAAATCATTACAAAAGATATAATTTTAATATTATCAGCAGGTTGTGCTGAAATTTTGCGCGATGTTGTAAATCTCCTCATTTAAGGTTACTGACCATGAAAACCCCTCTCCCAGAATATTTGGCAAATGTTATAGAAGCCTGTGACATCGATAACAGCGGTCATCTCGCCGATTATATTCCTGAGTTGGCAAATGCAAACCCAAATCGATTAGCTTTAGCAATGTCTACGGTAGATGGTGAAATTTATTCGGTTGGCGATGATGATGTTGAATTCACCATACAATCAATTTCAAAACCATTTGTATATGCCTATGTTTTACAACAGCTTGGCATTGATGCAGTACTTGCTAAAGTAGGGGTAGAGCCTTCAGGAGAAGCCTTTAATGAAATTTCATTAGGTAAAGATGGCCGTCCGAAAAACCCGATGATTAACTCTGGCGCAATTACTGTACATTCCTTGATTCAGGTCAAGCATGGTTTACATAGCGCAGAAATTCTACGCCGTTTTATGAGCGAGCTTGCTGGTCGTGAATTAAGTTTTGATGAGTCTGTTTATGATTCGGAAGTCAAAACAGCCTACCGTAATCTTTCGATCGGTTATATGTTGCGAACAGTGGGGATTTTGGAAACTGACCCTGTTGATATTGTGAATGGTTACATTCGACAATGTGCGATCATGGTTACAGTTAAAGATTTGGTACGTATGGGTAGTGTACTTGCCAATGGCGGGGTCGACCCTAGAACTGGAAAACGCCTATTAAACCGATCTGTAGTTAGACAAGTCCTCAGTGTCATGATGAGCTGTGGTATGTATGATGCTGCGGGTGACTGGCTTTCAACTGTAGGTATTCCTGCTAAAAGCGGTGTAGCTGGGGGGATTTTGGGTGTGCTGCCGGGTCAGGTCAGTATTGCTGCTTTTTCACCTCGACTAGATGAGCATGGTCATAGTGTTCGAGGAATCGATATTTTAGAACGATTATCTCGTGACATGGGATTACATCTCATGGAAGGTACGCCTTCTGCCCAGACCATTGTACAAAGTCATTACCGTACAGGAAAAGATGCATCATTAAGTGTATATGTGCTTCGGGGTGTATTGAAATTTACCGAAGCTGAAATGTTGTTGCGTATTTTACAAGACGAGACAACTGATCAAAGCACAATCGTTATTGATTTAACCCAGATTTCACTTATCCACGATGTGGGTAAACGTATGTTTTTAGAAGGCGTAGATCGTCTGATTGATGATGGTCATACTCTTGTTTTAGTTGATCCTGAACAGCGCTTAGACCATGCCAGAACCGCCAAAGATCGAGAACTTCATGTCTATCATGATTTCGATGATTTATTGGAAAAACATGAGATCCGCACTAAAAAAAAGACTTATAGCGACATCGCGGCACTTCTAAACTGCTGAGGTGTTTTTCCTAGATGTCGCTTAAACATTGCACTGAATGCGCTGGGGTTTGTATACCCCAGTGACTCTGAAATTTGGGTAATAGATTCGCCATTCGCGATTTTACTCAAGGCAAGTGCAATATGCATTTGCTGTACCCATGCCCGATAAGACAGCCCAGTTTCTTTTTGGAACATACGCATTAAAGTTCTAGAGCTCGTACCAATATCATCAGCCCAATCTGTTAAATCTTTTGAATGGTCAGGAGTATGTAATAACTCTTGGCAAATTTTTAAGAGTCTTTTGTCTTTAGGCCACGGAATCTGAATAGACAACAAATTAGCGCGATGGATTTCTTCAAAAATCAAAATTTGTAAAGAACGGGAAAGCTCTTGAGAGGTTGCTGTATTTGGAGTGTCCTCTCGTTCAATTTCATTTAAACGAATCAAAAGTTCATGTAACAGGTTACTGACTCGAATAATAAAGCAATGTTGTCCCATTAGAGCTGCTGCATTTATTTCAACCAACGCCGTATTTAACTTAACGTGACTCAGTGAAATCACGCTGTGCTCTACATGTGCTGGAATCCATAATGCACACATGGGTGGCACAATCCACACATGATTAGGTGTAAACACCTGAATGTTGCCAGTGGACGCATATAAAAACTGCGCACGTGTATGCGTATGGGTAGGAGTGATTTCTCGGTAAGAATGCTCGGAAGATAGCCCAATCACCAGTTCAGATAAATCAGACTGAATAAGAGAATCGGACATAAACTATCCTAAAAATTGTCACTTATACGATGATTATTGGAAGATAACTTTATAAGCGACAATTTACAATAAGCTTCTCATTTAAAAATATTGGAGTTTTTCAGGTATGACGTCTTCAATACAATTGAAAGATGGTATTGCCAATACCGTTGCAAATGATCAGCCTCAAGGAATGATTATTAAAATTGTAGGCGCCGTGGCAGTCGCACATTTACTGAATGATTTAATTCAGGCAGTGCTACCAGCCATCTATCCAATGCTAAAAGCAAACTTTTCACTGAGTTTTGCCCAAGTTGGCCTGATCTCGTTTGTATATCAAATTACAGGTTCACTGCTACAGCCTTGGATTGGACTTTATACCGATAAATATCCAAAACCATATCTTCTCCCACTCGGAATGGTTGTCACATTCTGCGGCATTATCTTGTTAGCATTTTCACCAAGTTTTGCAGTGTTGTTATGTGCATCTGCCCTCATCGGGGTTGGGTCTGCAACCTTTCATCCAGAGGCTTCGCGGGTGGCACGAATGGCATCGGGTGGGCGCTTCGGTACAGCACAGTCGACTTTTCAGGTGGGCGGAAACACCGGGACAGCCATTGGTCCATTATTAGCAGCTTTACTGATTGTTCCATTTGGACAGCATGCAGTTGCCGGCTTAGTGATATTTGCACTTTTGGCGATTTGGGTTTTATTTGGCGTAAGCCGTTGGACTGTGAGTCATGCTAAAAATCAGGTAGCTGCACGTGCAACTCAAGCACATAGTAAATTGCATGGCCGTAAGCTGATTATTGCTTTGAGCACAATTAGTGTGTTGATGTTTGCTAAATTTACCTACATTGCTAGCATTAGTAACTACTTTACCTTTTACTTAATTCAAAAGTTCCATATCAGCATTCAAACAGCTCAGTTGCATTTGTTTGCCTTTTTGGCAGCCGTTGCTTTAGGTACATTTGCAGGTGGCCCAATTGGTGACAAAATTGGCCGTAAAGCTGTGATATGGGTTTCATTTGTTGGTATGGCGCCGTTTGCATTAATGATGCCGTTTGCAAACCTATTTTGGACAACAGTTTTCTCAATTATTGCAGGTTTAGTGTTGTCATCGGCTTTTGCTGCAATGGTAGTTTACGCACAAGAAGCTGTTCCGGGCCGTGTGGGTATGATTGCAGGTTTAATGTTTGGTCTGATGTTTGGGGTAAGTGGTATTGCCGCAGCTGGGTTAGGACATTTAGCCGATATTAACGGCATTGAATGGGTATTTGGTTTATGTTCATTGTTGCCATTACTTGGTTTTGCAACTGCATTTTTACCCAACACAAAAGTAAAATAAATGAAAAGACTCTCAGCCATATTTAGCTGAGAGTCTTTGTAATATGAACCTAGCCTCATTGAAAAGATTATTTTTGAACACCAAACTTAAATACGGTGACACTGTTATAAGTTTGATTTGGGTTTAAACGTGTAGAAGGGAAAGCTGATTGATTCGGGCTATCTGGAAAATGCTGTGTTTCTAATGCTAGCGCATCTGCTTGTCGATAGAGTACGCCATTTGCACCAGTAACATTTCCGAGTAAATGATTGGCTGTATACATTTGAACGCTTGGTTCAGTGGTTAAAACCTGCATGGTTCGTTTAGATTTTGGGTCAACCACAATAGCTGCAAGATTGAGTTTCCCTTGAGACTTTTGATTAATTACCCAAGTTTGGTCATAGCCATATCCATAGGCCAATTGCTGATTATTCGCTCGAATATCTTTTACGATTGCTTTAGGTGTCCGAAAATCAAAAGGTGTACCTGCAACCGAAGCTATTTCACCTGTGGGTAAAGAGTTTTGATCGGTTACCAATATACGGTCTGCATTGAGTTGTACTACATGATCTAGCACGCCATAAGGGTTATTGCCAGCGCCTGATAAGTTGAAATAACTGTGGTTGGTAAGGTTGACGACTGTCGGTTGATCAGTTTTGGCTTTATATTCGATCTGGAATTCATTTTGATCTGAAAGACTGTAGATCACTTCTACATCTAATTTTCCGGGAAAACCTTGATCACCATTTGGACTGGTTAACTTAAGAGAAGCTTTAACGGTTTCACCTTTAGAAACGAGGGGCTTAACTTGCCAAACACGTTTATCAAAACCGGGATTACCGCTATGTAATGAATTCGGCCCATTATTTTTTTCAAGGTTATACGTTTTTCCATCTAAGTTAAATTTAGCATTGCCAATACGGTTCGCATAACGACCAATTAATCCGCCAAAATGAATGCCTTCCTTGGTATCAGTGACTTCATAACCTTTTAGATCATCAAAGCCCAAAACAATATTATTTTGTTTGCCTTGTGCATCGGGAGTCAAAATCTGTGTAATTACACCACCGAAGCTAATAAAAGATACCGAGACTCCTTTGTTATTGCTCATGGTGTATAAATCAACTTTTTGACCGTCTTGAGTCGTACCATATGGTTTTACATTTAATGTGGCTGCATTGGTAAGTTGTGCAAAGCTATAAATCGTAATACCTAAAATTGCTAAATTTTTCATGTTTATACTCTATTTTTTAATCGTAGGATTGGATGAATATAAGATTGATTTTTCATCTTTTTAAAGAGGTTTTTATTATAGATAGTGTTAATGATGCTTAGTGCCATTAACTCTAAATATTGAACAAACTTGCACAATTTAAGGTTATAAAGAAATTAATCTTATGAGTAAAACTCAACGGTAAGCTATTTTTATGATTCATCCCGACTCGGTTTTAAAATTTTCGCTTGGTCTAAATAGTCTCTCGTTTGATTTAGATAGCCAACACCTTCACCTTGAGCAGGGCTTAGGTTTTATTAATTCAAAAAGTATTAGCAATGGTGTTATTGATGAGCTTGCGATTGAAAAGATGATTTATTTTATTGAAGAAATCATCGAGTCGCAGCCCCTCAGAAATTTAAATATAAGTGGTGTAGCTGTTACGTCTGATGCTGTTATGACACAACTGAGTCAGTTATTTTTTAATGCTAAAAAGCAAATCAGCCGTACTGAGCTTGAGCATGGATTTAATGGTTTTATTGAACATTTAAGTTACTATACAAACCAAGTGGCTCCAAATCAGCTTTATATTTTTACCTACTTTGTATTTGTTCGAGAGATGATGCATCACTTAAGAGTTAAGGAAATTCAAATCATTTAATAATTACTTTCTCAATCCGCTAACTCATCAGGTGGCCGACCTGTTTTAACGGCCAAAAATCATTCAGTGATTGGTGGGTTAGGCGAAGCAGTCGGCTCACTATTTCTAAGAAATGGACAACATCCTCGTTTTGACATGATTGGTTTGCCAGATGCATTTTTAGATGCAGGGGCATTGCCCACTTTGCATGATCGCTATGGTATTTCAACTGAAGCAGTTAAAGAGAAGATTAAGGTACATTTGAAGTAAAAGATTAAATTTTCAAATTGAAAAGGGCGTGATGGATTTCCTTCACGCCCTATTTTTTAATCAGGTTTATTTATATCAACTTAAGCAATCGAATCATCTAAATTCGGCGCTAACCAACGTTTCGCTTCATCCAGTGTCCAACCTTTACGTTTTGCATAATCTTCAAGTTGGTCTTGAGAGATCTTGCCCACGTTAAAGTATTCGCTTTGAGGATGCGAATAATAGAAACCACTCACCGAAGATGGCGGCATCATTGCGAAGTGCTCAGTCAGTTTGGTACCGATTTTATCGGTAGAACCCAACCAGTCAAACAATACTGCTTTTTCAGAGTGCTCAGGGCAAGCAGGGTAGCCCGGTGCAGGGCGAATACCGACATATTTCTCTTTAATCAGTTCTTCATTGCTGAGCTGTTCGTCAGCTTTATAACCCCAGAACTCTTTACGAATGCGTTCATGCAAGTGTTCTGCAAAAGCTTCAGCAAAACGGTCAGCCAGTGATTGAACTAAAATTGCAGAGTAGTCATCACCTTTAGCTTTGTATTCATTTGCCAGTTCTTCTGCACCAAAAATAGATACAGTGAATCCGCCTAAGTAGTCTTGTTGCTCACGGTCCTTACGAATGTAATCTGCCAAAGATAAGTTTGGTTTACCTGTCACTTTGTCAGATTGCTGACGTAAGTGCTCAAAAGTATGCGTAACATTTTGACCCGCTTCATCAAATACGCTCACTGTGTCTGCGTCAGTTCGCTGTGCAGGGAACATACCGAATACAGCACGAGCATCAAAACGGTTGTTGTCTATAATATCTTTCAACATTGCTTGAGCTTGGTTGTACAAATCTGTTGCAGCTTCACCCACCACTTCATCTTCTAAAATTTTCGGGAATTTACCTGCCAAGCTCCAAGAAATGAAGAATGGTGTCCAGTCAAAATACTCTACAAGCGTTGCAAGAGGGTAGTTGGTGAGGACTTGTGTTCCCAAAAGATTTGGTTTTGGTGGTACATAGCTTTCGTCAAGTTTAAAACCGTTTTCAACTGACTCAGCATAGGTCAATTTTGCAGCTTTTGGCTGTTTGTTGGCTAATCGCTCACGAATCTTGGCATATTCAGCACGGTGTTCTGCAATAAAGTTTCCACGCATTTCTTTAGAAAGCAGGGTCGTTGCAACACCCACAGCACGTGAAGCATCTGCCACATAAATCACAGCATCGTTTTGGTACTGAGGATCAATTTTTACTGCTGTGTGTGCTTTAGAAGTAGTCGCGCCACCAATCAATAAAGGAATGTTAAAGCCTTTGCGTTGCATTTCTTTCGCAACAAAGACCATCTCATCTAAAGATGGAGTAATCAGACCTGACAAGCCAATGATGTCACATTTTTCATCAATAGCAGTTTGCAGAATTTTTTCTGCTGGTACCATTACGCCAAGGTCAACAATGTCGTAACCATTACAGCCAAGTACAACCCCTACAATATTCTTACCAATATCGTGTACGTCACCTTTAACAGTTGCCATCAGGACTTTACCTTTAGATTGGCTACCTGTTTTTTCAGCTTCAATATACGGGTTGAGCCAAGCCACTGCTTGTTTCATGACTCGGGCAGATTTTACAACTTGTGGTAAGAACATTTTGCCTGACCCGAACAAGTCACCAACCACGTTCATACCGTCCATCAAAGCGCCTTCAATCACATCTAAAGGACGTTTGGCTTTGAGGCGAGCTTCTTCGGTATCTTCATCAATGTAAGTGGTAATACCTTTAACTAAAGCGTATTCAAGACGTTTTTCGACTGACTCATTACGCCATTCAAGGTTCTCGGCTTCTTTGGTAGCACCGCCTTGTCCGCGGTATTTTTCTGCTACTTCAAGCAATTTTTCAGTCGCAGCTTGACCAGACTCACCTTGGTTTTGGTTTAAGATGACATCTTCAACTGCTTGTTTTAGCTCGGCTGGAATATCATCATAAATTGCCATTTGGCCAGCATTCACAATACCCATGGTCATGCCTTGCTTGATGGCATGGTACAAGAACACAGAGTGAATGGCTTCACGAACAGGCTCGTTACCACGGAATGAGAACGAAACGTTCGATACACCACCAGAAATCATGGCGTGAGGTAAGTTTTGTTTAATCCAACCTGTGGCCTCAATAAAATCGACGCCATAGTTATTGTGCTCTTCAATACCTGTTGCTACTGCAAACACGTTCGGGTCAAAAATAATATCTTCAGCAGGGAAGCCTACATCGTTAACCAAAATGTCATATGAGCGTTTACAGATTTCACGCTTACGTGCAGCAGTGTCGGCCTGACCTGTTTCGTCAAATGCCATGACAATAATCGCAGCACCATATTGACGGCACAGGCGAGCTTTTTCTACAAACTCGTCATAACCTTCTTTTAAAGAAATTGAGTTAACTACAGGTTTACCTTGTACACATTTTAAGCCAGCTTCAATGATTTCCCATTTTGATGAGTCAATCATGATTGGCACACGTGAAATATCTGGCTCAGAAGCCACAAGGTTTAAGAAATGCACCATCGCATTTTGCGAATCGAGCATCCCTTCATCCATATTAATGTCGATAATCTGTGCGCCAGCTTCCACTTGTTGCTGTGCAACTTCTAAAGCTTCAGCAAAGTATTCCTCACGGATTAAGCGTAAGAATTTTTTCGAACCTGTAACGTTAGTACGTTCACCCACGTTAACGAACAATGAGTCATCATAAATATTAAATGGTTCTAAACCACTCAAACGGCATGCAGGTACAGTTTCAGGAACTTGACGAGGGGCAATATCTTTTACCGCATTGGCAATCGCACGGATATGATCAGGTGTTGTACCACAGCAACCACCAGTAATATTAATTAAACCGCTTTCTGCAAATTCTTTTAAGAATGCCGCAGTTTGCTCTGGTGTTTCATCATATTCACCAAAAGCATTTGGTAAGCCTGCATTTGGGTGCGCTGAAACAAACGTATCAGCTACATCGGAAATGGTTTTTACGTGAGGACGCATGGCATCTGCACCAAGCGCACAGTTAAAACCAATCGATAGCAAGTCACCATGACGTACAGAGTTCCAGAACGCTTCCGCAGTTTGACCTGTTAAGGTACGACCCGATGCATCGGTAATGGTCCCTGAAATCATAATTGGTAATTCGCGACCAATCTGTTTAAAGACTTCTTTTACCGCAAAAATCGCAGCTTTACAGTTTAATGTGTCAAATACGGTTTCAATCAAAATGATATCTGCACCGCCTTCAATCAACGCATGAGTCGCTTCAATATAGTTTTCTTTTAGCTCATCAAAGGTAATGTTACGAAAGGCAGGGTCATTTACATTCGGTGAAATGGAACAAGTACGCGATGTTGGCCCAAGCACGCCTGCAACAAAACGCGGCTTATCTGGAGTCGAATACTTCTCACAGGCTGCTTTGGCTAAACGTGCTGCTTCACGGTTAATCTCTGGAACAAGATCTTTCATGTGGTAATCAGACATAGAAACACGCGTGCCGTTAAAGCTGTTGGTTTCAATAATGTCTGCACCAGCATCAAGATAAGCTTCATGAATACCTTGAATGATTTGAGGTTGTGTCAGAACCAAAAGGTCATTGTTACCTTTTAAGTCATGTGCCCAATCGGCAAAACGCTTACCACGGTAGTCAGCTTCTTCCAATTTATGGCGCTGGATCATAGTTCCCATTGCACCATCAATAATCAGAATGCGTTTAGCAAGAAGCGCTTTTAGGGTGGCAAGCGTAGACATAGAAAACCCCGATCTTTTATATGAATTTAAAAATGCGGCGCTATTGTAACAGAATAGTTGCGCAATTGATGATCTATAACGACCCATCATTCACTGTAATAGATTCATTAAAAAACGGCTTTTATGACAAATGAAGACTGTTTTTTCATCAAATATTCATAAAATGATCATGATATTGAAATATTTCATCTCCAATATTCGGTTTTATGACAGTTGCGGTGTTTAAAAAGTAGTCGTTTAGGTAATTTTTTAGATATTTTTGCTTCAAAAATAGTCATAAAATAGATGGGTGGGGATTTATGTAAATTATTGTATTTAAATAAAATAATAAAAATCATAGAGGAAAGGTGCATCAAATGAGGTCAAAATGTGAAAAATTGACTTCATCAGGCGCTGCTTTGTCATATAATTGTCATAATTTAATTTAAGAATACAGAGGATTTTTTTATCCTCTTACCGTCTGCATGAATTCTAATCTACCCCCTGTTTCGGATTCAAAACTTGCGGCAAACCTGCAAGTCAAATCGACGAATGTACATGTCCCGACACCTAAGTTTTTTATGCCGGTGTTTCTGACGATTATTGTTGCAACACTTATTTATATTGGATTTCAGGTGAGTGCGGATTTGGCGCATGTACCACCTTTGAGTCTTTATTCAGTTATTCTTTTATCAACTGCACTCTTGATTGCTTTAGGCTTTGAGTTTGTAAATGGCTTCCACGATACTGCAAATGCAGTGGCAACAGTGATTTACACCAATGCTTTACCAGCACCAGTTGCAGTCATGTGGGCTGGTTTTTGTAATTTCCTTGGGGTAATGGTTGCAAGCGGCGCAGTCGCTTACGGCATTATTGCATTGCTGCCTGTTGAACTGATCATGAATATGGGTAGCGGTGCAGGTTTCGCAATGGTTTTTGCATTGTTGCTCGCTGCAATTCTTTGGAATCTTGGTACATGGTTCTTAGGAATTCCTGCGTCTAGCTCTCATACTTTGATTGGTTCAATCTTGGGTGTGGGCATTATGAACCATCTATTGAGTGCATCGACCGGCGTAACGACCAGTGGTGTTGATATGGATCAGGTGATTAAAGTCGGTAAGGCATTATTATTTTCACCTTTAATTGGTTTCGCTTTTGCAGCGATTGTATTCTTGTTGGTTAAAACTATTTTTAAACGCCAAGTAGAATTATTCCAACCACCGGAAGGTAATAAACCACCACCAGCAATCATTCGTGCAATTTTGATCTTTACCTGTACAGGTGTAAGTTTTGCACATGGTTCTAATGACGGTCAAAAGGGTATGGGACTCATCATGCTGATTTTGGTTGGTCTGGTGCCATTGGCTTATTCATTAAATAAAAATCTTGATACACAACAAGTTCAATCATTTCATCAGCTTTCTTCTCAAACTGCCGTATTGTTGAAGCAAAATCAGCCAGAATTAACTGATGAAAAAGCACGTGTTATTCTGACTAAATATATTCAAACTAAACAGCAAACTCCAGAAGTCGTGCCTGCATTGGCAAGTATGACTGACCACTTGGGTGAGCGAGTTTCTAGCTATAACAACTTAAAAGATATTCCTGAAGCTGCAATTAGTGAAATTCGTAATGATATGTATTTAAGCACCACGACGTTTAAGCGTTTGGATAAAGCGGATGCTTTACCAAAAATGGATCAATCACAAGAAAAACTTGTGAAAGAATATCGTAGTAGCTTAGATTCATTCTTACAATACATTCCGACTTGGGTAAAAGTAGCTGTTGCTTTAGCACTTGGCCTAGGCACAATGGTTGGTTGGAAACGTATCGTTGTGACTGTAGGTGAGCGTATTGGTAAGCATCACATGACTTATGGTCAAGGGATGTCTGCTGAACTTGTTGCAATGAGTACAATTGCAGCTGCTGATGGTTTAGGTATGCCGGTTTCAACAACGCATGTTTTAAACAGTGCTGTTGCGGGTACGATGGTTGCGAATAAATCAGGTTTAAACTTTAATACAGTTAAAACAATTTTATCTGCATGGGTATTTACTCTTCCTGCAACAATCTGTTTGTCAGGTGGTTTGTACTGGTTATTCTTGCAGTTTGTATAAAAGCATTTAAAAAAATTAAAGCCACTGTTCACAGTGGCTTTTTTATTTGTTTAGTTTTTAAAGTTGAGACTATTTTTCATATATATTCATCTATAAATTAATAAGTTGTTATAGGCCATTAAGCAGCTTTATAGGCTGGGCTTAAACTTTTATATCAGGATATATTATGAATGCGGTTCAAATAGATCAGTTAAAACAACAATTTCCACTTATTGAAACACTTCAAGCCTATCAAGAGACATTTTGGTTTACACCTCATCGATATCCTTTAAAAGAAGCTTTAGAAAAAGTTGGACTAACTGCTAAGGACGTAAGTGAAGCAGAAGCAAGACTAGTGCGTTTCGCACCTTATTTGGCGAAAGTATTTCCTGAAACTCAAGCACAACATGGAAAAATTGAATCAGATATTGTTGAAATTGCTCATATGCAACAAGCGCTTTCTTCAGCAAAACAAGTACAACTTAATGGAAAATTCTGGCTGAAAAAAGATAGTCATTTACCTATTTCAGGCTCCATAAAAGCACGTGGTGGCATTTATGAAGTGCTCACACATGCAGAAAAACTTGCCATGCAGGCGGGGCTACTCAAACCAGAAGATGATTATATTAAACTCGACCAAGACGCATTTCGAACATTTTTTTCTAAGTATCAAATTGCGGTAGGTTCTACAGGCAACCTTGGGCTTTCGATTGGTATTATGAGTGCCAAACTCGGCTTTAGAGTCACTGTTCATATGTCGGCTGATGCTAGACAGTGGAAAAAAGACAAACTACGTTCCCTCGGCGTAAACGTTGTGGAATATGCTAGTGATTACGGCGTAGCTGTTGAAGAGGGACGAAAAGCCGCAGAGCAAGATCCACACTGCTTTTTCATTGATGATGAAAACTCAACCACATTATTTTTAGGTTATGCCGTTGCAGGAATACACCTAAAACAACAATTTGAGCAAAAACAAATTAAAGTCGATGCTGAACACCCCTTATTTGTTTATTTGCCGTGTGGCGTCGGTGGTGGGCCTGGTGGGGTGAGTTTTGGACTAAAACTGGCTTTTGGTGAGCATGTACATTGTATCTTTGCAGAACCCACACATTCGCCGTGCATGTTACTTGGTGTCCACACAGGTTTGCATGATCAGATTTCAGTTAATGACATTGGCATTGATAACGTTACTGCGGCAGACGGGCTTGCGGTAGGGCGTGCTTCAGGTTTTGTTGGACGTGCTATGCAACAGTTAATTGATGGCTATTACACCATTCATGATCAACGTTTATATGAGCTTATTGCGCTTTTAAATCAAACTGAGAATATTCAGCTTGAGCCTTCTGCGGTAGCAGGTATGATGGGGCCCTATTATGTTCAGACGACTCCTGCTTACTTGGCTTTACACCAGTTAACAGCTGAGCAGTTGCAGCAGGCAAATCATGTGATATGGGCTACCGGGGGCGGCATGGTGCCATCTGATGAAATGCAAAAATATCTATCGCACTTTCAAGATAAATAAAGGCACTTTAGAAAAAGCCCAATTCTAAGATTGGGCTTTAATCAAATTATTTTTTAGATGATTTTCTAAAATGGAGTTTTTCGGTAGCAAAACCATAAATTGCGGCAAAAGGCAGGGCAGTTCGTGCTAAATAAGCGACACGCCATAAGCCGCCGTGATTGGCACCTTCCATCATAAGCTCAAGCGGATGATCAAGTACAGTTTCAGGATTCGCCACTGAAGACTCATTTCTTAAGTCATGAATCCAGAGTGCTGCCATAATGGCATTGGTAGTTTCAGGGCTAAATGCTTCTACATCAAAAAGCTCTGCGCCATTAAAAGCTGCTTTCAACAATGGATTTTTAGTCACAGAGTGGGTCGTTGTCGATGGAGCAATATTAATGCTAACGCGTTGGCCTTGATGGCGGGCCAAAATAGCACGCCATTGTTGAATACGTTTTGCCAAAGCATAGTTTGGACCTTGTTCAACCACTAAACAGTCTGCAATACCATAAGTTTTGCCATTCTCACACTTAATCAAGTCTTGGTATGGTGCTTGAAAAAAACGATTGAGCGAAAGCGTAGAAACACCTTTCACTGCCAATTTTTGCATTTTTGTGCGGGATTTAAATTTTTGTTGTGCGGCCTCGGCAACTTCTTTAGGTACTGCATAAACATCAGTTGGCGTGCACATAAACATAAGGCTTGTATCGGGCTTATACTCGCTCACGAATTGCATGATGCTATCCATCGCCATGGAAACACGTACATGCTTTTCACCATCTAAATAGGCGATTGCAGCTAAATCTAATTTTTGTGGAAACTGAACCAACCACTGTGCAATTTCAGGTAATTGGGTGAGTAAATTTGCTCCCAACTTATCTTTTAATTCAGAGGCTTTTGCTGATGCATTCACTTGTTCTACAGTTGGTGCAATGAGAGTAGCATTCCCTTGTTGAATCGTATTTAAAATTTTGCTCCAAACTCGTGGGTTTGGTAAATCTACGGCAACAATATTCGCTTTCCATTTTGCTAACCAAGGCAGTGGTCCTGCTTCGGAGCCTGCACCAAATAACACCATTGTACGGTCAGATAAATCGAACCATTCAGGATGAGCAATAGCTTCACGAAGTGCTTTTGCATGACTTGGCTCAATAATACCAGTCTCTTCCCAGCGTTGAATTTGGTCCAGTAAGCTTTGTCCACTCAGCTTTTGTCCTTTATAAGGAACATACCACTCCGGTGCTGCATCACTTTCACCTTTAAGTTTTACTGTATAAAGCGGCTTGGATGAGGCAATATGAACGGCATCTTTTAAAAGGTAGTGTTTACCATCACGATAATAATCAAAAATATGGTGAGCTTTATGCAATCCTTGCTTCGCGATAGTAATGGGGTTGTTGATATTAGAAATCCCTTGTTTAACAAGTGCTTTAAAATATACAGGATAGTTTTTTCGCCAGTTTTTTTCATTCAACACTTGTTGTGCGGTTTTATTATCTACAATAGATAGGGCCTCCGACAAAATCTCTTGACCTGTAAGAGATGTACTTTGTTTTTTTGTTAAGGCGTTTACCGGAAATTGCAGACCTTCGACTTGACTTGTGCTGGACATAAAATATCTCGTTTATACGACTGGGTTAATATACAGATGTATACATTATCTATGCCAATGAAAGGAAACGAGTGGCAATAACTGACAAAATAATATTGATTATTTATGTGATGAAACGTGAAAGAGAAACTTATTATGATAAATTCATCTCATTTTGGTCTTAATTTTTTTCACATTTTTAGAACCTTTTTATAGACTTACGTTACATAAATGTTTATTTTGTATTAAGCAAATACATCGGTTTTAGCCTGAAGGTAAAATGTTCAAAATGTATCAATAATAGAGATACAGAAATGATTAAAAACTGGACTTTTTTCTTAAGGAATAAGGAAAGTCGGACGGAATAAGAAAGAATTGGGGTGAAACTAGATAGAAGACAACGTAAGATTGTCTTTTAAAAATCTTGGGGATATGGTGACTTTTTTTACACCATAATTTTCTAGTTTCATCCCATCTATTTTTGGGTTGGAACCCTCCATTTTTAGTATTCAATTCAGTACAGGATTGAATTCTATTTCTTTAGAGTAACTTAAAAATTACTTTAAAAGAGCCTATGCTTAGCAACGCCCTTTTTTCGCTTGTCCTGGTGGGCAAAAGTCTCCCGGATGGTTATGATGAGGTGAATCGGGATCAATCACAATACTACCATCGGGCGTGTGGACTGCACATGCTGATAGTGACATTGTAAAAATTGCTGCGGCACAAAGAAGTAAAGTTTTCATCTTGTTCTCACTTTTTTATCATTCTCCTTTGTACTATAGAAATATTTTGATTGTTTTTCGATCTAATTTTGGTTAAAAAATATCTTTAATACGCTTAATTAAGAAGAGATTAAGGAGATCGCAAAATTGTTCGAAATCCTACATGTGTTGCGGCTAAGTCAAAATCCTGAGGATAGCGACTACTGCTACGATAACGTGAACAATAATTTTGTGCACAAAGAAAAGATCCACCTTTAATTACATATTGCGTGCTAGTGATTTGTTGTTGTCGTAAATCAGAATAATTTCCCATATGCTGGTCATGTGCACCCTGATAGGGAGATGACGTCCATTCCCATACATTTCCAATCATATCAAATAGTTTGAAATTGTTTGATGCAAAACATCCAACGGGTGCAACACCTTTAAAGTGATCTTGATTCAGGTTTTGAAAAGGGAACTCACCTTGCCAGTAATTGGCTTGCGGATGTTGATGTTCATCAGTAGGGGCCTGATGTAAAGGTGTATCAGTCTTTGAATTGGCTTTAGCTACATATTCCCATTCTAGTTCTGTGGGTAAATCACGTCCGAGCCACACCGCATAATGTTCAGCATCATTTTTACTTACATACCTTACAGGCTCATTAGGATTTGCAATAGCTCCATTACTGCCGTTTGGCGTTTTCCATGTATAACCTGATTTTAGCTGCCACTATTGCTGTGGGTGATCAGGATCAGGTGAAAAAACAGCGGCCTGCTTTTGTTTTTCGGCATCGGTAATATAGCCAGTTGCTTTTACAAAACTTGCAAATTGAGCGACCGTAACTTCAGTTTGGTCAATCCAAAATTCTTTGACTTTGCGCTGTTTTTTTCCAAAATTAAGTTCGTCGGGATAGGCTTTCTCAGAACCAAAATTAAAATTCCCATCGGCAATTAAAACCATTCCAGCTGTAGGTTGTTTGAGCGAACCCTGAGGCAAACCAGTATAGTTTTGACACTTTTCAATAGACCCTAAATCAGCTAAAGAGGTTTGCTGTTGCGTTGAGGGTGCTGATTCAGAAACTTTTGAAGATTGGCTACAGCCTATCATGATAGACAGGCTGATGGTGGTGACTAAAAAGGGTTTCAATTTCATTTAGGGTTATATTCCTGCACAGCATTTTTCTCAGTATACTTTTGATAGACCGATAAAAGTTCTTGAACTTTTGCAGGATAAAGCTGAGCAACGTTTTGTCTTTCTCCTCGATCTAATTTAATGTTGTATAGCTCCCAAGTCCCTGTGCCTAATTCAGGGCGCCCTTGAAGTGCGATTTTCCATTCACCTTGTTTTGCATATTTGCTCCCATGTAACTCATCGGCAAAGCTAAAATTTGCAGGGCGAATAGTATTGGTTTTGTTTTCAAGCAAAGGTTTCCATGAAATCCCAGTTGGCGTATTAATGGTACGACCGTTATATTGGCCTTGAGGTACTGGAATATGAGCATATTCTAGTAAGGTAGGGAAAACATCGAGTACCGATGCAAAGCTATGATTGGTTTCTTCTGCTTTTTTCTGGTTCGGTAATTTCACAATAGCAGGGGCAATCGTTGCGCCTTCGTCTGCCGTATCTTTCCATAAGTGGAAAGGTGCCGCACTGACCTCGGCCCAACGTGGCCCAATATAGTGATATGAAGTAGGTGTGCCAACATTAGCTAACGAGTTATCAAAACCAGATTCACTGCCATATCCGCCACGTACAAAACCTTCTGCACCATCTTCTGTATAAGTTGAATTTCGTTTAAAGGCGCTTAGAGCTTGTTTAAAATGATGGTCTAAACCTTGTAATAAGGTAAATGAATGATCAAAACCTTTTGCATGTGCATTGGTTTCAGGGGTTAAGCCTAAATGCCATTTACCACTGATGTACGTGCCGTAACCATTGTCTTTAAGTACTTGTGCGATAGATAGAGAGCGTTCATTCAAATATCCCTCGTAACCTGGTTGTCCCTTCAAATGTTCTGGGGTGAGTTCCGCCATTGCGCCAATACCAGCTAAATGGTGATCAGTACCGGAAATAAGTTGAGAGCGTGTTGGGGAACAGGTCGGGGCAGTATGATAATCCGTTAAAAGGCGTCCTTCTTGAGCCAGACTATCAATATTAGGGGTGTGAATTTCACCACCAAAAGCTCCTAAATCAGAATAGCCTAAGTCATCAGCCATAATAAATAATATATTAGGTTGCTTAGGCGTGCTTACAACATTTTCTTGATTATCATTGTCATTACATCCAGCCAAAGATAAGCTAAATAATGCAATAGAAAGGCTAGATAAAATTGCTTTGTACTTCATTGTATCATCTGAATTATTAAAGGAATTGGCACGAGTTTAATCAGATGGTTTTTGTAAACAAAACAACGAATTGATCAAAGAAAAGCAGAAAAAAGACTGAGAATTTATGCAGATAAATAAATCAGAAAAAAGAAAAGCCCATAAGGGGCTTTTCTTAGATTTATATGCTTTAAAAAGGAAGGCGAGTAAGCTGGTCTAAGAAATGTGGAATAACTTTAGGTTCAAGTAAAATGGTTACGATGATTCCGTAAGCTGCACCCCACAAATGAGCGCTATGATTAATATTGCTATTACCACGCTTACCAGCCCAAATACTGTACGCCACATATAAAATAGCAAAAATAATAGCGGGTACAGGAATGAAGAATACAAAAATCAGCTTCCATGGCTGAAACAGAATATAAGCAAATAAAACTGCTGAAACAGCACCTGAGGCACCTAGGCTGGCCCAATTCGCATCATTTTTATGTTGTAAATAGCTTGGCAAAATCGCAAAGATTAAGCCACCTAAATAGAACAACACAAAACCCATGTCATAGAAATATTGGCGGTAAAAACTTTCAATGATACTGCCAAAGAAAAACAGGGTAATCATGTTGAAAAGTAGATGTGTTCCGTCGGCATGGATAAAGCCATGAGTAATGAATCGATCAATTTGTCCACGTTGCATTGCAGGCGGCCAAAAAATCAATCGGTTCATTACATTTTGATTGCTAAAAGCAAGTAAAGAAATAATGACCGTAATAATAATAAGAGTAACTGTATGGTTAAACGGCAAATGCAACATAAGAAATATTTAAAAAATGATCAATACTGAGCTCAATAATGCCATTAAAAACTTAACTTGAAACCCTGTTGTGTATAAATCCGACAAATTTAGTTGATTTTTTTTAAATCCACCTCATCTTCGGTTAATATAAAGGCATCAGCTTGAGGAATATTGTTATGTCGACTGAGAACACCAACACTGCTGTTGCAGAAGAAATTCCAAACCTTTTGATTACACCATCTGCACAAGAGTATTTGCACGATTTACTAACGAAGCAAAATACTCCGGGAATTGGCGTTCGAATTTTTGTTGAGCATCCGGGTACGCCACGTGCGGAATGCTGTATGGCATATAGTGCGCCAGACGAAGTGATCCCAACGGACTATAAACAGGACTATCCTGATTTTCCTGCGTATATTGATGCGCCATCTATTCCTTATCTTTTAGATGCCGTAATTGATTACAACAAGGACCGTTTTGGTGGTCAGCTCACTTTCCGTGCTCCAAACTCTAAAGTTCCACGTGTTGGTCCAGATGCTTCGATTGAAGAACGTATTACTTACATTCTTCAAGCAGAAATTAACCCAGGTCTTGCAGGGCATGGCGGAAATTGTAGCTTGGTAGAAGTACAAGATGATCCAGAACACGGTTTAACTGCTGTATTGAAATTTGGTGGTGGTTGCCAAGGTTGTTCTGCAATTGATGTTACCTTGAAACAAGGTGTAGAAACTACTTTAAGAGAGAACATTCCTGAGCTTCAACGTGTGGTTGACCAAACAGACCACACACAAGCTGAAGGTGCTTACTTCAAATAATTAAATTATTTGAAAAGTGAAATAAAAAAGCCTCGCAATGAGGTTTTTTTATAGCCTTACAATTGAAAATAATTATCAATATTATTTATTTTTTTATTTAAATTTGTTACATTTGTTTAAGTAAAACTTAATATTTATTCATAATTTAATATGTTGGAGTAGGGTATGACGAAGAGTATTTTCCAATCTGTATTATCAATTTCGGTACTTACAGTAATGTTTCCTGCGGCTTATGCCGCTGAAAGTGAAAATATTTTAGTTGATTCTTCCATAAAGAATGAAAAAGAAAGCGAAGTTGCTCAACTTGAAAAAATTGTCGTAACAGCAAGTGGTTTTGAACAAAATATAAAAAAAGCAGCAGCTTCGATTTCTGTTTTAACTCAAGATGAAATTAATAAAAAAGCATATCGTGATGTAACTGATGCACTTAAAGATGTCCCTGGTGTAGTTGTTACAGGGGGTGGAAGCTCATCTGATATCAGTATTCGTGGGATGGGAAGTGCATATACCGTTATTATGGTTGATGGTAAGAAAGTAAATACACGTTCTGTGCGACCAAATAGTGATAATTCAGGTATTGAGCAAGGTTGGTTACCGGGAATCGAAAGTATCGAACGTATTGAGGTTATTCGTGGTCCAATGTCGGGCCTATATGGTTCGGATGCGATGGGTGGTGTGATTAATATCATCACTAAAAAAGTTGCAGATGTTTGGAACAGTTCTGTTAAGTTAGATACAACAATTCAAGAAAATAATAAATCTGGAAATCTTTACCAAGCCAATACTTATGTGTCGGGACCTTTAATTAAGAATTTACTTGGTTTAAAAGCCAATGGCACATTTTCACAAAGAGATGAAGATGAAATTATTGGTGGTTATAACAAACAAAAAATTCGGGCGGGGGGGGCTACTTTAAGCTTAACTCCTAATGATCAACATACCATCGAGCTTGAATACCAGCGTTCTATCCAAAATCGTAATGCCACAATAGGTAAAACAGTTTCACCAATTCAAACTGGTCGTAATCCACCAGCGGATTCATTAACAGACTATTACCGTACAGAATATAGTTTAACGCACCGTGGTGACATTGGTCCTGTAAAGACTCATTCTTATATTCAACGCGAAGAAAATAAGAACCCGTCTAGAAATATGGAAGCTGTAAATACTACATTTAACACGCTTAACCAGATCACACTTGCAAATCATGCGCTTAGCGTGGGCGGAAGTTATCTAAAAGAAGAATTAGATGATTTAGGTAACCAATTAAAAGTGGGTGGCTCACAACCTGTTTCTAATTTAGATCGTTATAGCTGGGCATTATTTGCAGAAGATGCATGGAATATTATTGATCCTTTCACTTTAACAATGTCATTACGGATGGATCAGGACGAAAAATTTGGAGATCATTTCAGTCCTAAACTATACGGGGTATGGACCTTAAATGATAACTGGATTATTAAAGGCGGTGTATCAACAGGCTATAAAACACCTGCATTAAGAGCGACTGTAGCAGAATGGGGACAAGCTACAGGAGGAAGCAGTTCTGCAGGTGTAATTGTTGGTAATCCTGATCTAAAGCCTGAAAAAAGTACAAACTATGAGCTCTCATTCTCTTGGGATAGTTTAGATAACTTGAATGCTGGCTTAACGATCTTTAATAGTGAATTTAAAGATAAAATTACAGAAGTTAGAACCTGTTCAGGAGATGCAGGTACTTATAATTGTGATTGGTTAGGTACAAAATTTGATTTTGTCAGTCAACGCACAAATGTGGATAAAGCCAATATGAGAGGAGTTGAAGCGACGTTTGGTTGGCTCATTTCACCTGACTTAAAGCTAAATGCCAATTATACCTATACAGATACAGAGCAAAAAAGTGGTCAATTTAAAGGGCAACCTTTAAACGAAATGCCAGAACATATGTTTAATACCACTTTAGATTGGCAAATTAATGACTTAGTCAATATGTGGAGCCGTTTGAATTTCCGTAGCAAAACTTCTGAATATTTAAGCCGAACGTCAATGGCTGAAGGAAAGCCTGCTTATGGACTGGTTGATATTGGTATGAACTATAAACCGACTGACAAAATACAAGTTGCGGCAGGGATTTATAACTTATTTGATAAAGACATTGATGTGGCAACTTATAATTATGTTTTAGACGGACGTCGTTATAATTTAGGAATTATTTATAAATTTTAATTAGTTAAATAACAAAGGCGCTTTAAGCGCCTTTGCTATTTAAAATATCTAATGCTTTTTCAGAATAATAGAATTTTTCTAAGTAAACACGGGCACGGCGTCTTAAATGTCCTGTTGTAATTAACTGCTGTAATACAGGTACAAGTAGCTTGGTCAGTTCATGTTGCACTAAGCTTTCATCAATATTGAGGTCACGGAGCAATAAATCAAAACTACGCTCTTGATTACGTACATACCAAGTATAGATACCATCATGTACTTGTTGTTTTAAATAATCAGTTTGGCGAATGTGATCCCATATTTCATGCCCTAAACCAACCGTTTTTGATAAGTCTTGAGTTTCTACATAATTTTTTAAAACAGAAAGTGGCATAGTTTTAACTTTATGCCAAACATTTGCCTGAAAATGGTAGAGCTTATCATTGTCAAAATGTTGGTTTAAAACACGCTCACTCATTTGGCTGAGTTTTAGAATATTCTTTTGCAAATAATGATTAATCGTATCGTCCAGATTGGAATCGGTTACTGTTTCTAAAACAGATTTCCCCATTTTCATAAAACGCCCTACACCAGGTACGCGTTTTGACATGGATTCATCTAAATAATCATGCATTGTTTGCTGAATCAGTTGCGTGAGTAGGGCCGAAAAAGCAGGATTATTCACAATTGTTTTAATGAGCTTTTTACGGTGCTGCTCTTTACTCGCAACGTATTGTGCAATTCTATCAATCGTTAAAACAGGAATAACATCCTCAATAGTTGCGGTGTCATTTGCAGGATGAATTAATGCAAAGCGAATATGCTCAGCAATTTGTTCAGTTAGAAAATCAGAAGCAGGCGTATCTAAAATCTGCTTTTGAATGAGCTGTTGAATTTGTTCAAAAGTCCACAGATGCTGTAATTGCCGACTCCCCAACCAATGATAAAATTGCTCAAACTCTTGCTGGATCACCTGAGCCTGAGCAAATTTCTCATCTAAAAAATCTAGATGAGCTTCAATAAGTTTTTCAATAAGTGGTTGGGTAGACATAAGGTCTCACAAGTCCGAAGTTTTATTTAAGGTGTGGTCGTTTTTGACGACTGATTTGTTTCTACTTTAAGTAAAAACGGTAGATATTGTTGCATAACCAATTGTTCAGCTTCCAAAATCGGCATATGGCCTACATTTTCTAAAATAACTGGAGGCTGAGCATTCTTTAAAAGCCGTTTTAGTTCACTTGCTACTTCGACATTAATAATCTTATCTTGTTTACCCCATAAAATGAGCGTCGGTGCATCGATCGTTTTGGTAAGTACCGCAAATGAGTCTGGTGTATAGACTTTATTAAGTGCAATCAATTGATCAACCAGTTTTTGTGTTTGAGGTGCTTGATCAATCATCAACTTTTCTTGAGCTTGAAGAAACTCTTTAGGAATAAACGGAGGATTAAACATGGTTTGTTTTAATAAATAATTAAAGTCACCTTTTTTAGACACTAAAAGTTGTTTTAGGTAAGCAGGATCTTTTAAATAAATTGTATTGGCTGAGCGAAAAATACCGCCGCTATCCACCAAGAATAGACTTTTGGTTTCAAATGGATATTGTCCAGCATAGAGTAGGGCAATAGATCCGCCGAGTGAGTGCCCAGCAATATGAATTGGACCTTTTAAATTTGCAGCCTCAACAAAGCGACGTAACTTTTCAGCAAGATTTGGTACTGAATAATCGAAATCTTGTGGAACGATAGTTTCGCCACTACCTGGCAAATCGGGAATAATGACATGATAATTTGTGGTGAGATAACGAGCCACTCGGTTCCAGTTATCACGGCTGCCTGCTAGGCCATGAATAAGCAGTAAAGTCGGTTTTGCTGTGGAGCCGCCTTCGCTATATGACCAAGTCACATCACCGACTTTTAAGCTTTTACTTTGTAAACCTGCCCAGCTACGTTCTTGCTGTAAAACATTCTGGAACGTCACATCAATATTATCGGCTGCCTGTGTTTGAGAAATACTCATCAATGACAATAAGCTACAAGCCAAAGTCAGGGCGGTAGCAGTTTTTTTCATAGAGGCCTTAATTGATGTGGACACCCTTGTCATAGATTTCATCCTTGAAGCTTAAGCGAGTTTGAAAAATTATTGAAAAACTTTGCCAATGAGTCATTTGCCAAATGTTTGGAATAAAGAAAATTATAGTCAATCCGAGAACCAAAGTATGTCTATTTTTTCACTAAACAGTAGCGAATGTGCAGTGAGCTCTTCATTAAAACAAGTTAAGTATTTTTAAATTTTTTCATAGAAAAGGATTTATTTTTTGTCAGTGACATTCAAATTTTGACACATTAAAATGATTTCCAACCTTGAAAAAACAATGGAAATATAAAATGCCTACTGCGCAAGAAGTTTTAGATCGTCTGAAAGCCGGTAATCAACGATTTGTAAATGGAAATACTTCCCTTGCAAAAACCTTATCTCATCAAGAACGCGCTGAAATGGCAAAGGATCAAAATCCATTTGCAATTGTACTTGGCTGCTCAGATTCTCGTGTTCCAGCAGAGATGGTATTTGACCAAGGTCTTGGTGATTTATTTGTAATCCGTGTTGCTGGTAATGTGGTTGCACCTTCACAAGTCGGTAGTGTCGAGTTCGCAGCAGAGCGTTATGACTGCCCGGTTGTAGTCGTATTAGGACACAGTCATTGTGGCGCAATTCAGGCGACAATTGATACGTTAATGAATCCTGATCACCCTCCATCATCTAACCTAATGTCGATTGTGAACCGCGTTCGTCCATCAGTTGAAATTTTAATGCAGACTGATTTAAAAAATGATTTGAAAAAATTATCATGTCATGCGGTGCGTTCAAACGTTTTTGCTTCGGTAAATCAATTACGCCATGGTTCAGCGGTGTTAGAGAGCCTGATTGCAAAAGGTGAGTTGATTGTTGTCGGTGCAGAATATTCACTCGAAACTGGTGAAGTTACTTTTTTTGATTTCTGATCATATTAAAAAGAATATTTAAAGATAAAAGGTGCCTATAGGGCACCTTTTATATATGGGTAAGCTAAATTAAGTAGTTTTGACTGCGCTTGAGCATTGGGATGAATCAAATCATTTTGCATAAGCTGTTTTTGACCAGCAACGCCATCTAGAAAAAACGGAAGCAATTTCACCTGATATTTTTGGCTTACGACTTTATAATTATTTTCAAAAGCTTTGCTATATGCAGCCCCATAATTTGGCGGAATCTTCATACCAAAAAGAATAACTTTGGCTTTTTGTTTTTGGCTTAATTGAATGAGCTGATCCAGATTTTTTTGAATCATTTGAGGTGGTTGCCCACGCAAGCCGTCATTTCCACCTAATTCAATCACGACCACGTTCGGCTTATAGGTCTGCAATAATTTAGGTAATCGGGCTAAAGCGCCGCTTGTTGTTTCTCCACTAACACTTGCATTGACCACTTTGTGTTGTTTGGGATACTGTTGGTCTAAGCGTTTTTGCATTAATTGTACCCAACCTTGTTTGGGATCAATTCCATAACCGGCACTAATACTATCTCCTAAAATTAAAATAGTTTTTGCCGATACAAGCATAGGCAACATACTTAATGAGATGAGCATGATGCTTTTAGAACCAATCAAAAAAGATTTAAACATTTGTACTTCGACCCTGATTCTGAATACATAGGACTTTTCACATCATGCCACAACCCATCATTGCTGCCCATCAAGTTACACAAACTATTCAGATTAACCAAAATCAGTTTACGATTTTAAAAGATATTGATTTAGAGATTTTTGAAGGGGAACAGGTAGCAATTACGGGACGTTCCGGCTCAGGTAAATCAACCTTACTGGGAATTTTGGCGACTTTAGATCAACCGTCTGAAGGAGAAGTCTGGTTGTGTGGTCAAGCTGTACATCAGTTAACAGAGGAACAACGTGCCCAAATCAGAATGCAGCATATTGGTTTTGTATTTCAGTCTTTTCAACTTCTGCCTCAGTTGAGTGCGCTTGAAAATGTGATGTTACCTTTACGATTACGTAAAGATTTTGATTATAAAACAGCCGAGAAAAAAGCTTTAGATTGGTTGCATCGAGTAGGGCTGAGTCGTCAAGTTGAACAAACGCCTAAAGTCTTATCTGGTGGCGAACAACAACGTGTGGCAATTGCGAGAGCTCTCATTGCAGAACCACAAATTATTTTTGCCGATGAACCGACTGGAAATCTAGATGGTCAGACAGCACAAGAAATTGAAAGCTTACTCTTTGATTTAAACCGAGAGTTGGGTACGACTCTGATTTTAGTGACCCACGATCGTAATTTAGCAACCCTTTGTCAGCGCCATGTTGAGTTAGATGATGGCCGACTCAAGACAGTACAGGGTGGTTAAATGATGCGTAATCTTTTAAAACCACTTCTGCTACAAAGTTTTCGTACGGGTGGTCTATATCTACTCATTATTGCTCTATCGCTTGCGATCAGTGCAACAACTGCCCTGAAATTTAGTAACGATCAAGTTAAAAATGCAGTAAGTCTGCAAGCTTCTCAAATGCTAGGTGCTGATTTAGTTCTGTCGAATAACGAGCCTATCGAACAGTCGTGGAAAAAAAGGGCAGAGCAGCTAGATCTAAAACAAACCAATGTCACTATATTTAGCTCTATGGCACATACCCAAGATCAGTTTGTCATGGTTAATGTAAAAGCGATAGAACCTGCGTTTCCACTCAGAGGACAGTTGGAAATTGAACCAAGAGCTAAAGCGATTCAATCTGGTGAAGTTTGGCTAAGTCAAAGAGCAGCCGATTTACTTAAAGTAAAGCGAGGAGATGCTGTTTCTATTGCTGATGGTATCTTCCGTTTTAGTGGCGTGATTGTGCGTGATTCAAATCAGGAACTCGGTTTTTCAGGCTTTTCGCCAACCGTTATTATTCATCAAGCCGATATTGCTAAGACTCATGCGATTCAGACAGGGAGCAGAATTGACTATCGTTTATTAATGGCAGGTAGCCCTGAACAGGTTCAGTCATTTTCAAAGCAATTTAAGCAACAGCATCAACCTTCTAAAGATGTAGATGAAACGGCTGGCTTACGTTTACGTGATGCAAGTGAGTCGAATAGCAGGTTATTACGTCCGCTTGAAAATTTAGATACCTTTTTGCAATTGGCCAATATTTTAACGATTTTATTGTGTGGTATTGCCATCGCTTTAACGAGTCAAAGATATGTTCAACAAAACCAAGATCACATTGCACTTATTAGATGCTTAGGCGCCAGTAAGTTCCAAATCTTGTGGGTATATATTGGATTGCTTTGTATTGTCAGTGCGATTTCAATTGTGCTGGGAAGCCTATTAGGTTTAATCATGGGGTTTGGCCTGCTGCAACTTATGCTGCAATTGATCCCTCAATTAGAGTTAAGTTTTTCAGTTGTACCTCTTTTAATCGGTCCTTTACCAATTGCGATTTTTACAAGCGTGATTGTGCTGCTTGGTTTTATTTTGCCAAGCATCTGGGAGCTTTTAAATACACCTCCAATTCGAGTTATTCGCGAGCAAGCCAAATCTCGCAAATCATTATTCTTTATGTTTTTTGCAGGGATCACTAGCATAGTCGTTTTTAGTTTGGTATTGAGTGAAAACTTAATGCTCAGCATTCTGGTTTTAGCATCAATTATTGTTCTTTGTATTTTGCTTTACACAGTTGTTTGGCTATTGCTTCGCAGTTTAAAAAAGATGAAAAATCGTTTGTCTTTTTATATTCGTTCGCCATCGCAAAGCGCCTTACAAATTACTGCATTGGCTTTAGGCTTAAGTCTCATTACAGTACTCAGTGTATTAAGAACAGATTTATTAGAGCGTTGGCAACAACAACTTCCGGAAGGAACACCGAATCAATTTGTTTATGGATTACCTCCATTTGATTTAAAAGCCTTTGAGCAACAGTTAAAGCAACATGGTTGGCAAAGCACCCCGTTATATCCAAATATTCGTGGCCGATTACTGGCTAAAAATGATGTACCTTTTTCAGAAGAGGCTATAAAGCAAAATAATTCTTTACGCCGTGAACTGAATTTGACTCAATCAGATTTACTACCAAATGACAATGTCATTACAAATGGTCAAACTCAATTTAATGATGTAGGGCAAGTTTCAGTTGAAAGTAAAACTGCCGAAAGTTTAGGAATCCAAATTGGAGACAAGCTTACCTTTAGCCTGCCTGAAGGTACATTACAAGCCAAAGTTGTGAATTTCCGGAGTGTAGAGTGGGAAAGTTTTAGCCCTAACTTTTTCTTTATTTTTTCACCTAAAACGTTAGACGAAAATGCTGGAAGTTATTTAGGTAGTTTCTATGTGCCTAAGCAAGATCAACCTAAAATGATCACTATTATTCAGCAGTTCTCAAATACAGTATTTATTGATGTTGACCGGATTTTAGATGAAGTAAAACGCTTAATGAATGTTCTAGTCAAAATAGTAACTGTTCTAGCGGCATTAGTTGGTTTTTCTGGAATACTCGTTTTAATTGCTTGTCTAAATTTATTAATGGATGAGCGACGCCGTGAAGTTGCTTTGTTACGTTCATTTGGTTTATCTAAAAATAAAATGAAGCAAATGCTCAGTTTTGAGATTGGGTTTTTAGGTCTGTTAGCAGGCATAGTTGCCTGCTGTTTTGCAGAAGTGATTAGTGCGATCGCGAGCTATAAAATGAATATGGCAATACAGTGGCATATTGAAATATGGCTGATTTTACCAATTGGCATGATGCTGGTTTGTGCGCTGATTGGTCGTTATCGACTAGGCTATCTCTGTAATTTGCCACCTTTACAAAGTTTAAGAGAATTAAACCAATTGTAGTTTAAGGAATAATGTCAGGGTTCTGGATGATGATTTCATGCCATAGGGGAAGCAACGGTGAGTTGAGCTGTACACAGTACATATAAAAACCACCTGTAATTACAGCTGATCCTAATAAGCCTAAGATTTTAAGCACATTTTTTAACTTGCTGACATAGCTTAAGTACCACATCAGTGCAAGAAATGCTCCAATAATCATGCCGCCAATATGCGCGGCATTATTAATACCCGTTGCGACAAAGCCAAAAATAAGGTTGATGACCATAACCATTAATAAAGCTTTTTTATCGAGTATGTAGGCTTGGTGTGGAAGTGGGGGAAATAGAGAAAGTACTGTTAACGCAGCACCTAATCCCATCACGGCACCCGAAGCACCTGCACTGACATGAGGTAGTAAGCTTTGATCGAAATGTTGCAGTAATTCATGCCCATTTTGAATAGTCATATAGCTACTGAGAAGGCTACCAAATAAGCCAGCAAGTAAATACATACCTATAAAATAGAAGCGGCCAAATAGTGACTCAGCTACATTACCGAAAATATAGAGGGCCCACATGTTAAGCATGAGGTGAACAAGACCAAAATGAAAAAACATGCTGGTAAATAAGCGTTCGGGCTGCCCAGTAAAAGTAAGTGGTGTAAAATCAGCGCCCCAATGAATAGCATCTTTCATGGCTGGGTCGCTAATATCGACACCAGTCGCAATTTGCCAGACAAACAAACTTACATTAATCAAGATCAGTAAGGCGGTCAGCCACCAAGTTTGTACATTGAGTTTACGATTAATGTGCGGAGGCTGATATTGAGTCATGCTATGCTTTTGTTATATATGAACATGCTTAACAGCTTAACATGAAAAAAGTTGAATACAGGAGATCAGGACGAACATGAAAGCTTTTATTGTTCGCGTGTTGTTAATTTTTATTGGGGCAATTCTCCTTATTCAACTTTGGATTTTCTCAAGTTTGGTTTGGTGGCGTACACATGAAGTTGATACAACCATGTTTATGCGAATTGATTATTGGTCAGACACCTCAGAACCCATCATTCATGAATGGCTTGACTATGATGATATTAGCGACAATTTCAAACATGCGATTTTAGCTGGGGAAGATGCAAAATTTATTCATCATCATGGCTTTGACTGGGAAGGTATTCGTTTTGCTCTAGAGCGTAATAATGAAGAAGGAGAGGTTGTTGCTGGTGGTTCTACGGTGTCTCAACAACTTGCAAAGAACCTATTTTTATACAATAAGCGTTCGTTTATTCGTAAAGGCCAAGAAACTATCGCAACTTGGATGATGGAGCGAATATGGTCAAAACGCCGAATTCTTGAGGTGTATATGAATTCTGTTGAATTTGGCAAAAATCGATATGGTGTTGAAGCAGCCGCTCAATATTATTATGGTAAAAGTGCGAGAAGCTTGACGCGCGAACAAGCTGCTTTTTTAGCCGCATTATTGCCTGATCCAAAATATTATCAAGATCACCGCAACGATCGTAAACTACAATATAGAAAACGCGTTATTCTACGTTATATGAATAGTACCCAGATTCCTGAATAATGATGTTTAAAGATGTGTAAATTTTTTAGTTTTTACCAAATTGTCATATTTTTGCAGCATACTGTTTTATAGAGATTTTGGCTGGATAGAGAATTGAGTTAGACATGAATACAGCGATTACACCAACGACCCCAACAGAATATAGTTATAATGACCGTTATATAAATCGTGAATTGTCTATTCTTGACTTCCATTTGCGTGTATTGGAGCAAGCGGTAGACCCTTTACATCCATTACTTGAGCGAATGAATTTCTTGCTCATTTTTTCACGTAATCTAGACGAGTTTTTTGAAATTCGTGTTGCGGGGGTGATGGAGCAATTTTCTCTGGGCAATGAAAGTCGTAGCCCTGATGGTTTGACGCCAAGACAAGTCTTACAAAAAATCTCTGAAACTGCTCATGCTGCGATTGAACGTCAATATCGTATTTTAAATGAAGAAATCTTACCTAAGTTACGTGAAGAAGATATTTGCTTCCTCCGTCGTGGTGAACTAACGCCAGCACAGTCGGCTTGGATTAAGAAGTATTTTCAAGAACAAGTTGCACCTGTATTAACTCCAATTAGCTTAGATCCAGCGCATCCGTTCCCACGTCTCGTCAATAAGAGCTTAAACTTTATTGTGACCTTAGAAGGTAAAGATGCTTTTGGTCGTCAAATTGATTTGGCTGTGGTCCCAGCCCCACGTTCATTACCTCGCGTTGTACGCTTACCAGACGAATTAACGGGTGGTAAAGAACATCACGTCATGCTATCTGCAATTATCCATGAACATGTGTCCGATTTATTCCCTGGCATGACAGCAACGGGATGTTATCAATTCCGTGTTACACGTAATGCTGACTTGGCATTAAATGAAGATGTTGAAGATTTAGCTAAAGCTTTAAAAGGTGAATTAAGTTCTCGACGTTTTGGTCGTGCTGTTCGCTTAGAAGTAACTCATAACTGTCCGCAGCATATTTACGAGTACTTATTAGAAGAATTTGATTTAACTGATGAGCAATTATATAAAGTTGATGGTCCTGTAAACTTGGCTCGTCTGGTTTCAAATTTTAAACGCCCTCATTTGCGTTATGACTCACATACGCCGGTTGTGCCTAAAGTGTTTAAAAAGACCGAGAGCATTTTCTCTGCAATGCAGAAGCAAGACATTCTGCTTCATCATCCGTTTGAATCTTTCGCTCCCGTGATTCAGCTACTTCGTGAAGCTGCTCGCGATCCACAAGTATTGGCAATCAAGCAGACACTTTACCGTAGTGGTGCTGACTCTGAAATTGTACAGATCTTGGCAGAAGCAGCACGTAATGGAAAAGAAGTAACCGCAGTTATTGAATTGCGTGCCCGTTTTGATGAAGAGTCAAATATTGAAGTGGCTAACGTTTTACAAGAAGCGGGGGCTGTCGTTGTTTACGGTATTGTTGGTTATAAAACTCATGCCAAAATGATTATGGTGGTACGCCGTGAAAACAATAAACTTGTGCGTTACGTTCATTTAGGCACTGGTAATTACCATGCAATGAATGCTCGAATTTATACCGATTATGGTCTCATGACGACCGATAAAGATCTGTGTGAAGACGTGCACCGTATCTTCCAAGAACTCACGGGTATGGGCAAAATGGCGAAATTGAAAAAGCTATTACATGCACCATTTACCTTACATGCTCAGCTCATCAACTTTATTGATGACGAAATTGCCAATGCTAAGGCAGGACGTAAAGCTCAAATCATTGTGAAAGTGAATGCCTTAACGGAAGTTCAATTGATCAATAAATTATATGAAGCATCTCAAGCGGGTGTTCAAATTGATTTAATTATTCGTTCTATTTGCTGTTTACGTCCAGGATTGCCTAATTTATCAGAAAATATTCGTGTACGTTCAATTGTAGGACGCTTCCTTGAACATACTCGCGTTTATTACTTCAGCAATAATGGCGATGCACGTATTTACTGCTCAAGTGCAGACTGGATGGATCGTAATTTATTTAATCGTGTTGAGGCATGTTTCCCTATTGAAGATCCTGTTTTGAAAAAGCGTATCTATCAACAAGGGCTAGTAAACTATTTGCAAGATAACCAGCAAGCTTGGTTGTTACAGTCAGATGGTACTTGGGTGCGTGCTGAGCCAGCAGAGGGTGAAAAACTACATAATGCTCAAAGGGCATTACTAGAAATGATTAAATAATGAATTTTCAACTTGAATTAAAAAGCCGACAAAAGTCGGCTTTTTAATTCACTGAAATTCAAAGTAATTTAGTTAGATTTTCTAAATGGTTGTTGGATAAGCGATAATAATTTGAAGCACAGCAAGATGTTTTAAAAATATGTGATTTTTGCCATAAAACATTGAATTTTAAAAATATACAAATTACGAGAAATCTACTTTAATAAGCCGCACTAAATATACTTAACTTTGGTAAATGAATAAGATGCAATGCTTTATTAGAAGTTTACTTATTAAAATACTTTTGGGGATAACGTCAGTGACTGCTTATGCAGATCAGAAGTGTTATGGAGATATCATCGTATTTCAAAGATTTGATGATCAAGCAATATATCCTTATTTTGTGCCACTCTCTAATGATAAAACTAAAAAAAATGAAGAGAGGAATAAAGAAATAATCAACCAAACAAGAAAACAAAAGCAAGATGAGTTTTTAGCAAAAATGAAAACTGAAAAGATTCATACAAAAAAAATAGAAGAAAAGAAAGATTCTGAAAATAAAAAACAACTTGATGCTGCAATCGCTAAAGAGATTTTAGAAAATGGTGAAAAGAAATGGATGGTACAAGTTGCATTAGCAGCTAATCAAAATAAAGCAAATAAGATTCAGGCACAGCTTGAAGCAAAGGGCTACAAGGTTGTAACTAGCTCAACGACTAAAGGAATACGGGTCATGATAGATCCAGCCAACGATTATGCTATAGCACAAATCATTAGAGAAAAAATTATTTCCGATCATAGTTTGAACATGCAATCTGCTTGGGTATTTAAGTGGGCATCTCTTACACCGCAATAAAATAAAAAGGAGTCCGAAGACTCCTTTTTATTCATGTAAATTTGTGGTGATTTTCTGCATAATTTGCAGTAATACATCGAATTCACTTTGTAGTGGCGTACTTTTACGCGTAACGAGAGCCAAAGTGCGGCTTGGAGCATCTTCAATTCGTTTCGCAGTAATCTGATCATTAAATTTGATCATACTGTTTTCAATTGCAATTTCTGGTAAAAGCGTAAAGCCTAAATCAGAAGAAACCATTTCAACTAATGTTGGTAAAGAGCTTGCTTTTAAACGGTTGTCGTTCTTACGTTCACCGATAGGGCATGCACTTAAAACGTGGTCACGTAAACAGTGGCCTTCTTCAAGCAAAATTAATCTTGATAAATCAAGATCATCTAGAGAATTTGCTTGTAAAGCATTTGTATCTTGTTTACTACATACAAGGTACAAATTTTCTTTTGAGATTTCAGCGACTTTTAGGCCTCTGGTATCAAACGGTAGAGCAAGAACAATCATGTCTAGATTACCGTGTTCTAGACGCTCTACAATTTTTTCACTTTGAGCTTCATGCAGATGCAACTGAATTTTAGGTAACTGCTGATGCACTTCATCAAGTAACCGTGTCAGGATAAAAGGTGCAATGGTTGGGATAACTCCCAAATGCAAATCACCTGTTAACGGTTCACTCATTTCACGGCTCAATCGCATTAAATCTTGAGCATCTGCTAGTAATACACGGGCACGAGCAACAACTTGTTCACCCAATGGTGTTAAACGCACATTCTGACGGTCACGCTCTACCAGAACGCCACCTAACAATCGTTCAAGCTCCATGATGCCGCCTGATAACGTCGATTGCGTGACAAAAGAGCGGCGTGCTGCTTCAGTAAAATGCAAAGTTTCCGACAACGTAACTAAATATGATAGCTGTCTTAGTGAGGGTAATGCAGCCATAGTGTCCTAGTATGATGATTTAAAATGATGCGCAAATAAACCGCTAAGCTGAGGAATAAAATGTGCAGGGATATCATGCCCCATTCCATCAATTAATTCAAACTTAGCACCGGAAATTGCTTTTGCTACAGCCTTACCATGACTAGGTGGAAGTAAGCGATCACGAGAGCCATGTAAGACTAACGCAGGTTGCTTAATTTCACGGTCCAGTTGAAGTAAGGAGCCTGTACATAATATTGCTAAAAACTGTTGAAGTACACCAGCAGGATAATAGCTACGTTGATAAAGTTTGCGTGCAGTTTGCATTGCTTCAATCTGGTTGACGTAACCAGGTGAACCAATCAATTGAAATAATTTTAAACTGTGATTAACAATACCATCTTCGTCACGTGACTCAGGTTTGCCAATTAAACTCAAAAGCTGTTTCGGAAAAGGAGGGGGTAAAAAAGGCTGATTATTACTTGTAAACATGAGCCCCAATTTCTCAACCTTTTCAGGATATTTTGCTGCAAGAATTTGAGCGATCATCCCGCCCATTGATGCACCAATGACATGTGTTTTAGTCACGCCTAAGCGGTCAATAAGCATTGATACATCATCTGCCATATCATGCAGAGTATAAGGGGCACCTTGATTACTTAACCCCAGCGCAAAGCGACCCATCAATTTAACCGTATTTAACCGTTTACCTTCATGACGTACTTTTGAAGAAAGGCCAATATCACGGTTATCAAAACGAATAACACGAAAACCTTGATCAATGAGTGATTTACAGAAAAAATCCGGCCAGAAAAGCATTTGAGCCCCAAGACCCATAATCAGCAAAATGGTTGGATGTTCCGGTTTTCCACCTACTTCTACATGTAGCTCAATACCATTGCCTAAGTTGACTTTGGTTTCTTGCATGAAAGATGTGTACGGCGAAATGTTAAACTGTAAGGCACTATTCATGTTATTCATTCCTTAAAGGAATACTCACAAAAGAGTATTCCTGATTCAAACCTTATGCTTGGGCTGGAATAAGATCTGGAACAAGCTTTGTTAAAGTTAAGCGTTGTTTACCTGCTGTTGCACCTAACAATACGAAACCACGCAATGTTCCTTCATTGTCAATTGCTTTAGCAAGCATACCATCGTCGAACTCTTCTGTTTCCCAGTTCACTTCTACATCTACTGGTGCCGGTAATACTGTAAGTGGAGCTGCAGGAGTTTTTACTGCAACGGGCATAGCAGGGTAGTGTACGGCAGTTTGTTGTCCGCTGAGGGTTTTAGCAAGAGCACGAGCTTGCTGCATAATCGGCATTACATATGGAAGTAGCGTGCCATTTACTTCAGCGCAATCGCCAATTGCATAAATGTCGGCTTGATTCGTTTCAAGTAAACTATTGGTAATAATTCCACGGCTTGTTTGAATATCTGCACTTTTAGCAAGTGAAATATTTGGCTGTAAACCAATGGCTGAAAGAACAATGTCTGCTACCAAAGTTTGGCCGTTTGCGAGTGTAATCGCATAATCTTCGCCATCATTAATTTTGCTGACTTTTTCAACGGTTGTGCCTAATGCAAATTTAACACCAGCCTCTTCGAGATTTTGCTGGAATGCAGAAGCAATATGACCTGGCAATAAGCGGCCTAATGGTTGAGGTGCCAAATCAATGACAGTAATGTCATATTCACTGTGAAGTAAGTCATTGGCGAATTCACAACCAATTAAACCAGCACCTAAAATAACAACACGTTTGTCTTTACGTTGAGCTAGATTTTCACGGAAAGCACGGTAATCAATTAGCGAGTTCACTACATGAATGTCATCGCTACCATCGCCTGCAATTGCAAGACGAATTGGGTTAGCACCAACAGCTAAAATCAGTTTTGAATAGGGTTGATTCGAAGTTACCCCATCTTTCTCAAGAACAAGCTCATGGCGTTCAGTCAAAATTTCTTTTACATAAGTAAAAGGCTCAATACGCATATTGAGTTGGGTACCCATTTTTGCAGCATCACCTAATGGAATTTGTTCAGGTGCTTTTTTACCTGCAAATGCATTTGATAATGTTGGTTTTGCATAATTCACTGCATCATCCGCACAAATCATCACAAGTTCTTGCTCTGGACTAAGCTTACGAAATTCACGCGCTAAGGTATAACCCGCCATGCCTGATCCGATAATAACGATAGGATGCATTTTTCTCTCCAGAGTTAGAATTATTTATTTAATACGGTGATTGGTAATATTTGTAAAAAAGACCATGTCAATCATGGCCTTTTACTTGAAGTCATTAGATTTCGATCATTTCGAAGTCAGCTTTTGAAACGCCGCAATCAGGGCAAGTCCAGTCATCAGGGATATCTTCCCATTTTGTTCCAGCTGCAATGCCGTCTTGTGGCCAACCTTCTGCTTCATCGTAAATCCATCCACAAACGATACATTGATATTTTTTCATGAGACTCTCCGCACTGATAAGTTTGCTCAAAGCTGCCTTTCAGTAAAACTATTCCATCTATTAATAATGTAACCACGATCCGGTCAATAATAACCAATGTGCCTTTGATCGGATATCAAATTTTTACGCAGTTCTACATTTAATGTAAAGCAAATAACGGAGTTTAATCATTCGTAAGCAAAGATGAATGGCAGGTTAGGACAAATAAGTGGTTTTTTAGGCAAAACTTGAGCATAAACTAATAATAACTAATACATTCTTAACGTTAATTGTAAACTTAATGTTGTTTGTGAAATTATTGAGAAATAAAAAGTGTCTGCTCATTTAAAAGATTTATATAATAAGGAAGCTAAATAACAACAAATGAAAATGTAATAGATGTCATCATTAAATCCGAAAATTAAAATTCGACATCATAAGAACGGAATAAATCAGGGAAGTGAAGTATGGAAAACTTAGTATACGAAGTAGACATTGAAGCGCCTATAGAGAAAGTATGGGAATTGCTCTGGAATAACGAGACATATAATACTTGGACAAAATTCTTTGCCCCAGATTCCTCAATGCGTACCGATTGGCAAGTAGATGGTAAAACTTATTTTTTAGATGGTGAAGGAAATGGCATGATTTCCACAATCAAAGAATTGAAAAAACCGGAAATTTTGATTTTTAAACATTTAGGAATGATTAAGGACGGTAAGGAAGATTTAGAAAGTGACGAAGTTAAAGGATGGAGTGGTTCCCTAGAAAAATATTTTCTAAGCCAACACGATAATGTAACTACTTTAAGAGTCGAATTGGCCACCTTACCCGAATATATGGGTATGTTGAAAAGTGGCTTCGTCCAAGGTTTTGAGGTAATCAAGAAATTGGCAGAAAAAAATAAATAATCTGTTTAAATCTAAGCCAAATATTTTTTATAAATTTTCATAATCAAATCATTGATGCGAGAAGGATAGGCTAAGCGATGATGTCCACCTTCAAATGTTTCAATATTCATGTAGGGTGCAAGTTTTTCTTGAACCTGATACATATCAAGTTGCTCATCTCCTAATTCTAAATAGGCCATTTTAGGATTAGAGATGGTGAGCTCCTCTTCAGAAAGTTGAGGATAGTCAGGTCGAAAACTAGGTGTAAGACTTGGATTTGCCACAATCACAGCTAATTTATGTTGAGCGGCAGTTTTTAAGGCCCAATATCCTCCAAGGCTGTGACCAACCAGTAAATCTGGTTTGATCGTTTGAATAGCCTGATGATAAAAGTACTCAACAGACGCATAACTTAAGTTACGATAATCAACGTCAATACAAAATTTTTCAGGATGTAAAATGGCGTGGAACTTTGTCGATTCACGAGAAGAATCCAAGCCATGTAAAAATAGAATTTTCATTATTTACGACACAATCTCATTGATAAAATACAAGGCAAATAGGGCCTTTGAATATCGAGGTTATTTGGATTTTTTTATATTTTACTAAAAGCTTTAAAAAATGATCTTAGCGATTGGTCTAAGTCATTTTGCCTTTAAAAAGTACTGCTCTTTTCCATAAATTGTCTTTTTTCATTTTTGTTTGATTGAAATCATTCGAAAAACTCCTGCAATCTGTTAAGCTATGCCACTTCATTTTTACTTAATCGAGGCAGAGATGACGCAACAAAACGCTCAATCGACTTCTGAACCAACTATTTCCGAAAACGATTTAATTGCACAGCGTCATGCCAAATTAAAGCAAATCCAAGATGTTGCGAAGGAAACTGGAAAGAGTCCTTGGCCAAATACTTTTAAGCGTGAACATTACGCAGCTGATCTACAAGAACAATTTAAAGATCAGTCGAAAGAACAAATTGAAAGCGCTGAGCATGTTTATGTAAAAGTGGCTGGCCGTGTCATGTTAAACCGTGGTTCTTTCATGGTGATTCAAGACATGACAGGTCGTATTCAGTTATATGTTGACCGTAAAGGCTTACCAAAAGATATTCTTGAAACTATTAAAGGTTTAGATCTTGGTGACATTATTGCTGCCGAAGGTTATATCGGACGTTCGGGCAAAGGTGACTTATATGTTCATCTTGAAGGTTTTGAACTTCTTACAAAATCTCTTCGTCCGTTACCAGATAAATTTCATGGCTTAAATGACACAGAAGTTAAGTACCGTAAACGCTACCTTGACTTAATTGTGAATGAAGAAACACGTAAAACTTTTGAAATCCGCGCCAAAGTTGTTGCTGGTATCCGAGCGTTCTTAAACAACGAACGTTTCATGGAAGTTGAAACGCCAATGATGCATGTGATTCCAGGTGGTGCTTCTGCACGTCCATTTGAAACGCATCACAATGCTTTGGATATGCCTTTATTCTTACGTATTGCGCCTGAACTTTATTTGAAGCGTTTAGTGGTTGGTGGTTTTGAGCGTGTGTTCGAAATCAACCGTAACTTCCGTAATGAAGGGGTGTCAACACGCCACAACCCTGAATTCACGATGATCGAGTTTTATCAGGCATATGCTGATTATAAAGACTTAATGGCATTGACTGAAAATATGCTTGAAAAGTTGGCTTTAGATATTCTAGGTACAACTGATGTTCCTTACCAAGGTGAAGTATTTAGCTTCAAAGGACCATTCAAGAAAATCTCTATGTTCGATGCGATTTTAGAGAATAACCCGCAGTTCACACCTGAAAATGTAAGTGATCGCGAGTTTCTTGCAAAATTTATTCGTGAAGAGTTGAAAGAAGAAGTTAAGCCAGGTTTTGGTTTAGGTAAGCTTCAAACAATCGTATTTGAAGAAACTGTTGAGACTAAACTTCGTCAGCCAACATTTATTACCGATTATCCAGCGGAAACATCTCCATTGGCTCGTCGTAACGATGACAATCCACACGTTACAGATCGTTTTGAATTCTTCATCGGTGGTCGTGAATTAGCAAATGGCTTCAGCGAGTTAAATGACCCAATCGATCAAGCTGAGCGTTTCCAAGCGCAAGTTGCTGAAAAAGACGCTGGTGATGATGAAGCAATGCATTACGATGCAGAGTTTGTTGAAGCACTTGAATATGGTTTACCTCCAACAGCAGGTGAAGGTATTGGTATTGACCGTTTGGTTATGTTATTTGCTGACGCACCAAGCATCCGCGATGTAATTTTATTCCCGCATATGCGCCGTAAAGAAGGCTAATCTTCTAAGATGCGAAAAGGCAGTATTTATACTGCCTTTTTTATTACTTTTTATATCTAGAAACTTACCTACTTATACTAATCTTAAGATAGCGTTAAAAAATGTAATTGCACAGTTTAACAATTGCAAAGTTGTGATAAAAAATTTAAGGTGTTGCTCATAAATAACTTTGAGAATTGTGCTGGCATGTTTCTAAGAAAAACACTTTCGATTGCAATATTGGCAACTGCTTCATCCGCTATTTTTGCACAAGGTTTGGTGCTAAATGATGAGGACTTACGTACAGACTTAAATTGGTTAAATCAGCAAGGTGTTATTAATATTAGCACTTCAACTTGGCCGTTAAGTGGTGATGAAATTCAGCGTGCACTCTCTCAGGCAAAAGTGTCTCATCCAGCTCAACAAAAAGTTATTAACTCAGTTCTTAATGCATTAAAAGCAGATAACAATACAGTGAAAGTGGGTGCTTTTGCTGAAACTGATATTAAAAATATTCCACAAGCATTTGGTGATAACCAAAAAGCTCAATATCAAGGTTCGTTAGAATTTAATGCGGGTGGTGAAAACTGGGATGCAAAAATCCGAGTAAATGCAGAAAAAGACCCGCAAATCGACAATGGGCAAGATGTTAATGTCGAGGGTTCATATGTCGCTGGTAAACTTTGGAATCAATGGGTAGTTGCAGGTCAAATTCCAACATGGTGGGGACCTGGACACGATGGTAGTTTAATTCGTGGTGATGCGAGTCGTCCCGTTTATGGCGTGACTGCACAGCGTGCTGTGCAAAATGCTTTTGAAACAAAATGGTTATCTTGGATTGGGCCTTGGCAATATCAAGCTTTTGCAGGTCAATTAGATGATTATAAAGCAGTTCCTGATGCTAAATTATTAGGTTTACGTGTAACTGCAAGACCATTACCTTATTTAGAACTCGGTGCTTCTCGAACTTTACAATGGGGTGGTGAAGGACGTTCTGAAAGTTGGGATTCTTTATGGAATGCGATTAAGGGTAATGATAATGTTTATGATGCCTCTGAAGACAGGTCTAACCAAATTGCTGGATTTGATGCCCGTTTAAATCTTCAATCTCTTTTAAATGCTCCTGTTGGCGTTTATGGGCAATATGTGGGTGAAGATGAGGCTGGGTTACTACCATCTAAAAAGATGTATTTAGCTGGGGTTGATTATTCGTCAAGCTACAATGATATGCCATATCAACTTTATGCGGAATGGGCTGATACACGAACCAATGGTGATGTAAAAGGTATTTCTTATAACCATTATATTTATAAAGATGGTTATTACCAACACGGTTTCCCGTTAGGACATGCGATGGGGGGTGATGGGCAAATGTATTCAGTGGGTGGTGATATCCGCTTTGATGTCATGAACCGTTTAAGTGGTCGCGCTATGGTGGTTAAAGTTAACCAATCTAACTTGGCAATCAATAAAGCATTCCCTAAAGATGATGAAATTAAAGCACTTGATTTAACGTGGACGCATTTCATTAAACCTGATCTTCCATTAAAAATTAATGGATGGGTAAGTGATTCGGATCTTGAGGGTAATGATGCAGGTGCATCTATTGGTATTGAAATTCCATTAGAACGTAAAATGTTTGGTTTCTAAGATTAGATCATGTTTTCAAAAAGAGAAGCGATTAATGCTTCTCTTTTTTATGGTTTTTAAAGAAATCTAAAGACTAGAACATGATTTGCTTAAGTTAACTACACAAGCTAGGATTACAAAGTTGTGCAAGTGAATCAGCATATTACATGCATATGATTAAATCGAATATCAATATGAAAAAACAAGCAAAAGGAATCGGTTTTAAATCACTATAATGCATAACTAATGCTATAAGCGATATAAAGGCTTGTAGTTGGATTATCTATCACGAAAAATTGGAGTTGTTATGGCACTCGTTCCTCCACATGGTCTTCTAGGTGGTGGTTTAATACTACTTCTAGATTTTATGGGCAAAATGGATAGAGAAGGACGTGTTCATGACTGAATCAAGACTCACACATCTCAAGCAACTTGAAGCTGAAAGTATTCATATTATCCGTGAAGTTGCTGCAGAATTCGAAAACCCAGTCATGCTTTACTCAATTGGTAAAGACTCGGCTGTTATGCTTCATCTTGCATTAAAAGCATTTTATCCAGCGAAACTTCCATTCCCATTATTACATGTAGATACGGGTTGGAAGTTTAAAGATATGATCGCGTTTCGCGATAACATGGCAAAAACTCATGGTTTTGACTTAATTGTTCATCAAAACAAAGAAGGCCGTGAAGCTGGGATCAACCCATTTGATCATGGTAGTTCAAAATATACAGATATTATGAAAACCCAAGCTTTAAAACAGGCTTTGGATAAATATCAATTTGATGCTGCTTTTGGTGGTGCACGTCGTGATGAAGAAAAATCACGTGCGAAAGAGCGTGTATATTCATTCCGTGATAGTAAACACCGTTGGGACCCTAAAAACCAACGTCCTGAACTTTGGAACCTTTACAATGGTAAAGTGAACAAAGGCGAAAGTATTCGTGTATTCCCATTATCGAACTGGACAGAGTTGGATATCTGGCAATATATCTATTTAGAAAATATTCAAATTGTTCCTCTTTATTTCTCTGCTGTTCGTCCAGTAGTAGAGCGTAGTGGTACGTTAATCATGGTTGATGACGAGCGTATGCGCTTAAAAGAGGGTGAAGTTCCACAGATGAAGTCTGTACGTTTCCGTACGCTTGGCTGTTACCCGTTAACTGGTGCAGTTGAGTCTGAAGCAGATACGTTACCTGAAATTATCCAAGAGATGCTTTTAGCCACGAGTTCTGAGCGTCAAGGTCGTATGATTGACCATGATGAAGCGGGCTCAATGGAAAAGAAAAAGCAAGAAGGCTATTTCTAAGACAATTTCTAAATTTGTGGAGTTTGAGCAATGTCTCATCAATCAGAATTAATCAGTCAAGATATCTTGGCCTATTTAAAGCAACATGAACAAAAAGACCTTCTACGCTTTTTGACTTGCGGTAATGTAGACGATGGTAAAAGTACGCTTATTGGGCGTTTACTTTACGATTCAAAATTGATTTATGAAGATCAATTGCAAGCAGTAACGCGTGACAGTAAAAAAGTAGGAACTACGGGTGATGCACCAGACTTGGCATTACTAGTAGATGGACTACAAGCAGAACGTGAACAAGGTATTACCATTGACGTAGCTTACCGTTATTTCTCAACAGAAAAACGTAAGTTTATTATTGCGGATACCCCAGGGCATGAACAATATACCCGTAACATGGCAACAGGTGCGTCGACTGCGGACTTGGCAATCATCTTGATTGATGCACGTTATGGTGTACAAACTCAAACTCGTCGCCATACTTTTATTGCAAGTTTGCTTGGTATTAAAAATATCGTTGTTGCAATCAATAAGATGGACTTGGTTGAATATTCACCTGAACGTTTCACTGAAATTCAGATTGAATATGATGCTTTCGTAGGCCAATTAGGTGATCGCCGTCCTGCCAATATTCAGTTTGTACCAATCTCTGCTTTAAATGGCGATAACGTTGTAAATTCGTCAGCTCATACGCCTTGGTACAAGGGTCAAACCTTGATGAGCATTCTTGAGTCTGTGGAAATCAGTCGTGAATCGAACAAACACGAATTCCGTTTCCCTGTTCAGTATGTAAACCGTCCAAACCTTGATTTCCGTGGTTTTGCGGGTACCGTTGCTTTAGGTGAAATCAATGTTGGTGATGAGATTGTTGCACTACCATCAGGTAAGCGCTCAACAGTTAAAGAAATCGTTACTTTTGATGGAAACCTTGAGCAGGCTGTAGCGGGTCAAGCGGTTACATTGACCCTGAATGATGAAATTGATATTAGCCGTGGTAACGTTCTAGTACGTGCTGGCGAGCAACCATTAATTTCACGTAGTGTTCGTGCTTCAGTGGTGTGGATGAATGAACATCCGCTCGTGAAAGGTAAGTTGTACAACGTTAAAATTGGTACCCAGACTGTTCCTGCTAAAGTTACTAATATTCACTATCGAGTGAATGTGAATACACTTGAACATACTCATGTGGAAGAGCTTGAGTTAAATGCAATTGCAGATGTTGTAGTTGAGTTCGACGCGCCAGTTGTGTTTGATCAATATCAAGATTCTCGTTATACAGGTTCATTCATCTTTATTGACCGCTTAAGCAACGTAACTGTTGGTGCAGGCATGGTTGAAGCTGCCGTTGAATGGACTGCTCATAGTAATCCTGTAACAGCTGAAGATCGTGCTGCACGTTTGGGCCAAAAGCCAGCGGTGATTGGGATTTCTGCACAGTTAATCGAGAAAGCTCAAGTTTTAGAAAGCTTGCTGATTCAGCAAGGTGTAGTTGCGATTGCAAAAGCCAACTTAACTGCTGAGCAAATTACTTTATTGCGTGAGACAGGTGTTGTGGTTATCACAACTTCTGTGGAAGGTACGGATACAGAAGTTACTGCTGAAACCGTTGAAGAGGCAGCTGAAAAAGTTGTGGAGTTAGTTCGTCTTTAAGAGACTGAATTAATTTTGAAAAAACCCGCGTAAGCGGGTTTTTTTTATTGAGTTTAGAAAATACTTTGAGTTTTTAAAGTTAAATATTCCCTTACATCTTTGGGGTAGCTCTGAATCATCTTTAAAAATATATCTCGATCACCTTGATATAAGGCACGTGTTGCTTCTTCGTAATTTGGCATATTGCCCAACATAGCAGACATAAAACGGTCGATAGCTTGTTTAGCGAGCATAATATTACCTTCAGAATTTGGGTTATTTAACTCTTTATCAATTAACTTGCGAATCACTGCTGATGCACTCGCACTTTGTTGATCTAACCAATCCCAATGTTTTTTCTGTAAAGTGATTTCACGCGAAATTACGCCAAGTTTAGGTCGTCCAACTTTTTTAATTTCTTCTGGTTCAGCATAACGTTGTTGAATTTCTTGTTCCGAACCAGAAAGATCAAGATCAATTTGTTGACCTGTTTGATCATTAAAAATCAGAATATTTTCTGTTGTTTTAGGAAGAGTTTTTAGTTTTTTTGCAAGTTCAATCAGAGAGTCACTCGCAATAAGTGTGCTTCCAGTGAAAGCAGTATAGGTGATTTTAGTATCCATTTTAGCCGCATATTTTTATCAGGGTAAAATAATATTATCAGGGTAAAATTAATTTAGCAAATAGTAAAAATCATAACCAAGAATTAACTGATTTTATGAGTGTGGTCTCTGAAATTAGGACTATAAAAATAGTCAAGATAATAGGCTATTTAAAATTTTACTCTGCTTTAGTAGCGCTTTTATGAGAGAATACGCCTTTAGTTGTATGTATAGAGACTCCTATGTTTGAGCAATCTCCTGAATCTTTAAGCGATATCGAAATTTTAGACATTTTACAGTCGATGAAAAAAGATAAGCTAGATACGGAAGCAAATGAGATTATCCGTAATGGGGGGAAAGCTGGGCGTCAAGAAGCACATAAGCAGGCTTTAGTTGCATTGAATGCAAACTTTGAAGAAAAATTTGTAGAAGCTGCTACGCTGGCATTAGGCTTGAATTCAGGTCAGGCGAAAAAGATCCGTTATAAAAAAGACCGTATCCGTATTTTTAAAGCACGTGGTATTGATTATTTAGCTATTGATGGTGCAGAAACCGCGCAGGTTTTAGCTCAAGTTGCTCAAGCGATTAGTCGTGAAGACGCGATCGTGACTGAAGGTCTACACAATATTTTTCCATTTTGGAAAGAAGGTTGGCCAATGGTTCAGTTTGATAATGCCTATAAAATTTTAGAAGAGGACATTACATTGCATTTTAACATTGTGTTAGATCACTTAATTGAATATATACAGAAATAAAAAAAGCCCCGATTGGGGCTTTTTTATTGCATATGAATAATTAAAGCGTGCTAAAGAGTGGGAAAACACCAATCACTAAAGCAGTACCCATTAATACCATACACGTTATGAATGCCCACTTTAAAGTGAATTTTTGATGGTCGGCAAAATCGACTTTAGCAAGACCACATAATAAATAGGTTGATGGAACAAGTGGTGAAAGTAAGTGTACAGGTTGACCTACAATCGAAGCACGAGCAATCGCTTCTGCACTAATACCATAATGTGAAGCGGCTTCAGCAAGAATTGGTAGTACACCATAGAAGAAAGCATCATTTGACATAAAGAATGTCAACGGCATACTCACTAAAGCAGTGATTGGTGCAAGATAAGGACCCATGCTTGGAGGAATCATTGCGACGAATTCTTTAGACATCGCCTCAACCATACCTGTGCCAGATAAAATACCTGTGAAAATACCTGCTGCGAAAATTAAGCCCACAACAGCTAAGACACTATCTGCATGCATTGCAATGCGCTTTTTCTGCATATCAACATCAGGGTAGTTAATGAGCATTGCGATACAGAAAGCTATCATGAACAACACAGACATAGGTAAAATGCCTTTGATCAAAGCAATCATGAGAATAATAGTAAGTACCATATTTACTTTGCGTAAATGTGGACGCGTCGCTTCAGGGTCTTTTGACACGGTAATATTGTCACCATGATGACTTTCAAGCTCAATCACGCCTAAACGTTTTTGCTCATAACGGCCATATAAATATGCCAAGAAGAATAACCAACCAATACTAATGATCATTGGAAGGATCATTGGTACGAAAATATGGCTTGGATCAACTTGTAATGCACTTGCAGCACGAGCAGTAGGACCACCCCATGGCGTTAGGTTCATTACACCACTACATAACAGCATAAGCGCAGTCATGATGAGTGTGTTCATTCCTAGACGTTGATAAAGTGGCAACATTGCAGCCACACAGATCATATAAGTGGTTGAGCCATCGCCATCTAAAGACACGAGAGTAGTTAAAAAGACTGTTCCTAGAGTAATTTTTAAAGGATCGCCTTTAACTTTTTTCAAAATCCATTTAACCGGTGGGTCGAAAAGACCTGCATCGATCATTAAGGCAAAATACAAAATTGCGAATAAAAGCATTACGCCAGTTGGCGCTAATTTTTTGATGCCATCCAGCATCATCTCACTGAGACCTTTAAGTTCAATGTGACTTAAACTTTCAAAGTAATGACCTAGGCCCCAAGCAATGAGAGAAAAAATAAACGGGATGAGAATTAAAGCAATAATAGGGCTTAAACGTTTGGACATGATTAAGTACATGAAGCACAAAATCATGCCAACACCAAGTAATGTCAGCATACAATCAATCCTTTGCCTATAGTTTTACTGAACAAGTTTATTCAAAACTCTGACCTTGGTTATTCTTATTAATTTTTATTAAAAAGACAAATAATATATTTAGTTTATTTGGTTAATATATATTCGTTTGAAGGGGTATATTTAAATGAAATACTGAACATATATATTAAGGTTATAGTGGTCTTATAATAAATGCATATCATTATAAAACAATATAAAGGTATTATAAAAATAAAAATTATATGGCATTTTTTGAAATTATATATATTTTGATGATTGAAATGAGAAGAAGAACCATTTAAAGATTGGCTTTGGTTTAAGTTACAGAAGTTTGTTTACAATGTAAATGGGACTTAATCATTTTATAGGCAGTTGAGAGATATAGATTATTTTATTAATTTTCAGTATTTAAGCTTTAATAGGGTTACCAAATAAAATAATAATACTTTTAAATTAAAAGAGCAAATTGAATAAATGAATCTAAAATAATTATTACACATATTTAAAAAAGTTATTTAGTTTTAAAAAAATACCCCAGCTAAATTGTGGGGTATTTAAATTAATAATGATTAGTTTTCATCAATTGATGAGTGTGTTTCGGTTTGTTCTAAAATTCGAGTTACAAGAAGTTGGTCAATTTTAAAATGGTCGACATCGACAACTTCAAATTTATAGCCACCAAATTCTACAAAATCTGCTGGACGCGGAATTTTACGTAAACGGTACATCATAAAACCTGCGAGTGTCTCATAGTTTTCTTCATCAGGCATTTCATCAATTTCAAGAGCATGTCTTAGGTCATCAATTGGTGTGCTGCCATCAATTAACCAAGAGTTATTATCACGTTTAATGATTTGCTGTTCTTCTTCAATAGGGGTAACCCAATCACCCATAACTGTAATCATGATATCACTTAATGTAATTACTCCTACAACAAGTGCATATTCATTGATAACGACAGCAAATTTCTCTTTTGTAGAGCGAAACCGGTCGAGTAGTTCAGAGAGTGTGAGGGTGTCGGGAATCATGAGTACAGTACGAATGGTAGACTCATTTAATTGAGTTGGTGATTGATTATTTAAAATGCGTACTAAGAAATCTTTAGCATCAACATAGCCAATGACTTGATCAATATTTTCATTACACACCAAAAATTTTGAATAAGGATATTCTGCTAATTTTTGTCGAATACTATCTTCATGTTCATTTAAGGTGAAATAAACGACGTTCTCGCGTGTCGTCATGCTTGAGGGTACTGTGCGTTCTTCTAATTCAAAAACATTTTCAATAAAGTGGTGCTCTTGTTTTTGAAGTACACCAGCTTGAGCACCTGCATCCATGACCGCTGAGATATCATCAAAAGTAATGTTATCTTCGCGTGTTGTATTGACTTTAAACAATCGAAATAACAGGTTCGCAATAGCATTAATTCCCCAAGCTAAGGGTTTACATACCTTAATAAAAACTTGAATCGGGTTAATAACGCTAATTGCAATTTTTTCAGGTGCAATCATTGCCAAACGTTTTGGCATGAGATCGGCGAATAAAATAAATAAGGAAGTTACTAAAGTGAAGGAGAGGGCAAAACCGATAGTTTGTGTCCAAGGGCCTTCATAAAAGCGGTCAACTAAAGTGACGAAAAAAGGACGAAAAGCAGCTTCACCCAAAATACCGCCTAAAATTGCAACTGCATTTAGGCCAATTTGAGAAGCTGCAAAAAAGTCGGCAGATTGTTCTTGTAGATCAAGTACTTGTTGGGCACGTTCTTCGCCAGCTTCGGCTAAAATTTTTAACTTTACTTTTCTGGCGCCAGCCAATGCAATTTCAGTTAAAGATAAAAAGCCTGCTGCGATGATGAGCAGTACGATGATAATGATATTTTGAAAGAGACTCACAAATCACCCGAGGTTCATCATTATTATGACTATGTTTTAACACAAAAAAGCGCTGAGGTAATCAGATTGATTGCTCAGCGCTTGAAGATAATGTCTAAAATCGACAATTAAATCAAAATTTACTTAATAGTGAGAAAATTGCGAATTATTTGTTAGAAATTCACGGTTTTCTTCTTCAATCATTTGACGAGCAACAAATAAAATAAGTTGGCGCAACCAGCGATGAGCTGGGTGATGATGTAATAATGGGCACCAAGCCATTTTAAGTTCAAATTCTGGAATATAAAAAGGAGGATCCTTTATAACCAGTTTTGGGTTTTGAGTTTGTAGGCGCGCCATCCGAGTTGGAAGGGTGGCAATCAGGTCAACATTTTGAGCAAGTAATGCTGGCATTTGGTAGTGACGAGTAAATACAGAAATTTTACGACGTTGACCAATACGTTCTAATGCTTGATCGATCCAGCCTAAACCGCCTTGTTTATCTGGATTTACCCCAAAGCCTACACCCATACCTGTTTTAGAGACCCAGATATGCTGTGCATCTAGATAACTTTTAAGATTCAAATGAGTTACAGCAGGGTGTTTGTCATTAAGAATACAGCTGAAACTATCACGCCACACTAAAACTTGGTGGAAACTTTGCGGTATTTCATTAAATCTATTGATCGCAAGATCGACTTTACCTTGTTCCATGTCTCTATAAGACACATCGCTTGGTGTAAGAAAGTCGAGTACAACATTTGGAGCTTCAGAGCGTAGAGCTTTGACAAGACGAGGAACTAAAGTTGCCTCGGCATAGTCAGATGTCATAATGCGGAAAACGCGATTACTTGTATAAGGGCGGAATTCGGTACGGGGTTCCAAAATCATGGAGAGATCAGAAAGGGCATCACGAATACGAGGTTGTAATTCAAGTGCACGTTCTGTTGGGGTCATCCCTTCAGAAGAACGGATAAGAAGCGGATCATTAAATAAATTACGTAAGCGACGTAAAATATTACTCATTGCAGGCTGAGTTACCCCAAGCTGTTCGGCTGCGCGCGTAACATTTTTTTCACGAAGAAGTACATCAAGATATATTAATAGATTAAGATCTACTCGCTCCAGATTCATAAAAAAAATACCGAAAATAAAACCCTGAAATTGTTTCAAATTATGCCATATTTAATAATCATTGTGTGAAAAAATGATGAGAAAAGCGACATTTTTTGTAGGAATTAGGTAGGGTTGAAAGGTGTTTCAAACGCACGATTTTATTGTCTTTGCTTAGTTTTGAATGTCTCAACTTTAAATAGAATATATTTATGGGTGACTTCTCAATTTCTAGCATATCAATTGACTTTTTGCATTGGCAAAAATAGCCTAATTTACAATTGACTTTTAGGTTTAAAAATGAGTGGAAAATCTCCGAAAATTGTATAAAAATAAGACTTAGTGAGTTTTTAGAATAAAACCCTATACTCCTTTAGGATAATTTTATTTTTATAAACAAAGTGTTAAAGTTTTTGGTTTTATCTATAATATCGATTTATTGGTATATTTTTTAAATAAATACTGAAGATTAACAAAGGATATTGGATTAATTGATTGGCTAAGTCTAAGCTGTGTTCATGAGGAAGCAGCTGGTGTCATAAGAAATTTAAGTAACGTGACTCTAGGCTTCAATCGATGAAATCCTAAAATGAATACAGGACAATATCATGACTACATATCAAACAGCGATTGATGCAGTACGTCAATTAAAAGCAAAATTCGGCAATACTTGGGCAGACATTAGCCCAGAAGATGCTGCTCGTATGCAACTTCAAAACCGTTTCAAAACTGGTTTAGATATTGCTAAGTATACAGCTGCGATTATGCGTCGTGATATGGCTGAATACGATGCTGACTCAAGCAAATACACTCAATCATTAGGTTGCTGGCATGGTTTCATCGCACAACAAAAAATGATTGCGAACAAAAAATATTTCGGTACTACAAGCAAACGTTATATCTACCTTTCTGGTTGGATGGTTGCTGCTCTTCGTTCTGAATTTGGTCCACTTCCTGACCAATCTATGCACGAAAAAACTTCTGTTCCTGCATTGATCGAAGAAATCTATACTTTCTTACGTCAAGCTGACGCAAAAGAATTAAACGATTTATTCCGTGCGCTTAAAAAAGCACAAGAAGCTGGTGATACTGCTAAAGCAGCTGAAATCACAGCTCAAATCGACAACTTTGAAACTCACGTTGTGCCAATTATTGCGGACATCGATGCTGGTTTCGGTAACGAAGAAGCAACTTACTTACTTGCTAAGAAAATGATCGAAGCTGGTGCTTGTGCGCTTCAAATCGAAAACCAAGTATCTGATGCTAAACAATGTGGTCACCAAGCTGGTAAAGTAACTGTTCCACACGAAGACTTCATCGCTAAGATCCATGCATTACGCTATGCATTCTTAGAAATGGGTCTTGAAGAAGGTATCATTGTTGCGCGTACTGACTCTGAAGGCGCTGACTTGACTCAAAAAATCCCAGTGGTTAAAGAGCCAGGTGACATCGCTTCTCAATACATCAGCTACTTAGATACTCAAGAAATTGACATTGCTGATGCTCAAGAAGATGAAATCTTAATCAAGCGTGATGGTAAATTACACCGTCCTAAGCGTTTACCTTCTGGCTTATATCAGTTCCGTGCTGACACTCAAATTGACCGTGTTGTACTTGACTGTGTGTCTAGCTTACAAAATGGTGCTGACCTTCTTTGGATCGAAACTGCGACTCCAAACGTAGAAGAAATCGCACACATGGTTAACCGTGTTAAAGAAGTTGTTCCAAATGCTAAGCTTGTTTATAACAACAGCCCATCATTCAACTGGACTTTAAACTTCCGTCAACAAGCTTATGACCGTTGGGTTGCTGAAGGTAAAGACGTTTCTGCATATGACCGCGCTAAATTAATGAGTGCTGAATATGACAACACGGAATTAGCTGCTGATGCTGATGACAAGATCCGTACTTTCCAAGCAGATGCTTCTCGTGAAGCGGGTGTGTTCCATCACTTGATCACACTTCCGACTTACCACACTGCTGCTCTTTCTACTCATGAGCTTGCACAAGGTTACTTCGGTTCTGAAGGTATGTTGGCTTATGTTGCTGGCGTACAACGTAAAGAAATCCGCGGTGGTATCGCTTGTGTTAAACACCAAGCAATGGCGGGTTCTGACATCGGTGATGATCACAAAGAAATCTTCTCTGGTGACAACGCTCTTAAAGCACATGACGATGCTAAAAACACAATGAACCAATTCGCAGCTCACTAAGAATTGATTCATAAAAAACCCGCTCAAATGAGCGGGTTTTTTTCATAACTAAAAAATTATTTTTTCAAAACATAGTGTTCGGCTAAAGAACCTTCAACTTTCTTACCTTCCATATCTAAAGCAGTTGCAGTGTTTTCACCGATAAAGAATTTACGGTTTTGGCCTTTATCATCTAAGGTAATAACTGAAGTATTATCTTTGTCAAAAGTAAACGTACCATGGGTTTCAAATGGTTTTGTATCGCCTTTACCAAGATAAGTTTCAGTCAGCTCGTAGGTTTTATCATCTTTAAGTTCTAATTCAGTTTTAATACCTTCACAGTCTGCGCATGGGAGAGTGCCTTTATATGTGCCGTCCCAATCGAGTGAGTTTTCCGCTGTGTGCGTGCTATCTACAGCATTGTTATTTGCTTCAGTCGTTTGTGCTGGAGCAGATGCTTGAGTTGTCGTGTCGGTTTTATTTTCATTTTTGCTACAAGCGGCAAGAAGGATACTTAAGAGTGCTACTGATAATAGTGTTTTTTTTATGATGATCTAAACCTCGGAAAATAAATAAAAAACAAGTAAACAGGCTATGAAATATAAGAGCCTAATAAAAGTTTAAGTATGTAATTTAATTTTAACAAAAGGTAAAGTGAGTAAGATTTAATCAAAAAGAGAAAGAAATAAAAATTAAAAAGAAAAATTAAGGTATCCACTAAAATTAATGAATACCTTTATTTATCAAGGTTGAGAAGAAACCCCACCTAAAGAATCACAAGCTGATTTATAAAGTTGATATTGTTGCTTTAAAACTTCATCTAGCGGCATGTCGAATAACTCTTCACCATTCTTGTAACTCTCTACATATGAAGTCGCTTTTTCTTTGCTTACCGCTAAAGATTGTTGGTAGTAAGTATTAATTGAGCTTGTTGCAATCTGACTTGTCTCAACATTTTTACATTCAAAATTATGGAGAATTTTTTCTGCACGTTTGACCTCACTAGATTGGCCAAAAATACACCCAGTTAAAAAGACAAGTGGTGTTAACACGAAAAAAAGTTTCATGGAGAGTAAGTATGGAAGCAACGGTGGGCGCTATTGTATAAATAATTCCAAGAGTTACTGTGCTTTTATGTTAGACATTGATGATTTTTTAACTCATTAAAATCGAAAAATTGTATCTAATTTTATCATTTTGCTTATTTTTATATTTGGTGCGTATTTTGCTTATAACTTTAGGCACTTATTTTGAACATATGAACCAGAATGAATCAGGTACAAACGTTTTCAAAAAAATCTTTAGCACCATTTTGGTATGCGCGATTAGAGCTCGGATTTTGTTTTGAAAATTCTCGCACCATAATGAGTCACAGAAAGCATCATGGCCCTGTAAGGGTGCAAAAAATGCTCTGGCCTGAAAAAACAGGTGTATGTCACGCCATTATTGTACATCCCCCCGCAGGAATCGCAGGAGGTGATCATCTTACTTTTCAAATCGAAACCAAAGATCAAGCTCATGCGGTTGTAACGACTCCTGGTGCGGGAAAGTGGTACAAAACCAATGGAAAGCAAGCCTTTCAGCATATTCATCTTCATGTGCGAGATCAGTCTATTCTGGAGTGGGTTCCGCAGGAATCTATGTTATTTGACGGAGCTCTAGCACACTCAGAAACTCATATTCATCTTGACCATGCTGCCAGTTTTATTGGCTGGGATATGTTGGTACTCGGGCGACAGGCACGCGCTGAACGTTTTGTGCAGGGAAGTTATCACAACCAGTTTAAGTTGTGGCGAGAACAAAAATTATTGGTTGCAGATACATTGTTTTTTGAGGGTGAAGACCGTTGGCTTAGTTCGTGTTTAGGTATGAATAATCAAGCCGTAATGGGAAGCTTTTGGGCGGTTGCTCCTGAGAAATATCGATCTTCATTTTATTTAGAACAACAGCTCGAACTCATTCGTGAATTGATGATGCGTATGCAAGCCCCTGTAACTTTAACGTTATTAGATGATGTAGTTTGTGCGCGTTTCTTGGGAAATGATGTCCGACATTGCCATGATGCTTTTGCGGCAATAAGAGCAAGATTAAGACATTATTGGTTTGATTTAGATGAAGAATTTCCGAGAATTTGGAGAACCTAATTTACGTTAAATTGCGTATTTAAAAAACGATTAAAACAAGTATGCTGCTTTTGAGCACGTATTTTGCTTAAAGAAAATTAGATGCTATTTAGGAAAGAGATATGGAACTCAATCCAACAGAAAAAGATAAATTACTTATTTTTACCGCAGGACTAGTTGCTGAGCGCCGTAAAGCTCGTGGTTTGAAACTAAATTATCCCGAAGCTATCGCTTTTATTTCTGCTGCTTTGCTTGAAGGGGCGAGGGACGGTATGACGGTGAGTGACTTGATGCATTACGGTACAACTTTATTAAAGCGCGAAGATGTGATGGATGGTGTGCCAGAAATGATTGCTGAGGTTCAGGTCGAAGCAACTTTTCCTGATGGCTCGAAGTTAGTCACTGTTCATCAGCCAATCGTATAAAAGGAACGCTTATGATCCCCGGTGAAATCATTACTCCAGATGCTGATATTGAACTGAATGTTGGGCGGCAAACTTTAAAAGTTGTAGTTGCCAACATTGGCGATCGGCCTATTCAGGTGGGTTCTCATTTTCATTTTTATGAAGCAAATGATGCATTACAGTTTAATCGCGAAATGGCGAAGGGTTTTCGACTAAATATTGCAGCTGGTACAGCGATACGTTTTGAACCTGGACAAAGTCGGGAGGTTGAGCTTGTTGCTTTAGCGGGTAAGCGAGAAGTTTATGGTTTTGCAGGCCGAGTTATGGGCAAGCTGGACTAGACATAACAACGATAATGAAAGAGATGAGTAGTAAGTTATGAAAATGTCACGTCGTGCATATGCTGAGATGTTTGGTCCAACGGTTGGAGATCGTATTCGCTTGGCTGATACAGAGCTTTTTATTGAGGTTGAGCAAGATTTAACGACTTATGGTGAAGAAGTTAAGTTTGGCGGTGGCAAAGTCATTCGTGATGGAATGGGGCAATCTCAACTTTTAGCTGATGAAGTTGCCGACACTGTGATTACCAATGCTTTGATTGTGGATTGGTGGGGAATTATAAAGGCGGATGTTGGTTTAAAAAATGGTCGAATCTGGAAAATAGGGAAAGCTGGAAATCCTGATATTCAACCTGACATTACCATTCCTTTAGGTGCTGCAACAGAAGTGATTGCGGGTGAAGGGCAAATTTTAACGGCAGGTGGTATTGATACTCACATCCACTGGATTTGTCCTCAACAAGTTGAAACTGCACTTATGTCGGGTACAACAACAATGGTGGGTGGCGGAACAGGACCTGCGGCTGGAACTTCAGCAACGACAGTAACTCCAGGTCCTTGGCATATTGCGACTATGTTGCAGGCGATTGATGATTTGCCTATGAATATTGGCCTGTTAGGCAAAGGTAATTTGAGTTTGCCAGACCCAATTCGAGAGCAAATTAAAGCTGGTGTAATTGGGTTAAAACTACATGAAGACTGGGGCTCAACACCAGCAGCTATTGATAACTGCTTGAGTGTGGCGGATGAGTTTGATGTGCAGGTCGCTATTCATACAGATACTTTAAATGAAGGTGGTTTTTTAGAAGAAACACTGGCTGCGTTTAAAGATCGCACGATTCATACGTACCATACCGAAGGTGCGGGTGGTGGGCATGCACCTGACATTTTAAAAGCAATTGGACAAAGTAATGTCTTGCCATCTTCGACCAACCCAACACGACCTTATACGATCAATACTATTGATGAGCATTTAGATATGCTCATGGTTTGCCATCATTTGGATCCAGCAATTGCTGAAGATATCGCTTTTGCTGAAAGTCGTATTCGCCGTGAAACCATTGCCGCCGAAGATATTTTGCAAGATTTGGGCGCAATTTCGATGATGTCTTCTGACTCTCAGGCAATGGGCCGCGTAGGCGAAGTGATTTTACGTACTTGGCAAACTGCACATAAAATGAAAGTTCAACGTGGTCCTCTAGATGGTGATAATGAGTTTCATGATAACAATCGCGTTAAACGCTACATTGCCAAATATACAATTAACCCAGCAATTACCCATGGTTTAAGCCATGAAGTGGGTTCGATTGAGGCTGGAAAACTTGCTGATCTGGTGTTATGGAAGCCTGCTTTTTTTGGTGTAAAACCTTCCATGATTATTAAAGGTGGCATGATTGCAGCGGCACCGATGGGTGACATTAATGCTTCAATTCCGACACCTCAACCCGTGCATTATCGCCCAATGTTTGGGGCTTATCCGCGTGGTGTACATAACACCTGTATTACCTTTTTATCTCAAGTGGCAATTGATGAAAAAGTTGCTGATAAACTAAATCTTAAAAAGTTAATTAGCCCATGTAAAAACACGCGTGCAATTACTAAAGCCGATATGAAGCACAACACATATTGTCCAGTTATGCATGTTCATCCTGAAACTTATGAGGTGCGGGCTGATGGTGAATTATTAACGTGTGAACCTGCTGATGTGTTACCGATGGCACAGCGTTATTTCTTATTTTGATAAGTTTTATAGAGATGATTTGCCTCATTACTCTAGATATGAAAGAAATAAATAAGGAGAGAAAAGCTAAATGAAAATCTATACCCAACGTCTTGAAGATATTTCTCCTGATCAGGCATTTGAAACAGTTGAATTGACTTTTGATACCCGTCAAAAATCACGATTCCGAGCGGCTTTGGCAAGTGGCATCGATATTGGTGCTGATTTACCACGTACTGGCATTTTGCGTAGTGGCTCATATATTGCAACGCAAGAGGGGGAGGTATTACGTGTGGATGCCAAGCCTGAACGGTTAATGCAAGTCACTGCTCAAACCGATTTTGATTTGCTTAAAGCTGCCTATCACTTAGGGAATAGACATGTGCCATTAATGCTGACACCTACAGCTTTGTATTTTGAGCCTGATCATGTGCTCGCAGAAATGGTAGAAGGTTTGGGACTTACGGTGACAGAAACCGATCATCCGTTTGAACCTGAAAGTGGGGCTTATGCGCAGCATAGTCATGACCATCGTTTAAGCCCGATTAAAGCTTTGCACCATGTCCATTCATAGCGCCGCGCAATTATTGCAATTACTGACACTGTCTTCTACGGCATTGCCAGTTGGGGCGTATTGTTATTCGCAAGGTGTAGAAACGGCAATTGATATTGGCCTAATACATGATGAAACCTCGGCAATTGCTTACTTTGAAGAAGTACTTGAGATGTTGTTGGTAAGATTTGAGCTACCCGTATTAAAGCGTCTTATGCAATATCATGATGACTCAGAACAATTTTTGGTTTGGGCAAATTTGTATAAGGCGAGTCGAGAAAGTAAAGAACTTTTGGCAGAATCGCAACAGCTGGCATTTTCTTTAAATGCGTGGATTAAAGATGTTTTAAAAAAAACAGTTGAGGTTAAAAAGCAGTTTGGTTTCGTACCAGTCTATGCACAGCTTTGTGGCCGACTCGAACTCAACGACATGGATGTACTTACGGCTTATACCTTCACTGTTTTAGAAAATCAGGTTTTAGCCGCAGTAAAAACTGTTCCTTTAGGACAAATGGCTGGGCAAAGAATTTTATGGCACTTGCATGGTTTAGTACCACAAGCGGTAGAGAAAGCTTTGAAGCTGAAGGACGAGCAATTGAGTAGTGCTTTACCTCGTTATGCCATGCTGAGCATGAAACACGAAACACAATATTCACGGTTATTCAGATCTTAAGTTTAGGAAAAAAGGATAAAAATCATGACAGAACGTAGTCCATTACGAGTTGGAATTGGCGGACCAGTGGGTTCGGGTAAGACAGCACTTACACTTAATTTATGTTTAGCCTTGCGTAATAAATACAATATGGCTGTGGTGACAAATGATATTTATACCAAAGAAGACTCAAACTTTTTAACCCGTAATGAAGCGATGTCGCCAGATCGTATTGTGGGTGTTGAAACAGGTGGTTGTCCGCATACAGCAATTCGTGAAGATGCTTCAATTAACTTGGCTGCAATTGATGATTTGTGTGAAAAATTTGAAGGTTTAGAACTCATTATCATTGAAAGTGGTGGTGATAATTTGGCGGCAACATTTAGTCCAGAGCTTTCTGATTTAACTTTATATGTTATTGATGTGGCAGGCGGTGAAAAGATTCCTCGTAAAGGTGGGCCGGGCATTACTAAGTCAGATTTACTCATTATTAATAAAACTGATCTTGCGCCAATGGTAGGTGCAAACCTTGATGTCATGGATCAAGATGCGAAACGCATGCGTGGTGAAAAACCATTTTTATTTTCAAACATGAAAACACAAGATGGGCTTGAAGAAATTATTCAATTTATTGAGAAACAAGGGCTGTTTAAAGCTTAAGGAGAGATTATGGACTTCATGAAAAAATGGAGTGTGGCACTCCTTTCATTATTGCCGGCTCTTGCAATGGCTCATCCAGGACATGACCATGCACATTCTGGTTTTATGGCAGGTTTTATTCATCCTTTTACTGGCCTAGATCATTTAGTCATGGCTTTAGGTTTTGGTGTCTTGTTGTGGTCAGCAACTAAACAGTGGAAAATTGCTGGAGCCATTGCCTTAAGTATTATCTTAATTATAGGCTTTTTAGTAGGTGCTCAGGGTTTGATACCAGTTAATATAGCTGAATACGGCATCGTTGCTTCTTTAGTTATTACAGCGATTGCGCTATGGAAAAAATCAAATAAAGTTTTACCAATTGCCGCGGCATTACTTGCAAGCTTCCATGGTATGGCTCATGGTGTTGAGTTAGCACATGCGGGCCATATTGTTTCATTAGTAACAGGTATGGTTGCAGGTATGGCGCTTATCTATTTGGGTGGGGTGGTGTTGGGTGCTGTGCTTAGCCGATATGTGCCTTATGGCAAAAAAATTATGGGTACTTGCGCAGCAATTGTTGCAGTCATTGGTTTAAGTTAATTAAAACCTTGCAAAAAAAGGTAGCTTTGAGCTACCTTTTTGGATTTGCAAAATAAAATGTGTGTGCATAAAAGTATTTATACTGTTTTTACAGCGCTGATTATCTTTTACAGTGGATATGTTCAGGCCTATGATTTTTTTCAACAAGAAAGTGATTCTACTTTACTAGATACAGACCAGTTGTTAGATCAATCAGATTTAAACTTGGAACAAAGGCGGTTAGCCATTGAGCATGATGATGAAGTTAATAACTATAATGTGCTCAAAAACGAGTTTTATTCAAATGAGCGTTGGGTAATTTATAATTATACAGCCTATGATACCGGGCAACTTCAGAATAAAAACAGTAATGGTTTTACGAATCATATTAATATTCAAGATTTATCTATTTCAGTTGGATATGGAGTTAATTATAGTGTTAATCCAAGACTGAAAATTGGTTATGAATATATTTCGAGTTTTCCTTATGATCGAGGTCAACTCATACGATTTTTTACGATCTATTTATTCTGAAATACGAAATAAAAATAATCTAATTCAAATAAATAGATCAGGTAAATTAATTCGCCATAAAATCCTACATGTTTAAATTTTCTGATAAAGCCCTGCGTGAACTGTACCAGCTTTAGTGATTTTAACTTGTTGCCATGTGGCAGGAAGGTGAAGCTGGGATAAATCTCGGTCAGCTTCAATATAAATATACCCATTCTTTTTAATATGAGGCTCGGCCAAGTTCGAGAGTTCATGCCATAAATCAAGACTATAAGGTGGATCTAAAAAAACCACATCGAACTGTTCTTTTAAGCGGGGGAGAGCTTGTTGAGCCGTTGCGTTAATTAGATGACAATTTTGGGCTTTTAATAGTTCAATATTATCTTTTAAAAATCGTGCCTGAGTCTTATCTGGCTCAATCATATAAACAGATGCAGCACCACGTGACAGAGCCTCAAAACCTAATGCACCAGAACCTGTACAGATGTCGAGAACTTGAGCATTTTGAATATCCCACATGAGCCAGTTAAATAGAGTTTCGCGTACTCTATCTGGTGTTGGACGTAGACCTTCAATGCTAGCGAAGGGAAGTACTCGTCTTTTCCATTCGCCACCAATTATACGTAATTGATTTTTCATTATTCATCTGCCTCATTGGTAGCAGGACGAGCAGGAGCAGCCTGTGGTGTTGATGCTGCTGGTTTGTTGGTGGTAGCTATAGCCGCTGCTGGGCCAGAACTTTCACCGCCGCTTGGAAGTTCACCTGGTTTAATTCCTGCTGTCATTAGCCCGCCATTTACTTGGTGATTTGCTGGACGAATCGGGTTTTTCTTACGGGTTAATAACCAGTAATCAAACACAGGTCTTGCAAGTTTAGCAGCAGAGCCACCATGACGACCATTTTCCCAAATGACTGCAATCGCAATTTCAGGTTTGTCAGCAGGGGCAAATCCAACAAATAAACCATGGTCAAGCTGACGCTCAGTCAAGGCTGCTTCATTATAACGTTTACCCTGTGCAATACTCTTAACCTGTGCTGTACCTGTTTTTCCTGCAATTTGATAGAGGGGAGTGCGAATACCACGACCGGTACCTGATTGAATTACATCAATCATGGCATCACGCATTTGAATCCAGTCTTCATCTGTTCCGTTAAAGTTGATTTTGCCATCAGGTGCATTACGTACTGTAAAAGGTTTTGCACCATGAGTTGCGCGTAAAACATGAGGTGTTACATGAGAACCATGATTCGCAGTAATTGCTGTTGCCATCGCAAGCTGCAATGGAGTGGCTGTAAACGCGCCTTGACCAATACTGACAGAAATAGTTTCGCCCTTCATCCATTTCGTTTTACGCGTACGCATTTTCCATTCAGGACTTGGATAAAGGCCTTCACTTTCACTTGGTAAATCGACCCCTGTTTTTTGACCAAATCCAAATTGACGCATCCATTGGTTCATTTGATCAATGCCCATTTGATGGGCAAGAATATAAAAATAGGTATCACAGGATTGCACAATGGCTTTATGCATATTCACGATGCCATGACCAGATTTTTTCCAGTCACGGAACTTATGTGAATCACCAGGTAAGTGGAAATAACCAGGGTCAGAAATTGCTGTTGACCAGTCTACAATACTGTAGTGTAAACCACCCATTGCCTCCATTGGCTTGATGGTAGAACCGGGTGGATATACACCTTGCACAGCGCGGTTATAGAGTGGTTGATCTAAATTATCTCGTAGTGAACTGTAGTCAGTATGACTAATGCCAGTCACAAACAAATTAGGGTTAAAACTTGGGCTAGACACTAACGCTAGAATTTCACCCGTACGAGGATCAATGGCGACAATAGCTCCACGACGACCTGCAAGCTGTTGAGAAGCGACAACTTGTAAACCATAGTCTAAAGATAAATAGAGGTCATTACCGCGAGTAGGATCTTTGCGGCCTAAATGACGTAATACATTGCTATGCGCATCTGCTTCAACAGATTCATAACCGGGTGTTCCGTGCAATAGGTCTTCATAGCTTTTTTCAACGCCAATTTTTCCAATTAGGTTGGTCCCAGCATATAAGTCTTTATCAATACTTTTTAATTCTTTGTCGTTGATACGCCCGACATAGCCAATCACATGGGCAAATAACTCACCGTGTGGATAATAACGAGTCATTTGTGTCTCGATTCTTACACCCGGAAACTTATATTTGGCTTCACTAAATTTAGCAATATTGGCTTCAGTTAGATTAAGTTTAATCGCGACGCGTTCAGTTTTACGGGCAGTTTTTATACGGCTTTTAAAACGGTCAATATCTTCTTGTGTTAAATCTAAAATAGGCTGTAATTGCTCAACAACATGGTCGGCATCTTCTACATCTGTTTTACTTAAAGTTGCTGTAAAAACAGGATAGTTATCTGCTAGTAATACACCGTTTCGGTCATAGATATAACCACGAGCAGGCGGAAGTGGTTGTAAGCGAATTCGGTTTTTGTCAGATGCAGTCGAGAATTCGTCGTAGTGAAAAATTTGCAGGTAAGCGTATCGGCTAATTAAGACTAATAAGCAGATGGTCACGATCCCTACGGCAAAAAAGATACGACCTCGATAAATGCGCTTTTCTTGCTGGATATCTTTTAAAGGAAAGTGCTGTTTCATAAGGATCGACTTAATGACATAGGGTAGAAAAATAGCTGCTTATTCTAACGCAAGAGCACTTAAAATATTGCATAATTTTCAAAGTTTCATTGCATTTTAATAAGATACTTTTTGACTTTGCAGACAACAAAATTGTAGATACTTGTATATAAGAAGCAAAATAATTCTGTTAAAGTCTCTCATTCAATAGAATAGGGTTGTTCTCACCATACGATTAGGGAAAATGGAGAAAATAATGAGAAAAATTTATCCCTTACTTGCAGTTTTGACAGTAAGTAGTTGGGCCCATGCTCAAGACTACTCGTTTCTTCCGGAAGCAAAATTAGCAGGACATACGGCATCTACGTGGAATGTGGGTGCAGGCGTTACTCAAAAATTATTACATCTAAATGGTGAGTGGGTAAATCCGTATGGTATTGCCTATGCGAAAGCCGGCGCATTTTTGAATGGTGACAAAACCGCTGGTGGTCAAGTTGGCTTCCGATATCCTTATTATCTTACTGGCACAGACAAAAATGGTTACTATATCGGTTTCTATGCTGGTCATCTTGATAGTAAAGAGGTCGATGGTGATTTTAAATCCCGTTTAGGTGCGGGTGTTGATTTGGCCTATGTGTGGTTAAATTCAGAAAGAATTAGCACTTTTAGTGTGGGTATCGGTACGGCTGAAAAATTAACTGACCAGAACGGAAATGTTGCTGCAGATACTAAACCACAAATTCAATTTTCTTATTCTCTAAGTTTTGGTTTATAAAACAAAGCAGTTTATCGTTAACTCGCCATAAGCAGAGCACAAATAAATACGAGAGTCTTACATGTTAGAGTACGTCAGTGGATTGTGGCAGACCTTTTTACACAGACCTGATTTTTGGGCCGTTTTGAGTATTATTCCCGTAACGGCTTTTGTCACATGGGCACATGTGTGGATGGCTTTAAAAATGGTATTTTACCCAATTAAATTTTGGGGATTCCATTTAGGACCATTGCCGGTAGGTTGGCAAGGTATCGTGCCACGTAAAGCAGGACGTATCTCTGGGATTATTACCGATAACACTTTATCTAAATTAGGTTCATTGCGTGAATTTTTAGAAGCAATGGATCCTGAAGATATGGCGCGTATTATTGGTGAACAAGTCGGTTTTGAACTTGAACATCTTATTGATGAAGTCATGATCGATCGTAATGCCGTACTTTGGGAAAATTTACCTTATTCAATTAAACGCCGTATTTATGCTCAAGCACATAAGCAATTGCCGGGTGTGCTAAAAGAATTAGTGACTGAGCTGACCATGAATGTAGAGTCACTGGTTAACATGCGTGAAATGGTCGTGAGCCAGATGGAAGGTGATCGCCGTTTAATGGTACGTATGTTCTTAAAGGTTGGTCAAAAAGAAATTAATTTTATTTGGCATATTAGTGCACTAATTGGGATGTTCTTTGGTATTTTCCAAATGGTGGTTTGGTTTGTAGTACCATGGCACTGGACAGTACCATTTTGGGCTGCAATTTGGGGCTTTTTAACTAACTGGATCGCAATCTGGATGGTGTTTAACCCAATTGAGCCGCATTATATTCGTTATCCACAGATTTTTAGATTAACAAAAGATCGTAAGTTTCCATGGATTGTACCAGTTCTTCGAATTGGGACCTATAATGTCCAAGGCGCTTTTATGAAGCGTCAAGAGGAAGTCTCTGATGTGTTTTCGAGCGTAGTCACAGAAGATCTGATCACGTTAAAATCGATTATGACCGAAATGATGTACGGGCCGCGTAAAGATAAAACGCGCCGCATTGTTAAGCGTCATATTAACGAAATCATGGAAACACCGTTAGTTCGCACCTCTTTACAGCTTTCTTTAGGGCCAAGAGAGTACGCAAGATTAAAGACGGACTTGATTGATCGTTCAATTGAAATTACGATGGGACCCGTATGTGACCCAGCACTGAACGCAAGCCGGGCACAGAAGATTTTTCAAATGTTTAAAGAGCGTATTCGTGAACTAACACCAAAAGAATTTCAGAATTTATTACGTCCTGCATTTCAGGAGGATGAGTGGATTCTTATTGTACTAGGTGGGGTAACCGGATTTATTGCTGGTACAATACATTTGTTTGTGGCTTTCTTATAATTCGATGTCAGGCAGGATCTATTGAAGATTAACGAGACTTTTTCTGCCGGACTTCATATTCATTGTTTTAAATGAGGATGTTTTTTATGCGCATTATTTTACTCGGACCACCTGGAGCAGGCAAAGGGACTCAGGCTCAGTTGATCTGTAAGCGCTACAATGTCCCACAAATTTCAACCGGTGATATGCTCCGTGCTGCGATTCGTGAAGGTACTGAATTAGGTCTAAAAGCTAAAAGTGTAATGGAATCTGGCGGTTTGGTTTCAGATGAACTTATTATCGGTTTAGTAAAAGAACGTATTGCTCAACCTGACTGTGCAAATGGCTGCATTTTTGATGGTTTCCCACGTACTATTCCACAAGCTGAAGCTTTGGAAAAAGAAGGGATTAGCATTGATCACGTGATTGAAATTGATGTTCCTGATGAAGAAATCGTAAAACGTCTTTCTGGTCGTCGTCAGCATCCAGCTTCTGGCCGTGTTTATCACACTGTATACAATCCACCTAAAGTGGAAGGTAAAGATGATGAAACTGGTGAAGATCTTGTTCAACGTCCAGATGACCAAGAAGAAACAATCCGTAAGCGTTTAGCATCTTATCACACTGAAACAGAGCAATTGGTTGGTTTCTACCAAGGTCGTGCTGCTTCTGGTGAAAATGCGCCAACTTATGACAAGCTTGATGGCTTGCGTACAATTGAAGATGTACAAAAAGATTTGTTCAACATCTTAGACAAATAATTTAATATTGTTTGTGATAATGAGCCCTCTTTGTGAGGGCTCTTTTCTTTGATTAGGTGCAGGAGAACAATATGAAAATCATATTGATTTTGGTGGTATTGCTGAGTCTGGCACTATTAATATTTTTGGCTTTTCAAAGCTACAAAATGCTGAGACAGGTTCAAAGACAAGCAAAAGAAGAGCGTAATGAAAAAAAGCGTCTAAAGTAAGTTTGATTGGGTATGATCCCTATACCCAATCTATTTTTAAGCTTCAATATTTTTAATGGCAATTTGCTTTTGTGCGCCAAATTCAAATCGATCAGGCCAGTTACAGACATCAGCAACAACACATTCTGCACATTTAGGTTTACGGGCGATACAACAATAACGACCGTGCAATATGAGCCAGTGATGCGAATCTAAAATAAATTCTTTAGGAATAACCTTAATTAAGCGGTGCTCAACTTCAAGTACATTTTTACCTACGGCTAAACCAGTTCGATTTCCCACTCGGAAAATATGGGTATCGACAGCCATAGTCGGTTGTCCAAAAGCTGTATTTAAAACTACATTGGCTGTTTTACGTCCGACACCCGGTAAAGCTTCCAAGTCTTTTCTATTGCTTGGAACTTCGCTGTTAAATTGTTCCATTAAAATCTTACAGGTCTTAATGACATTTTCTGCTTTAGCGTTGTAAAGGCCAATTGTCTTGATATATTCCTTTAACCCATCTACGCCTAAGTTATAGATTTTCTCTGCTGTATTTGCCACAGGGTAGAGCTTATCAGTTGCTTTATTAACACTTACGTCGGTCGCTTGAGCTGACAACATAACTGCAATCAGTAGCTCAAATGGAGATGAATATTTTAACTCGGTTTGAGGTGAAGGTCGTTGTTCGCGAAGGCGTTCAAAGAAAATTTGAATCTGCTTTTTCGTCATATTTTTGACGGCCATTCAGACCTCCTGTAATTGAATGAGTTGCTGTTGTAGTTCATCAAGTTGAAGACGCTTTTTAGCATCTTCTCGAACACTGAGCTGCTTTTCCAACTTTTTAATTTGTGTACGAATTTTCGCTAATTCAATTGTGGTTTTTGCATCGTTTACAATCGCTTCTTTTGGCTTCTCGATGAGCTCAATTGAAGGTAAATCATCAAGTGCTTGAGAGAACTGTGCAAACAGCTGGGTATCAATTTCAGCACGTACCACCGGGCCTTTACGATGTATACGACGTTTCTCTTCACGTTGAATATGCGCGTAATAACGTTGTCGTAAATCATTTTGCTCCGCAATGCGTTGCTGTTCGCTTGGTAATGCTTGCGTGTCTTCGACCAAATCAATGCAATCTACCGGACAAGGTGGAATACATAGCTCACAACCCGTACATAAGTCAGTCAAAATGGTATGCATGAGCTTACCACTTCCAATAATAGCATCTACAGGGCAAGCACTAATACATTTGGTGCAACCAATACATTCATCTTCTCGAATAATCGCTTTCATTCGCTGGGGACGACCATCGGTCTGCACAGGCCATACGCTAGTCTCAGCGGTTAATACAGGACGATTTAATAGATTCGCGAGTGCATCGGCTACAGGCTGACCACCTGGAACACATTTATTTGCTTCTTCACCTTCAGCAATCGACTTTGCGTAGGGTAGACATCCATCACGATGTCCACATAAACCACACTGAGTCTGTGGTAATAACGCATCAATCTCGCGTATGAGAGAAATAGATGAATTCATAGTGGGCAAATAGCTTGGTTAAAACGATGCGATAATGAAGAAAAACCTAAGTAAGGTCAATGGATTTTAACGAATTTATTGGCTTTTTGGTTGACCTAAAATGTAGCTAATATTGCACAATAATAGATCAATAAAAATAAAAAGATAAATGACTATTTCTTATTTTTAAGTAGTTTTTCTAAAAATAAGTTTTTGATAATTAAGATAAATAAAATAATTTAAAATAAGTATTGTTAAAATTGATGGAAAGGGATTTAATATTTTGCTGCTAAATGATGCATTTAAAAATGTATTGCACCAATTTAATTCATTACTATGCTGAGGACCGTGCATTGAAATACAACAACCTGAATGAATTCCTGAATTACGTGCAAGCGCGTGATCCGCATCAACCTGAGTTCTTGCAAGCTGTAGAAGAAGTCATGACAAGTTTGTGGCCATTTATTGAAAAAAATCCAGAATATGCAGAGCAGGGATTGCTAGAACGTTTGGTTGAACCTGAGCGTGTGATTCAATTCCGTGTTTCATGGATGGATGATCAAGGCCAGACTCAAGTTAACCGAGCTTTCCGCGTTCAATACAATTCAGCAATTGGTCCATTCAAAGGTGGGATGCGTTTCCATCCATCCGTCAATCTATCAATTTTAAAATTTTTAGGTTTTGAACAAACTTTTAAAAACTCACTTACTACCTTACCAATGGGTGGAGGGAAAGGTGGTTCAGATTTTGATCCTAAAGGTAAATCTGATGCTGAAATTATGCGCTTCTGTCAAGCATTAATCATTGAGCTTTATCGCCATTTAGGACCAAATACGGATATTCCTGCGGGTGACATTGGTGTGGGGGCACGTGAAGTTGGTTATATGGCAGGCATGATGAAAAAGCTGAGTAACGACACCGCTTGTGTCTTTACCGGTAAGGGAATTTCATTTGGGGGTAGCTTGATGCGCCCTGAAGCAACTGGTTATGGTACGGTTTATTTTGCAGAAGAAATGCTAAAAGCCCGCGGACAATCTTTTGCTGGTAAAACAGTTTCTGTTTCAGGTTCTGGTAACGTCGCACAATATGCAGCAGAAAAAGCGATGTTCTTAGGGGCAAAAGTTGTTACTTTGTCGGACTCAAGCGGCACAGTTTATTTAAAAAATGGTTTTACAGATGAGTTGCTTGCTGAAGTAATGGAACTGAAAAACGTTAAACGTGGTCGTATTTCCGAGTTTGCTTCTAAACATGGTTTTGAATATTTTGAAGGAAAAACGCCTTGGCATATTCCTGTTGATATTGCTTTGCCATGTGCTACACAAAATGAATTAACGGGTGAAGACGCTAAAACACTTATTTCTAACGGTGTCATTTGTGTAGCTGAAGGTGCTAATATGCCATCAACACTTGAAGCAGTTGAACACTTTATCGAAGCTAAAATTTTGTATGCGCCAGGTAAAGCATCTAATGCGGGTGGTGTGGCAACTTCTGGTTTAGAAATGTCTCAAAATGCAATTCGTTTAAGCTGGACCCATGCTGAGGTCGATGAACGCTTACATGCAATTATGAAAGACATTCATGCCAACTGTGTTAGATACGGTACTAAAGAAGACGGTACTGTGAACTATGTGGATGGTGCCAATATTGCAGGTTTTGTAAAAGTTGCTGATGCAATGCTTGCCCAAGGTATTTTCTAAGATATAAATAAAAAAATCCGATGCATAAGCATCGGATTTTTTTAGTCTAAAAACTTATTTTTTAGGTTTTTTAACTAACTCTTGTTCTACAACCATATCTAATACATCTGCTTGACTAGATTGGTCTGCAGCTGGGTTTTTCACTTCAAAACGTTTTACACGCAAAATTACGCGTTGGTCTGGTTTGTGTTCAAAACCTTCGATTTGACCGTAATATAATGACCAGTTTTTGTCAGCGTAAGTTTTAACGCCTTTGTCATCATATTTAATTTCACGAACTTGCATACAAGTTTGTGGCGCAACACCAGTACAAGATTTAGTTTCTGAAGCAACTTCTAGGAAAACTGTTTTTCCTTCAGATTGATATTTTGCTTCAGGTGTCATTTTACCTGTGAAGGTATATTTCTGGCCTTGAGCATCAGATACTGTCAATGTGGGTTGATCAACATTTGTAGTATTGAGTTCAAACGGAATTGCACGTTTTTGGAAGAGGCTGCTAGAGAACTGTTCCTGTTTCATTAAAGCAGGTTCACATGCCATCATCGTCGACATTACGTCTGTCGTTACAATCGTATTGTTTTCAACTTTCCAGGTTGTGCCTTGGCGGTTACAACCTGTTGCGATAGATAGACGATCATTTGTAAAGTTAAGAACGATTGGCTTTTTAGTATTTTCAGGCTGATATGACCAAGAGTAATCTGTTAAAGCTTGAGTATTAACTGCTTTTTGACCTTGGAAAATGTGTTTTTGACCAGTTTTATCTGTCACCGTTAAAATCACTTGACCATTAGTGTTGCTAATTTCGATTGGTAATTTTGCTTCGTTGAAGATGCTATTCGACAATTGTTCTTGTTTCATTAAATCATCTTGGCAAGCCATTCTAGTTGAAACAAGATTAGAAGTAACAAGTTGGTTACCTTCAACTTTCCAAGTACCGCCTTGGCCATTACAACCTGTATTGATTGCTAATTTACCATCTGCATTAAAGTTAAGAATAAGTGGCTTAGATGCTTTTACATTTTGATAAGTCCATGCATATTCACCTAAAGTGGTTGCAAGGTTTTGTTGTTGCTCAGATACAATTGGAGCAGGAGTATTAGTAACTGTTTGACACGCCATCAAAGAAAAAGGTAATAACGCAAGAATTAAATATTTAATTTTCATTTAAAAACTTCAAGTAAAAAACAACAGTAATAAGCTTAAAACATTCAAAAAAAAAGAAAATGTAAACATTTGATTGTTTCGGTTTTTAAAATGTATAAGTTTGTAAATTATTCTAATTTTCAACAAAAATAATGGTATACCCCGCAAAACGGGGTATTTCTTAATAATTAATCAAAACGATAGATGTCCATTCCTAATGAGCCCATTGTGAAGCTACTATGAACAATCGTAAAGCGATTGCCTGTACCCATAGCAAAAAACAAAGGTGCAAAATGTTCAAGCGTAGGGTGGTTGCGTTTTACGTAAGGTAGTGTTTGCCAGTCTAAAACTCCATCATAATCTTGATGGGAAAGCTTATTAACGACAGTATTTCTAAATGTTGAAGCCCATTCAGGAACTTTAGAGTTGTCGCCTTGCCAAGATAACTCTGCAAGATTATGAGTAATACTTCCCGAACCAATGAGTAAAATTTGTTCGTCACGTAAAGGGGCGAGCGTTTGTCCTATACGATAAATTTCTTGTGCGCTTAAATTTGATGGCAAAGAAATTTCAACTACAGGAATGTCTGCCTCTGGATACATATGCAATAAAGGCATCCACACGCCATGATCACGAGGACGTGTACTGTTGGCATGTGCAACAAAGTGAGCATCGGCCAATAATTTTAAGATTTCTTCTGCTAATGCTGGATCGCCAGGCGCACTGTAGCGAATTTCATATAACTCTTTAGGAAATCCACGGAAGTCATGCCACGTTTCAGGACGAGTAGAAATGCTCACTTCAAGTGCTTTACTTTCCCAGTGCGCAGACATCACAATAATTGCCTTTGGTATAGGAAGATTTGTGCCTAGACGGTGTAGAGCAGGTCCCACTTGTTCTGGATCAAGTGCAAGCATGGGTGAACCATGTGAAATAAACAGTCCGGGAAGGGTTTGTAGTTCCATTTCATTACACCTGAGTTGAAAAGCAGAATAATAGGTATTATGCCAAAATCAGGACATGATAAAAGTATCCAGATTTCAACGGATTGTTCTTAAAATGAAACGTTTGTTCCTTTTATGCACGGTGGTAGGGATGATTGTGATTAATACTCATGGCTCGATATAGTTGCTCGATTAATAAAACACGTACTAAAGGATGAGGCATCGTAAGTTTTGAAAGTGACCAATGCCAAGCGGCAGCTTTTCGTACTTGATCTGACAAACCATCTGGACCGCCGATAGCAAGTGCTACATCATTGCCCTCAAGCATCCATTGTTTCATTGTGTCAGCTAATTTCTCTGTACTCAGTTCCCGACCACCAACTTCTAGAGCAATTAAGGTTTCATTCGGTTTTAAAGCATTTAAAATGCTTTCGCCTTCAATTTGGCAATATTTTAAAATATCTGCTTCTGAATCATTCTTACCACGTTTGGCCATAGGTAGTTCAATAACTTGGGTTTGAACAAAAGGTTGGATGCGTTTGAAATAATCTTCAAAACCAGTAAGAACCCAAGCAGGCATTTTTTGACCAATGGTCAGAATACGAATTTTCATGTTATCTATTCATTCAAAAACAGCTGGCGCATTATACCTGAGTAATGAAAGCATCTGACGATCTAAAAGACAGGCATAAAAAACGCAGTCCAAAAAACGGTGTTGGACTGCGATCAAATGATCATCTGTCTGGAGTTCAGATGATCATAGAGAATATAAACAAGGCTATCTAAGAATTAGACAGTTAAGAGTACTCATTTATTTAAATACTCTTATTACCTATTATGAGGATGGTTGGATATTTTTCAATCAAATTATGTAACAAAAAAAAGAGAGCCCAAGCTCTCTTTTTCCATATTTTTAATTAGTGACGTGCTGCTTTTGAGCCTTCCACCGGTTTTACAATCGGTGTTTTAGGTAAAGGTTTTGGCATCGAAACTAATGCTAAAGGCAAGATGTCATCAATACTTTTCACAGCTTTGATTTCCAAACCTTCTTTAACATTCGCAGGAATTTCTGCTAAGTCTCGAACGTTGTCTTGAGGAATAAAGACAAGCTTGATTCCACCACGGTGTGCTGCAAGAAGTTTTTCTTTTAAGCCACCAATACGCATTGCACGACCACCTAAGCTTGTTTCACCAGTCATTGCAATATCAGGACGAATTGCAATACCTGTAAATGCTGATACAAGCGCAGTTGTTAATGCTAAACCAGCAGATGGACCATCTTTTGGTGTTGCACCTTCAGGTAAGTGAACGTGTACATCAGTTTCTTCAAAACGAGAAGCTTCAATACCTAACTCATCGGCACGTGTACGCACTAAAGTCATTGCTGTAGTAATAGATTCTTTCATTACGTCACCGAGCGAACCAGTCGTAATGAATTTACCTTTACCTTTGACAGCTGCAACTTCAATTGTAAGTAATTCACCACCTACAGATGTCCAAGCTAGACCATTTACGCGTCCTACTTGTGCTTCATCTTCTGCGATACCGAAGTCAAACTTGTGTGGACCTAAGTATTCTGGAAGATTGGCAGAAGTCACATCAAGTTGTAAGTTTTTAGACTTTTTACTTACTGCTTCTTTTACCACTTTACGCGCAATTTTAGATACTTCACGTTCTAAACTACGTACACCAGCTTCACGTGTATAACGCTGAACAATGTCACGAATCGCTTCTTCATGAATTGTTAACTCTTTTGGACGTAGACCATTGTTCTTAATTGCTTTTGGAACAAGGTAACGTTCAGCAATGTTAACTTTCTCATCTTCGGTATAACCCGGTAGACGAATAACTTCCATACGGTCAAGCAAGGCTTCTGGAATATTCATACTGTTTGCAGTACAGATGAACATCACTTCAGATAGGTCAAGATCAAGATCTAAATAGTGATCGTTGAACTTACTGTTTTGTGATGGATCTAATACTTCAAGCAATGCAGAAGCAGGATCGCCACGGTAGTCTTGCGCCATCTTGTCAATTTCGTCGAGTAAGAACAATGGGTTCTTCACGCCAACTTTTGTTAAAGATTGCACAATTTTACCTGGCATCGCACCAATATAAGTACGACGGTGACCACGAATTTCTGCTTCGTCACGTACACCACCAAGTGCCATACGAACAAATTCACGACCAGTTGCTTTCGCGACAGACTCACCAAGTGAGGTTTTACCTACACCAGGAGGGCCTACTAAACATAGAATCGGACCTTTGAGCTTTTTAACACGCGACTGAACAGCTAAGTATTCAACAATACGGTCTTTTACGTCATCTAAGCCGTAGTGATCTGTATCGAGAATTTCCTGTGCTTTCGCAAGGTTGATACTCACTTTGCTCGCTTTATTCCACGGTGTATCTAAAATTACTTCTAGATAGTTACGTACAACAGCTGCTTCACTAGACGCTGGTTGCATTGCTTTAAGCTTACGGAACTCAGCTTCAGCTTTTTTACGTACGTGTTCAGGTAAATCAGCTTCAGCAAGACGTTTCTCTATTTCAGCAACGTCATCTTCAGCACCGCCATTCATGTCAGAAAGTTCACGTTGAATGACTTTCATTTTTTCATTTAGAAAGTATTCACGTTGATTTTTTTCCATTTGGCGTTTTACGCTGTCATGCAAAGTTTGTTCAATTTGCTGTTCAGCAGATTGATTTACCAAGTAGCTCATAAGCTCTTGCAAATGTGCTTCAAACTCATCGTGCTCTAAAAACTTCTGTTTAATTTCAATATTTAGAGGCACACGTGTTGCTACGAAGAACATGAGTTGTAGCAAGTCTTCAATTTTATTAGCCGCAGCAACGAGTTCGCGTGCATTACGTAATTTTGCTTCAGCATATTGAGCAAATAAAGTACGCAACTCTTGCAAACGAGTTTCTTGAGTAGCTTTATCTACGTTAATTGTCATTGGACTTAAGCTGTGTTCAGCAGTCAAATGGCTATCTTCATCGATAATCTTTTCAAGTTTAGAGCGATGTAAACCTTCAATAAGTACTTTAATGCAGTTTTCATCATTCTCATGATTTACGACTTGAACAATCTTAGCGACAGTTCCGTACTGATAAAGGTTATCGTGATCAATTTCTTCTGTAAGCGAATCTTTTTGCGCAACTACAAATACTAAATTGTCACTGTTACGAGCCACATCAACTGCATTGATCGATTTTTCACGACCCACGAATAACGCAATTTGCATGTGTGGGTAGACCACTACATCACGTAACGCTAAAAGTGGTAATACACTTGGAACCTGAGGCTCTAAGTCAGTTTTTTCATTCATAATAAGTTCAGACATGGGCACTCCTAATGAGTGACAACGAGGTTGCCATGTTTTTTATAGTGATGTGTATTTCAAAAATTACAAGGGCCTCTCTATAGAAAATGTGGAAAAAATGACTAATTTAGTCAACTTTTTTATTAAAATATTATGAATCAACGGATTAATTCTTAAGAAGAATACAATTTTGTAGAAAGGATAGGTAATTTAGCTTAATAATTATGAAATATTCATGTGGTAAAAAAGACGTTTGGATGGAAAATAACCATTTTCTTGTGTCATTTATCGGCATTGTATAATTAACAATAATGCAAAACTTATTTAATATTGAACGTTAAATAGCCATGTTAATATAAGTTGGTAAATCGGTCTGTCACGTAGAAGTAACCACCCTTAGGGTGGTTACTTTTATGATTTTAGGGGCATTAAAAACTTAAGACTAATTTTAATTTTCTATAAATATTATCTTTTAAAATAATAAATATGTTGAGGGGTGAGTAAAGCATCTAAGGGTTGATCCCAACTTTGACGTTTTAAAGTATGTTCAATAAATTGAAATTGATGAGCCATTCCCAAACGATAAGGCTTATGTTTTGCACTAGCCAATGTACGGTCATAATAGCCGCCTCCCATACCAATACGCGTACCGTATTGGTCACAAGCTAAAAGTGGCATGAGCAATAAATCAAGTTTAGATACATGTTTTCCTCTTGTTGCCATGGGTTCTTTCATACCCAATGGATGATGAGAAAAACGTCGATTTACATATTGGTTTTTAGATATTCTTACCCAGACTAAACGTTGGTTCATAGAACAAATCATAGGTAAATAAACTTGTTTATTTTTTTGAAAACATAACTTTATGATCAGATCTGTATGAACTTCTCCGAAGGCATGTAAATATAAACCAATTTTTTTTGATGAATGAAAAATAGCAAGACGGTTTAAATGATGGAGAACATTAAGCTGAGCCTGTTTTTGCTCAAATGAGCTTAAAGAACGTCTTTTAGATCTTAAATTTTTTCTAATAAAGCTGAGTTCATTCATGTATAAATCTAACTAAGATTAAAGATCAGTCGTGCAAAATTATACCTATTTTTCCACTGCTTTATGGAAATAGAAGGGTAATTCGAAAATAACTTAAATTCGTTGAACCAATAGTCATAAATTGATCTGATCTATTGTGTTTAACTATTAAAAATTCTATTTCTTTACGTATTACCAGTATTTATTTACATTTAATAAGATTAAGTATATTTAAAAGATTAATGCAGAATTGTTAAACCTATGAAGTTGAAAATTTTAACCATTACAATAAGCGCTGGTCTGCTACTTGGTGGATGTACGAAACAAGCCGAACCTGAAGCGGCAGAAGTTGATTATAAAGCTCAATTTGAAGATTCAGACCGTAAAATTGGAGAGTTTTTAGATCAACTAGATAACCCGAATACGCCTCAAGAAGTTAGAGTCAAAATCTTATGTTATGACTATCCAGAAGTTTATAAGACCCAATATATGCCTGCCTTAATAAAAATTTCGCCTAAACCTTATACCGAAGAGAAATTATTAGCGGATTTGAAAAGTGCGACTGACTATTATAAGGATGCTTTTGCGATTAGATGCACTCAATAATTTTTTATTGAATTTAATCTCAAAAAATCTGATAAATGTGAATTGATTGGCATTATTGGGTTGTGATAAATTTTCTTTTGTCTTTATAAGTGAAAGTTCAGGGGATTGAGATATGGAAATCTTAAAGTTCTTACAGAGTTTTAATACAGTTGGTACATACTTAACGATCGCTTCAACAGTTTTAGTAGGTCTAATTATTTATTTTTATGTGATTAATCCAGCATAAAAACCTTTAAAAGAAATAGGGATCAATTTCCTATTTTTTTTATTAATAATAAAATTCTGTAATTAATTTAAAGCTATAAAAATAAGGTAGGTATATGAAGTTCAAATTATTTTTTCTTGGTTTTTTAGCTTTTGGTTGTTATGCCGATGAAAGTGTAAGTGACCCCGAAATTTGTAATGTGGTGAAGAAAGTTTCTTATACTGTCATGGAAGCGCGTCAACAAAAAGTCCCATCTAAAGACTTGCAGCATATAGCGAATAGTCTTGAAGATCCAAAGGCAAAACAACTTTATCAAGATCTAATTACTTCTGCTTACTCAACCAAAGTATTCAAGACCACCTTCTTTAAAAGAAAAGCGATAGAAGATTTTCAAACAGCTTGGTATCAAGAATGCCTGAGTAGAAAAGAAAATTAACTTTGAGTGCAGAGATTCATTGATCTTTAAAATAATAATGTTATGAATTATTGAATGCTTGAGAGAAGTATCGTACTGACAGGTCTGTATGAAAGGATGAGTGTTCTGAATTTTATTATTTAACTAAAAATAAATGCTCCGAAGATGCCGCTGCATGTGTCGTTACCCTGAACCCGACGAGTTCAAGGTGGACGCGACGTATACTTGCTGGGTTTCCTACTCGAAGGTAGGCATACACTCTAAATATACAGAACGCAATCCATAAGTTTAAGTATCGGCAGGGGAATAGACCCGCTGGCGAACATCCCAGAGATAGCTTAAGTATAACCGATCTGACTATGTTGGCAATCACTTGAGTCTATGGAACTGTAAACTTAGTTTGCGTTTGATGAAGCTTTGTTCATTGAAAGTGGATAAAACGATATTCAACCGTAATGAATAGTCAAAAATAAAAAAGCCTTGCATCTATGATTTATAGAGCAAGGCATTTTGTAGTAATCAAAGCTTGTTAAATAACTTGTTCCACATCTTCTAAGATTGTTTGCAATAAGCGTTCACAGTGAGTGTATTCCTGCAAAGATTTATTAAGGCTTAGCACTTCTTGAGTTAATTGTAGAGCGACCATAATGACTAATTTGTTGTGCTCAACGCGTGGGGCACTACGGCGCATGTCATTAAATTTCTCATTGAGAAGTTGTGCTGCGCGTTCAAGTTCATCTTTTTTATCTGAGGTAGTTGCGAGTCTAAAAGTCTGCTCAATCAGCCTAAGCTCTACCATGACTTGTTCACTCATGATTGGATCTCCTCACCAGTTTCAGCATTAGGATGCGCAAGTTGCTGGATTTCTTGAGCGTGTTGATCTTGAGCAGTGCCTAAAATTCCTAAACGCTGAATAATGGCTTCAACTTTTGATTTGGCAAGCTCATTTTTTTGTAACAAACGGTCACGATCTTGTTGTAAATCATGCAGCTCTTGTTGGGTTTGACGCTGGTGGGCTTGTAACTTTTCTTTTGCAACACGTAATTCATTTCGTTCTGCAAGAATTTCTTGAAAACGATTTTTTAAATCAGTTGTACTTTTTTCTAATCGACTATAACGTTCGGCAAGTGTGTTAGCATCTTGATTCAATTGTTGAAATTGGCCTTTTAACTGAGAAAGTTGCTCAGTTACCGACTCAATTTCCTCTTGTTTTTTAGTGATAATACTATTTTTTTGCACAACTTGTGCGTGATGCTCTGTTTCAGCCAGTTCTTTAGCTTCTGAGAGTGCCGCATGTTCACTCTCTAAATGATGTAAGCGTGTTTTTAAAACGCTAATATGCGCTTGTAGCCGCTGTAATTGTTCTAACATAACGAGGTCGCACAGAATTGCAATCAAAGGTAATATATACAAAGTATAGAGATTGGATAAACGAATGCAAGACGATATTTCAGGCTGGACAGATTGGAACGCTCATTTTGAAGGAATTGAAGAAATTTCAAGCCCTAGTGAGTTACATGGTCTATTAACAGGTATTGTTTGTGTGACAGAAGCGCCTACGCGTGCAGAATGGTCACAAATTTTAACAACTCTTAATGTGCCAGAGTTAAGTGAAGATGCTTTAGCGCTTTTGACTGAAGAAGCAGAAGATGTGGTTCATGCTTTATCTGAAGATGAATTAGATTATCTACCAATGCTTCCAGATGATGAACATCTACTTCAAGAGCGTGTGCAAGCATTATCTGATTGGTGTGCGGGTGTTGTGTTAGGTTTTGGTTTGGCATCGGGTCATGTTCGTAGTGATGAGCGTGAATTGATTGAACACTTTCAAGATGTTGCAGCAGTTGAATTTGAAGATTCTGACAATGATGAGGAAGGTGAAAGCAGTTACGAAGAATTGTATGAATTTGTACGCTTGATCCCTGTAAGCTTGTCGATTGGTAGAAAAAAAATCACTGTAGCTGAAAGTTCTTTATTGAAAAACTTTCATGCAAAAAGTAAAACTGCTGCTCTAGGTACAGATCAGAATATTGTAGAAATGTTCACACCACATCGTCCAAGCTAATTGAGGCGATGTGTTATTGGTTGTATTTTATTTTTTGACTTTAAAATTCTAAATCAAGTAGATCATTATGAAATTGCCTCAAGCTGATTTTCAACATCGTAGAGACCGTTTAGCAGAAAAAATGGGTCCTAACAGTATTGCAATTATTGCAACGCGTGAGGAGATGTACCGTAATCGTGATGCGGATTATAAATTTCGTGCCGATAGTAGTTTTTTCTATTTGACGGGCTTTGCTGAGCCTGAGGCAGTTGCAGTTATTGAAACTTTTGAGGATGTAACTGACTATAGCTATAGTCTTTTTTGCCGTGAACGTAACCGCGAGATGGAAATCTGGAACGGTTACCGTGCCGGAATTGACGGTGCAATCGAAGACTATGATGCAGATGAAGCCTATGCAATTGATCTGCTTGATGAAGAAATTATTGAAAAGTTATTAAATAAAGAACGCCTTTATTATCGGATTGGGCAAAATGCTGCGTTTGATGCACGAGTGAGCCAGTGGATTAAAAAAGCAGATGCGGAGCATCGACATCAAGGTGCTCCAGCTCAACTGGTACAGCTCGACCGTATTGTCGATGAAATGCGTTTAATCAAGTCACCACAAGAACTTGAGCTGATGCAAACTGCTTCAAAAATTAGTGCTCAGGCACATACCCGCGCGATGCAAATGGTGCGTCCAGGTATGATGGAATATGCGCTTGAAGCCGAGCTCAATTATATATTTGGGCAAAACGGCTGTGTCCCGTCTTATAACAGTATTGTTGGTGGTGGGGCTAATGCCTGCATTTTGCACTATGTTGAAAATAACCAACCTCTTAAAGACGGTGATTTAGTCTTAATTGATGCTGCATGTGAATATGAGTTCTATGCCTCAGATATTACCCGTACTTTTCCGGTCAATGGTAAGTTTAGTGCTGAACAAAAAGCATTATATGAAGTTGTATTGGCTTCTCAATATGCAGCGATTGATGCAGTACGCATTGGCAATTCGTACCGTGAGCCTCATGAAGTAGCCGTTAAAATTTTAACTGAAGGCTTGGTTGCTTTAGGCTTACTCAAAGGTGATGTTAACGAACTTATCGAGACCGAAGCATACCGTCAATTTTATATGCATGGTACAGGCCATTGGTTAGGAATGGATGTACATGATGTCGGGTCTTACAAAAAAGGTGAAGACTGGCGTCAATATGAAGAAGGTATGGTCGTTACCGTTGAACCCGGCCTATACATTGCACCAGACGATGAAACTGTAGATAAAAAATGGCGTGGTATTGGTATTCGTATTGAAGATGATGTGGTCGCAACCTCGAAAGGTCCACGAGTTTTAACTGCTGATGTAGTTAAAAATATTGCAGATATTGAACATTTAATGGCGCAAGCTAAATCATAATTAAACGTATTCGCCAAAGGAGCACAACTCGATGCAACAACAAGTGATTATTGTAGGTGGGGGAATGGTTGGACTTAGCCTTTCACTCATGCTGGCGAAGGCTAATATTGCAGTAAAGCTGTTAGAAGCTGTGAAATACCCAAACTATGATGATCAAAATGTTGCCCCTTATCATTCCAGTTTTGATGCGCGTAATACGGCTTTATCGCGTCGTAGCGTCCAGATTTATCAGAAGCTGGGATTATGGGATGCATTACAGCAGCACGCGACTCCAATTTTACAAGTTCACATTACTGAACAAGGCAGTTTTGGTAAGGCACGATTAATTGCAGAACAAGAAAAAGTCGAAAGCTTTGGGCAGGTGATTGAAAATGCTTGGCTGGGTCGGGTTTTATTGACTCAAGTACGTCAGCAGCCTTTGATTGAGCTGATTGATGGCGTTCAAGTGACTGCTTTAACTCAAGATGCTGAGCAAGTACATATTGAGGCTAAGCGTGGTGATGAGGTTTTAAAACTTGAATCAAAACTATTAATCGCCGCAGATGGACGTGACTCTTTCTGTCGTCAGGCAATTGGCGTCGGTGTTAATGTTCATGATTATGATCAGGTTGCAATTGTCACTACCGTTCAGACTTCAAAATCCCATGAGCAAGTAGGTTTTGAGCGTTTTAGTGCATTAGGTCCTTTAGCGTTGTTGCCTTTACCGGGTGAATATCGCCGTTCGGTTGTATGGCCTGTTAAAAAAGGCACTGAAAGTGAGTGGTTAGGTGAAGAAAACGACCAACACTTTTTAGATGCTTTACAACAAACTTACGGTGACCGAGCTGGTAAATTTGAAAAAACCGGCAAACGCTTTAGTTATCCGCTTTCACAAGTGCTCGCACATAAACAAGCTGTAGGTCGTGTTATTTTGATGGGTAATGCCGCACATACAATCCATCCTGTTGCAGGACAAGGTTTTAACCTATGCCTACGTGATGCGGATGTTTTAGTACGGTATTTAGTGAACCAGCTAACCGCTTCTGACGATATCGGTAACCCAGATAATTTACTGGCCTATGAACAAGCTCGTTTGTCAGATCAACAACGAGTGATTAAGTTCTGTGACACCGTGGTTCGTGGTTTTAGTAACCAAAATCCATTATTAAAATTAATTCGTAATACGGGATTAATTGCATTTGATGTCATTCCAGGTGTTAAACCACTGGTAGCGAACTATGCAATGGGGCTAAAAGCATGAGTGAAGTGTTAGATGTTGTCATTGTTGGTGGTGGACTGGTTGGTGGTTTAACAGCTTTATTACTTGCGCAAGGTGGTGTACAGCCTACTGTGCTTGATGCTGCTCCTATACTGGATGTTGAAAAAACACTAAGTGTGATGAACCCACGTGTTTTAGCACTGAGCCAAGCGACCATTCATTTACTTAAAACTGTCAATGTTTGGGATGATCTAGCACGTCAAATGCCATATACAGGCATGCAGGTATGGAATTTGAATGGCTACGGTGAAATTAATTTTGGCCATGAGTCTGTACAAAGACCAATGCCAGAACAGTCTTTAGGTTCTATGGTTGAGCCAAGTGTATTGAATGTTGCCATTCAGCAAAAAATGCTTGAACAGTTAACAGACTATCGCACTCAAGTTCGCGTGACTCGCATTGAGCAGGGTGTTGGATGTTGGCATATTGAATTAGCAGATGGCACGACACTTAAAACAAAACTGCTGATTGGTGCAGATGGTGCCAATTCATTTGTACGTGAACAAGCCTTTATTGACCTAGATGTCTTAGATTACAAGCAAGCAGCGATTAGTTGTGCCATTAAAACATCTAAACCCCACAATCATGTTGCTCGTCAAATTTTCTTACCTACAGGGCCTTTAGCCTATTTACCGATGGCTAGTCTTGAAGAAAGTGAAAATGGCTACTGGCAGTCAATTGTCTGGACACTACCTGATGATTATGCCGATGAATATTCTGCTTTAACCGATCATGAGTTTATGCAGCTTTTAACCCGAGAAAGCCAACATATGTTGGGTGAAGTATTAGATGTACGTTCAAGAGCCCAATTCCCGCTCAAAGCGCGCGCTGCAAAACAGTATGTGAAAGCTGGTTTAGCTTTAATTGGGGATGCAGCACATGTGATTCATCCACTTGCTGGACAAGGCGTAAATATTGGTTGTTTAGATGCAGCCGTACTCTGTGATGCATTACTACATGACTTAGGGCGTGGTGCATGGGCAAATGAACAGACACTATTACGTTATGAGCATCGTCGTAAAGGCGAAAATGACGCAATGATGCATAGCATGTCAGCAATTGGCTGGTTGGAAAGAAGTGAGCTATTTCCATTTATCTGGGCTCGGAATGTGGGACTCAAGCAAGTTGAACAAATTTCCTTCTTAAAAGAGCGTTTTATGCAACAAGCAAACGGTTTAGGGGCTTTACAAAACACCCAGTATAGTCGTTAAAATAATTACGAAGTTTATGCTCTACTGGTCTAAATAAATATCAGTAGATATTTTTTAAACAATCATTTATATATCATTACCAATTGGGTTGAAAAAGATACACATTTGACCAATTTGGCTCTTTGCTAAATGCAAAGAGATTGCTAAATTTCTGAGGTCTTAGGACCATAGCGATGATGCAATAGAAATCATTCTGGGGAGTGAAAAATGTCAGATATCAATGATTATGAAGATGCAGAAGATTCTGCTGTAGATGAAGATGAAGCGAAGGCAGCTGAAAGCGGTGCAGCTGATGAAGAAGCAAGCAGTATTAATGATACCGATATTGCTGAGGCAGAAACACTGACTGTGACTGCTAAGCAAAAACAGCGCCAAGCGCTAGAAGATGAAGTTGCCGCATTTTTAGCTCGAGGGGGGAGAATTACCGAAGTTCCTCCAGATGAACATAGCGACCATTAATCCTAAAAAGCATCACATGAGTGATGCTTTTTTTATTTTTAAAGAGAGTTTTGAAGCTCTCTCAAGATCCCGCACTCATCTACTGTTCGGTTGGTAGAGCAGTGCTGTTTTAAATCAATCAAAGATTCTTTTAAAAGTAATAATCGTTCGATTTTTTCTGATACTTCTTTTAAGTATTTATCGACTAAATTATCAATTTCTGTACAGGCCTGTTTAGGCTGAGTTTTCATTTCTTTTAATGTTTTAATATCACTTAGTGAAATATCTAATTCACGGCAATGCTTAATAAATAAAAGGTCTGCAAGTGTTTGTTCGGTATAAACACGATAATTATTTTCTGAACGTTGGATGCGATCAAGTACACCTACTTTTTCGTAATAACGGATAGTATCAATTGGAATATCCGCTTTTTTTGATAATTGACCAATAGAAAGACTCATAAGACTTGACTCTGGAGCTACTCAAGGGTTTTTAATCACTATAAAAGAGTTTTTGAGGAAATAAAATGGCTGGATGTGGTTGTGCTTCAACATGTTCTCCTTCAAAGAAAGTGAGTCCACGTTTTAGAAAAGCGTTATGGATTGCACTTGTGATCAATGCCTTAATGTTTGTGGTGGAAATATTGGGAGGTTATAAGGCCCAATCTGTTTCACTTTGGGCAGATGCATTGGACTTCGCCGGAGATGCAGCAAACTATGCACTATCTTTAGTCGTTCTTTCGATGAGTTTATATTGGCGTGCAACTGCGGCATTACTTAAAGGCATAACGATGGCGGCTTTCGGCATTTTTGTCATTGCGAAAGTGGTCTGGTCATATTTTTATGGTGTTTCACCCGAACCAATGGTGATGGGGGCAATTGGTGTAATGGCTCTAATTGCTAACGTTTCTGTCGCGCTTATGCTTTATGCATTTCGTGATGGGGATGCAAATATGCGTTCTGTTTGGTTGTGCAGTAGAAATGACTCAATTGCTAATATTGCTGTAATTTTAGCGGCGGTTGGGGTATTTGGAACAGGCAGTGTATTTCCTGATTTATTGGTTGCCTTTGTCATTGCTTACTTAGGAGTATCCTCTGGCTACGCTGTTATAAAACAGTCACAACAAGAAAGAAAACAGGCAAGAGTTATAGTTGCGAGTGAAGCATAATATTAAAGCATAATAAAAAAGGATCTTTTATATGATCCTTTTTTATTTTAAGCCGTTAAAACAAGAGGGTTATAGCGATACTCCACATAACGCAACCAATAAGGAAATCTAAAATTTTCCAAGCTTTGGGATTGGTAAATAGTGGCTTTAATAATCTTGCACCATAGCCCAGACTAAAAAAGAAAACCCAAGAGGCAAGAATGCTCCCCAAAGCAAAACTCACTTTGTCTTCAAGCTGAGTTGCAACTGAACCAATCAGAACAATAGTGTCTAAATAGACATGAGGATTAAGCCAAGTAAAGGCAAGACAGGTCACTAATGCTTGAGTTAATGTTTGTTTTTGACTGCTATCAAGGTCCATACTTTGGGTAGTCTTAAATGCAGCATAAAATGCTTTGGCACCATAAACTAATAAAAACGTTGCCCCTAAATATTTAGCTACGGTAATTAAGATAGGTGATGCCGTCATGATTTCGGCAAAGCCTAATACACCACAGGCAATTAAAATTGAGTCGGACAGGGCGCAGATTAAACACAACCAAAATACATATTGCTGTTTAAGTCCTTGTTTTAGGACAAAAGCATTTTGAGCTCCAATTGCTACGATAAGCCCACTGCCAATACCGAAACCTTTAAAAAATATACTAAGAGAGAACATAACAATAAGATGGAAAAATCAGATGTGGGAATTATCTGACTTTTTATTGAAAAATAAGTAAAATTAAGAATATTTAGGTTTGGCTAAAAATAATTTAGGTTTGATATGTTAGATAGCAAACAATGTGAAGCCTTTCTTGCAGTTGCAGAATTGGGAAGTTTTGATGCAGCAGGAGAGTATTTATATATTACGCCCTCAGCAGTGTCCTTACGCGTACAAGCTTTAGAAAAGTATTTAGGACAAATACTAATTATACGTGGCCGCCCTTGTGTGCTCACTCAAACAGGGCAAACTTTATTGCAGCATTTACGTCATACGAGATTAATGGAGCAAAATTTATTACAAGGTTTGATGGGGAAATCATCTGAATCTGAATTTTATAAAATTGCTCTAGCTTCAAATGCAGATTCATTAGCAACTTGGCTTTTACCAAATATTCAGCAAACGCTTTTTAAAGAAAAAATCGTGTTAGAACTAAAAATTGATGATCAATCTCACACGCACACTCTACTGGAGACAGGACAAGTCAATGCCTGTATTTCGGCAGAAGAGCAGGTCATGTCAGGTTGTTTAGCTCAACCACTAGGAAAAATGCGTTATAAAATGTTGGCTTCTGCTGATTTTGTAAATAAATGGTTTAGTGCTGGAGTGAATAGAGACACATTAAGAAAAACACCAGCAGTTATTTTTAATCATAAAGATTTAATGCATTCAGAGGTTTTATTAAAAGGATACGGTTTACCGATGCAAAGTTATCCTTATAGTTTTATTCCAGCAACTGATGCTTTCGTCAAAGCAATTCAATTAGGTTTAGGCTATGGCATGGTGCCCGAGTTGCAGGTTCAGTCACTACTCGAAAATGGAACACTTGTTGATATTATGCCTGACGCCCAACTTGATGTTCCTTTATATTGGCACCACTGGAAAAGGCAGTCGCAGCAACTTGATGTATTAACCGAGACGATTGTTCAGTCAGCAAAACATATCTTGAGATAAATTTAAGTCCGTGAGCGGGCATAAAAATTTGAAACATGCTGAATATAAAACTCTATATCTTGTGCTGAGTAACCTAAAAGTTGTCCAATTCTACGGTCAAGCTCTAAGCGATCTTCGAGTTGAGTCTCCTTTAGTGATTTTTCAATACATAACACAAGTTCATTTAAATCTGCTAAAGGTGCATTTTTATGGATCAGCATAATTGAAAATGGTAAAGGTAAAGAGGTTTCAATATCTTTACTCAGCATAGATAAAGTGCCTTGCTCGAGATGCTCTAAAAACTCGGTAGGTAATAGATCATAAAATAAAGCGATAGGTTTCTCGCCTGAAAGTAATAATTCTAGTTCAGACTCTTCATGCGGCCCAAGTTTTCCAAGCTGTACAGTCATGTAAATACTCTTATTTTTATCTTTAATATTATTATGCAAAATTTATGCACAGTGATGATGAAGACTATTTATTGTTCATCACTGTGCTTAATCAAAAGATTAAGATTGGGTTAACTCAAGCGCACGTTGATAAGCAACTTTTTTCTTAATACCTGTTAAATCGGCAGCCAGTTGAGATGCCGCTTTAACAGATAAATCTTGAAGTAAACGCTTTAAAAGCTCATCTAGTTTTTCTTGTTCCAGATCTGTCTTTTCTGGTGCACCGCCAACTACAAGAACAATTTCGCCTTTTTCTTGGTTGTGATCATTTTCAATAAAACTGACCAAATCTTTTAAAGTCATTTTTTTGATGGTTTCAAAGGTTTTGGTAATTTCACGTGCGAAACCTACAGGTCGGTCTTCACCAAATACCTCAGCCATATTTTTTACACACTCTAAAATACGGTGGGGCGCTTCATAGAAAATTAAGGTCTGAGTTTCATTTTTGAGTTTTTCTAATTGAGAAATACGTTGAGAGGCTTTTGATGGCAAAAATCCTTCAAAACTAAAACGATCGCTCGGTAGGCCTACTGCACTTAGAGCGGCAATCGCAGCACATGCGCCAGGCACAGGAACAACCCTGATACCATGTTCTTGAGCAGCTCGAACTAACTTAAAACCAGGGTCACTAATAAGCGGTGTACCTGCATCACTAATTAAAGCAATGTCATCGCCTGCAAGTAATTTTTGAACCAACTGCTCAATTTTATTGCTTTCATTGTGGTCATGGCATGCAGTAAGTTGAGTCGATATATTATAGTGCTTAAATAATTGTGCTGATTGACGTGTATCTTCGGCAGCTACAATAGAAACTGATTTTAAAATATCAATTGCACGGAAAGTCATATCATCTAAGTGCCCGATTGGGGTGGCTACAACGAATAACTGAGCACTCATTTGGTTTTACTCCGTACAGATAAACAATTTTAATGGGGTAGTTTACCCGAAATTATGATTTGGGCGTGAACAATGTCTACCAACCTTTGCTTTTCCAAAATGATCTGATTTTCATTTGTTCAATTTAAATCGGAAAGTGGAGTTGGTTTTAACGAAATAATTTAAGCATCAAAATATGTGATGCTACTTTTAATTTGGGGAAGATAAGAATGCTATTAGCGCAGCAGTTGGGTAAATGGGCAGAGCAAACGGCTTTAAACCTGTTGCAAAAGCAAAACTATGTATGGGTAACCAGTAATTATCATTCACGCCGTGGTGAAGTGGATTTGATTGTTAAAAGAGGACAAGAACTGGTTTTTGTCGAGGTAAAAGCGCGTACTATAGGAAATTATGGACAAGCTTGCGAAATGGTAACGAGAACAAAGCAGAAGAAAATTATTAAAACCGCGATGCGTTTTTTACAGCGCTACCCATCTTATCAGGATTTTTATTGTCGTTTTGATGTGATTTGTTTTGATTTTCCACAGAAAATTGCAAAAACAGTACAGCAAGACTTTTCAAATTTCCATTATGATCTGCAATGGATCGAAAATGCATTTACTTTGGATTAAGAGTTCATTACTCTTTTGAGCAAATTAAAACCGATGTTTTATGATCAAGCCAAGAAGAGATTGATAGGAGTCTGGTGGAGTGTTGAAACGTATTGCTGTAACAGCGCTTTGTGTCGCAAGTTTGTCAGGTTGCGCAAGTTTTATTTCTGGTGGAACAGGTACAGCTCCAGTCGGAACAGATAGTGGTGTACGTAGCTTAGGTCAGGTATTCATTGATTCTTCAATTAAACGTACAGCGAATATTAACCTCTATAAGCTTGATCAGCGTTTTAAACAATCTCGTATTAATATCGAAAGCTTCCATAGCACAGTATTGTTAACTGGTCAGGTGCCAGACCCTTACTTGAAACAGCTAGCAGAAGACAATGTTAAAGCCATGAGTGATGTAAAAGCTGTACATAACTACATTACCGTGGGTAATAAGGTCAGCTATAACACGATCATGCAAGATGCTGGTGTAACTGCAAATACACGTGCTCTATTAATGAAAGCACCTGTAGTGTCTGATAGTAAAGTGCTGGTACATACGGAAGACGGCGTACTTTATGTAATGGGTCGATTGAACACTGCAGAAATTAATGATTTGAATGATGTGCTACAAAAAGTAGGTAACGTTACCAAAATTGTGACGCTCATTGATAACGTTGATTTAGCACCTGCGCCAGCAGCAAATACTGCTAGTACAACGACTACACCGATTATTAATAACGTCATTGCTCAACCAACAGTTCAAACTCCTGTTGCAATTGATCCTGACCAAACAGATCCAGCTTCGAATGCACAGTAATATATGAATCTGATTGAACAACTACAAAGTAAAATTGAACAGGCGCGAACTCTTTATAAAGAGTTCCGCCTGTATGATTTGGGGAGTTTTGCTTTAAACCGTTTTACGCCAAAAGATGGTTTTGAACAGGTTCCAAATGTTCGTTATGGGCTAAAACCGCGTCACCGTTTGGATATTTATCGATCTGTTAAAAAACTAGCACATCAGCCCCTTATTGTTTTTGTACATGGTGGTGCTTGGCAACATGGTAATAAGCGAGATTATCTTTTTATTGGTGAGACGTTTGCTAAAGAAGGCTATGACGTTGCAGTTATCAACTATCAACTAGCTCCTAAAAATATTTTTCCGAGTTTTGTTGATGACTTGACACAGGCACTGAATTATTTACATCAAAACCAAGACAAACTAGAAATTTCTACAGAAAATGTTGTGCTTATGGGACATTCAGCAGGGGCATTTAATGTAATGTCTGCTGTTTATCACCCAAAACCAAATCCTATTCAATGTTTAGGTAATATTAAGGCGATTTTTGGTTTAGCTGGACCTTATCATTTTGATTATAAGGGTGACCCACTAGCTGAAGATGCTTTTGATCAAAGTATTTCTTATCAAGAGGTGATGCCATACTATTTCGTCAATCAAAATAGTATTAAACATTACTTGCTCATGGCTGAAAATGATCAGCTTGTCGGTAAAGAAAATACGTTGGATTTGGATCGCGCTTTAAGACAGAGTGGAAATCACAGCCATATCGCTGTGATTCCTAAAACTGGACATATTACAATTTTGGCCAGTCTTTCTAGTTTTATTAGTCACTATTTCAGAACGAAAAGAACGATCTTACATTTTCTTGAAGAAGTGTTTTAAACGAGAGTTTCGTTTAAAACACGGCAGATTATCTGGCTTGGGTAATCTGCATAATCATTGAATGAGCAATACTTCCTTTAAACGGAATCTCAGGTAATTGATCAATTTTGAAGAATTGTGCATCTGCAATTTCTTCTTCTTGAAGCTTAATTTCACCCGACTCATATTCTGCCCGAAATGCCACCATAAGGTTACTTGGGAATGGCCAAGGCTGACTTGACATATATTGAATATTTTTGAGTTTTAAACCTACTTCTTCAAAGGCTTCACGTTGTACTGCTTCTTCAAGTGTTTCGCCTACCTCAACAAAACCTGCAATCAAACCATACATATTAGTTTTGTTATGGACTGATTTAGCCAGCAAGATTTCATCATCACCACGAGTGATGACGGTAATAATGCAAGGGTTTACACGAGGATACTGGTGGTAGCGACAAGAAGGGCATACCATTGCATATTCGGTTGGATGAACTTCTGTCGGATGTCCACAGTGGCTACAAAACTTATGGTTACGTCGCCATTCAAGTAATTGAACAGCACGGCTCGCTTGCAAAAACTGTTCTTTCGACCAGCTGGTAATAAGCTGGCGAATTGGAACAAGTTGTAAGCCTTCGGGGATAGATTCCTCAGCAAGCAAGTCACGTGCAATGACTTGCTCATCATGAGTGAAAAGTAAATCACTTGCTAACTTTTCTACTTTGGGTAGTTGGAGATTCTGGTCAACCAGTAATTGTTGATGATGGAAAATATAAGCAAGTGATAATTCAGACATTAAGCTGCCTTTTTTTGAAGTTGTTGACTACTCGACAATGCTACATTAAACATGGATTGTAGAACAGGTTGTTTATTTTTTAAATTGTCAACTAACATGTCAATGCCTGCCAATACGTTAAAAATACAGTGAATTTGGTCTGTATTAAAAGGCTGGTTTTGTTCAAGTTGCTCTTGAACAAATTGGGCAGTTTGGAGTAAAGCATGTTGTTGAGTCGTGCTTCCTAAAAATTCGGCTGCACCCGCTAACTCTTTTAATGAACCTGCAATGGCTTCAATATTTTGTGTCTGGTCATTAGCGTATAAGCTAAGACTTTGGCAGATAAAATCAATTAAATTTTTTGTTTCGGTAAGCAAGGCTTGATGAGCTTCATCAAGACGATCTAAAGAAATAGCCGTATTATTCACGCTAAGTTGTAGACGATTTGACGTGTAATTGCGTACCAAAATACCAATTGAGTTCATGGCAGATAAAATGCTGTTCATCAGCTGCTGAGCATAGTTTTCGTCACTTAAAATGTTAAGTTGACTTAAACTGCTGGCTTGTTGAGAAAGCGCAGATGAGGCTTCATCAAGGTTTAGGAGTTTAAAGGTATGAGCCAGTTGTAAAAGATTCGCTTGTAGTTGCTGTGCTTTTTCAGGTGACATATTTTGGTAGTTGTATTCAATATCGTTTCGTACCTTATTCATTTCATCCAAGATTAATTGGCTGACTGTATGCATAGTGTCGAAGTCAGGACCAAAAAGATGACGACTTAAAACGAGTAATTGAGTGTCAGTTGGAGTTTCATCACCAATATGAAGTTGGCTACGAATATGGTGAGCAATCTCATCTTCTTGAGCGATGACAATACTTAAAATATCTGCGAATGCCGCTAAATTAGGTTCAAAACTTTCGGGTGCTGCCAAAAATAGAGCAATATGACTTTCAATATTAATCAGTACACGTAGGCGTGAATCATTTAAAAGTAGGTTATCAATATGGTTAAAAGCATAATTGACGAGCTGCCAATACTTTTGGCTTGGCTGAGTGTTCGCTATGCTGACCAAATAGGTTGCAATAAGTTTAAAGGCTTGAAAATTCTGAGCTGATGCTGTCTTTTTTAAAAATTGGTGTAGAGATAGTTTATATAGTTGATGGATGAATTGAGTTTTTTCCTTAATTAATATTTCAGGCAACGGCAATTCAAGCGAAGTATTTGCAAGTAAAGGGACAATAGCTTGTCCTGATGTAGTCAGTGGCTTATTTAAAGCTAATTCTAAATTATTTAAAGTCGTAAGGAGAAATTGTGGAACTTGTATTTCACGCAAACAGATAAATTCAATATAACGCTTTACCATGGTCGTGCCTTCGCTTAGGGCAACCACATCATCCGTATTAATTTGGGCTGGATTCGCAATAATTTTTTGCATCAACTCAGTCGAATATTGAGTGATTTTTGCAAGATAAGGAACATCAATTAAGCGTAGAACTTGAGTGCATTGCTTAAACTGTTCTAATGCATCATCAATACCAAAAGGGAGGGTTTGTTCTTCAATTAAGGTACTTACTGCACCTTCAACCAGTTTTATTGAACGATCAATTTCATGTTTAATGATGAGTAAAGCTGTTGGATCGAAATGAATCGACGTATGCTCAGACATAAACGTTCCCCTTTGCAAAAAATCAATTGTTATATTCGTAGTGCTCAATAATTTGAGCTAAAAATCTATGTGACTAATATAACTTAACTTGCAAAGGGGAAAAGCTAAAAACACTAAAGAATCAAAAATTTATTTTGCAAAAAGGCAAGGTTCTCCGTGTTTTTCCTCATATTCTTTGACCCAAGTCTCATGTGTATTTAACTCTTCATCTGAAGGGTAAATTACAGGGAGATCAATTTGAACTCTGCTTCTATTGGTTGTTTGCTGGCTATTTTCACTCTGAGATAAGGCATCTATATCAAAAGAAACCTGACCACCAGTCATTGCCAAGTAAACATCAGCAAGAATTTCAGCATCGAGTAATGCGCCGTGGAAAGTACGGTCACGTGCTGGAATTTCATAACGTCTTACAAGCGCATCAAGGGAGTTTTTTTGTCCCGGATGTTTGTTTTTCGCTAAAGCTAAAGTATCCGTTACCTCACATACTTCAGAAAGTGCAGGAAGCCCAACGCGTTTAAACTCCATATCGAGGAAGTTCATATCGAAGGTCGCGTTATGGGCAATAATCTCTGCACCTTTGAGATAATCAAATAAGGTGTCAGCAATGTCCGCATAGAGCGGTTTATCTTTTAAGAAATCATCACTGATCCCGTGGATGTTTTCTGAGTCTCCCACTGGTTTTTGTGGGTTAATATAAATATGAATCGAACTACCCGTAAGTTTACGGTTAATCATCTCAATCGCGCCCACCTCAATAATGCGGTCGCCATCTTGGAAATAAAAACCAGTAGTTTCCGTATCGAGAATGAGTTGTCGAGGACCTTGTAATTTTAATTTGGCTTCGGTCACAACGATTTGAGGATGAATGTTATTGGTTGGCTGCTTACTTTCTTGTTCGGCAGTTTCAACTTCAATAATTTCTTCGGTTACTTCAATCACCTCAACTTCTTCAGTTGCGTCAGCCAGATCAAACCCGAAAGGGTCATCTAGCAACCAGTCCTGTTCAGGCTTTTTTATATCTTGCGATACAGTGGCAGACTGTGGTTGCTTGAGTTCTTTCGCAGTTTTGTCTGCACCTAAATTAGCAAGCTGGTCTGCCATTTCATTGCCTGGATGTCCTGCATGGCCTTTAATCCAGTTCCACTCAATATTTCTACCTGCACATACAGCATCTAATTTCTGCCAAAGGTCAGGATTTTTTACATCTTTCCAGTTTTTCTTTTTCCAACCATGAATCCACTCAGTAATACCTTGCTTCACATAATTTGAATCTGTCCAGATAATCAAATGTGCATCGGCTGGGCAAAATGAAATACCTTCAATGGCAGCAGTGAGTTCCATACGGTTATTGGTCGTATCTGGCTCACCGCCAAATAATTTATGTTCACCCTGCTCGGTAATGACATATGCGCCCCAACCACCTAAACCTGGATTGCCACGACATGCACCATCAACATACAGTGTGATTGTTTGAGACATAAATCGAAACCTAAACTAAAAGAAAAAGAACTGAATATGGTGTATTGTATACGCAAAAAGTTCGGTTCCATCGTATCAAAGCAAGGTTTTTTTAATTTCTTGTAACATTTCCATGCAAATGACATTAAATTATTGCCTTGTCTATCTTGCATGCTTTACTACAATGGCATCGAAGACCTAGGGTTTGTGGGCAGACCCCAAAAAATATTACGCGAGTTGTTTGGAAGTTTTTATGTATAAACCAACCACATTTGTGTGGCAGCCATCTGCAGCATCATTGTTTAAAATTACCGTACTTAGCTCTGCGTTAGCTGCGTTGGGTATTACAACAGGCTGTTCATCGACTCCGCAATCTGCAAAAACCTCAAAATCGAAACAGGTCAGTGGTGCAGGTTATTTAGATGCGAGTAGTCTTGATTCATTAGAAGACTTACTTTCAGCAACTGATATGCGTGCTGTAGAGGGTGACCGTCTGCTTATTTTAAAGCACGGTGATGTCTGGAAACGTATGTCTGTTGGTTTCAAAATGGATTTGAACCATTGGGATTCACGCATTGAAGCTCAGCGTAGTTGGTTTATTTCTCGTCAGCCTTATCTTGATCGTTTAAGTGCCCGTGCAAGTCGTTACTTGTACCATACAGTTAAAGAAGCTGAACGCCGTGGTTTGCCGACAGAGCTTGCATTATTACCTGTAATTGAAAGTTCATATGACCCAGCTGCAACTAGTAGCGCCGCAGCAGCAGGTTTATGGCAGTTTATTCCGAGTACTGGCCGCATTTATGGCTTAAAACAAACAAGTATGTATGATGGCCGTCGAGATGTTGTTGAGTCGACTCGTGCTGCCTACGAGTTTTTAGGAAGCTTATATAACCAATTCGGTTCTTGGGAGCTTGCTTTAGCGGCTTATAACGCTGGACCAGGACGTATTCAACAAGCAATTAACCGAAATCAGGCAGCAGGTTTACCAACTGATTATTGGTCTTTAAAATTACCTCAAGAAACCATGAACTATGTTCCGCGTTTCTTGGCTGTTGCCCAAATTATTAAAAATCCAAAAGCTTACGGTATTTCTTTACCACCAATTGCAAATAGACCCCATTTCCGTGAAGTAACTTTATCTGCACCTTTATCTTTAAATGAAATTGCTTCTGTAGCTGGATTAAGCCGTTCGGAACTCTATGCATTAAACCCAGGATATCGTGGTGAGATGGTGGATCCTGCAAGTCCAATGCGTATCTTGATTCCAGCAGATTTAAGTCCTTCAATTGATAATAAATTAAAAGGTATGAAGTCTGGCGGTGGTTCAGGTTGGTGGGCAAATGTGACTTCACCATCTAAGCCAGATGTAAGTGCTTCAACATCTGTGACAATTAAAACTACGCCTGCAAATCAGGTTCAACCAGTTAAACCGTCAACACCTAGTAGAACAACGAGTAGCTCTACCACGGTAAAAACTTCAACTCCTCGTGGGTCTGATGCTTTAGCTGCGTTTGCAGCTTCGGCTGATGTACCAAGTGCTCCACGTATTCCTGTTGCTGTGACACCTGCGGCAAATATTAAGCAAGTGAAGACAGAGCCACCAATCTCGGCTGCAGAACGTGAAAAGATTTTAGCGGCAGTTCGAGCTGAAGGTGAGAAAGAAACAGTTCAACAAGCTTTAGAGCCACAACCAACGCAGGCTGAAAAAGACCAAGTAGTTGCCGAGTTAAAAGCTATTGCACCACAAGGAACAGAAATTGTTGATCCTTATGATGGCAAAATTAAGTTAACTGCGATTCAAACAAGCCAGTCAGTTGCAGAGCAACAAGGTAAAGAAGTAAGTAAAGGTTTTGCATATCCAAAAACTTTAGCTGAAGACGTGACTGTTGCTAACTCTGAAGATGGGCGTCGCAATAAAGACAAACCTTATATTAAAACAGATACAGATGTAGTGGTTGTGCAGCCAAAAGGCAAACGCAGCACCTATACAGTTTTACCGGGTGATACTTTAGCCGTTATTGCGATGAAAAACGGCGTAAACTGGCGCGATGTTGCTAAGTGGAACCAGATTGATCCAGAAAAGACATTATATGTTGGTTCAACGCTTTATCTTTATGACGCTAAGCCACAAGAAACTCAAACGACTTCAAAAAGCACAGCTAAACCAGATGTATATGTCGTTCAGGCTAACGATAGCTTAAGCGGTGTCGCAAATCAGTTTAATTTGTCAGTAAGACAATTGGCTGAATATAACGATTTATCAGTGACAGATGGATTATTTGTAGGGCAAAAACTACAGTTAAAAGAACCAAAGAATAGTCGCTCAAGTGCTAAAGCGGAACCTAAAGCAGTTCAGGCAAGTGCAAAGCGTATAGCAACTAAAAGCTATACTGTGAAGCGCGGTGAATACCTTAAATTAATTGCAGATCGTTATGCGCTCTCGAATCAGGAACTTGCTGAATTAACTCCGGGGTTAACTGCGGGCAGTAACTTAATGGTAGGCCAAAAAATTAATGTGCCTACACAAGATATTTCTGTAGATGAAGTTGCTGAAACTAAGGCTTCTAGTAAATCTGAGAAAGCGACGCAAAGTGTTTCTTATAAAACAGAAAGCTATAAAGTACAGCGTGGTGATACTTTATCGAGTATCGCAACTAAATCAAAAATTAGCCTAGCTGAGTTGGCTGAGCTAAATAATTTAAAAGCAAATAGCTATGTACAGCTTGGTCAAACTTTAAAGGTCCCAGCGGGCTTAAGTGTTCCAGAACAATACGTTGTACAGTCGGGTGATAGTTTAAATGCGATTGCAAGTAAATATAATTTGCAAACAAGCTATTTGGCTGACCTAAACGGTTTGTCTCGTACTGCTGGCTTGCGTGTTGGTCAACGCTTAAAACTAACAGGTACAGTTGAAGAAGCACCAACTAAATCTTCCAAAAATACTAAAGAAGAAACGCCAGAAACTTATACGGTTAAATCTGGTGATAGCTTAGGTAATATCGCTAATCGCTACCACTTGCAGCTAGATTACCTTGCTTCATTAAATGGTCTTTCACGCACCAGTAGCATTCGTATAGGACAACGCTTAAAGCTAACGGGTGATGTACCTACAGTTGAAACAGCTAAAGTAGATACTAAGTCTTCAACTAAAACAGTTGCGGCTGGTAAAAATACTGAAAGATATACTGTTAAATCTGGTGAGTCTTTAAATAGTATTGCGAGCCGTACGGGTATTTCAGTGCGTGAACTGGCTGAAATGAATGCATTAAAAGCAAATGCTAATTTACAACGTGGTCAAAATATTGTGATTCCAAAAACTGTGGTGGAATACAAGGTGAAGCGTGGCGACACCTTGATCGGCCTTGCGAGTAAATATGGTTTAGAAACCAATTTCTTGGCTGAGCTGAATAATTTAGCGCCTTCTACTCAGCTTCGCATTGGTGATGTGATTAAAGTGCCTAATTTGTAAAATAATTAGTCATTTATGCATACATTAAATTTTCAACTGAGCCTGCTAGTCGGGCTCAGTGTCATTTCCCATAGTGTTTTTTCTGCACAGCAAACCACTTCATATATAGCGATTCATTCTAAGCCTAAGTATTTAGAAATGATGGCTATGCCATATGCAAACCCTAATGCACCTAAAGGTGGTCTATTAAGTCAGGCAGCTCAAGGGACTTTTGATAACTTTAATAGTATGAATGGGAAGGGGAATGCTACAGAAGGCGTGAATTATCTTTTTGATACTTTAATGACCCAATCACTTGATGAGGTTGGAGTTTTATATCCGCTTTTGGCTCAGAAAGTGAGTTATGACCCAGAAAAAACACAATCAGTGACTTTTTATTTAAACCCTAAAGCGCGTTTTAGTAATGGGCAGCCAGTCACTGCGGCAGATGTTAAATTTAGTTTTGATGCTTATCAGACTAAATCTAATTTAGGTTTGCAAATGTACCTTGCTGATTTAGCAAAAACAGAAATAATAAACGCCTATCAAGTAAAGTTTAGTTTTAAGTCTACACATAACCCTAAAATGCCATTTATTTTGGCAACCTTACCCATTTATTCAAAAGCAGATTGGCAAAAAAAAGATTTTAGCCGAATTACCCTACAACCGATTATTGGTTCGGGGCCTTACGTGGTTGAACGAGTTGATCCGGGCAGAAGCATTAGTTATAAACGAAACCCGAATTATTGGGCAAAAGATTTACCTATTAATAAGGGGCGTTATAACTTTGACCGCTTGAGATATGTTTATTATCGAAATTGGGATATTGCTTTTGAAGGATTTAAATCTGGGCAATACACTTTGCATGAAGAAACTAATCCTAAAAAATGGATAACAGATTACCGTTTTCTAGCCGTAAAAGCAGGGTTGGTTACTCAATATAAGTTTCGTCATCATAATCCTATCGCCACTGAAAGCTATGTTTTTAATACGCGACGAAAACCTTTAAATGATATTCGTTTTAGACAAGCTTTAACCTATGCGTATGACTTTGAATGGCAAAATAAAGCTTTGTTTTATGGACAATATCAGCGCCTACAAAGTTATTTTGAAAATAGTGTATTAGCAGCAACAGACCGACCTTCAAAAACTGAATTAGAGTTGTTAAAGCCGTTATTGCCTAAGTTATCTCCAATCATGCAGCAAGGTGTTTTAGCAAACTGGAAATACCCAGTGTCAGATGCGAGTGGATTTAACCGTCAGAATTTGTTAACTGCACGGCAATTACTGATACAAGCTGGCTATAAAGTTAAAGAAGGGCAGCTATTTACGCCTGAGGGAAAGAAAGTTCAGCTCGAATTTTTAATTCAGCAAGATGGTAAACAACGAACACTTCTACCTTTTATTCGTAACTTAAAAAAATTGGGCATTGCAGTTAATTTGCGTCAGGTTGATGCTCCGCAATATTTAGAACGGACTCGCCGTTACGATTTTGATATTACCACAATGAATTTGCCGCAATCTCTAAATCCGGGAAATGAACAAACTCAGTTTTGGGGGAGTGTAGCCGCAGCTCAGGATGGAAATTACAATTATGCTGGAATTCGCAATCCAGTGATTGATCAAGTGATTTCAAAACTCGTTGCGAGTAAAAGTCGTGAACAACAGATTATTTATACTCGCATTCTCGATCGATTGCTTAGAGCTGGTTATTATCAAATCCCAACTTATGGTAAAGGTGAAAACTGGTATGCTTATTGGAATATGTATCAACAACCTAAAGTTAAACCAGCACTTTCTTCTGGGATAGAATATTGGTGGAGTGATACAAACAAAGCCAAAAAAGTTGCCAAATATCTACATCAACAATAAAAAGCACCAGCCATAAAGGAAATCCTGTTATATGGGTTCATATATTCTCAAGCGACTTCTTTTAATGATTCCCACATTGTTTGTCATTCTATTGATTAACTTTGTGGTTGTGCAAATTGCACCGGGTGGGCCAGTTGAGCAAGCAATACATCAGGCACAAAGCGATTTGGGAATTGGTCGTGCATTGAGTGCAGAAACTTATTATCAAGGTGCTCAAGGTTTAAGCCCTGAAATGGTTGAGCAAATTAAGGCTCAGTACGGCTTTGATCGTTCTGCCCCTGAACGATTTTTTCTAATGTTAAAAGGCTATTTAACTTTAGATTTTGGACAAAGTTTCTTTAAAGATAAACCGGTTGTGCAATTGTTGTGGGAAAAAATGCCTGTTTCCATTTCACTTGGGCTGGTGAGTACTTTGCTGATTTACCTCATTTCTATTCCTCTGGGAATTAAAAAGGCAAAGCAGCAGGGCTCTTGGTTTGATCGATCCACTTCTTTAGTGCTTGTGGTGGGGTATGCTGTACCAAGTTTTGTATTTGCGATTTTGTTAGTTGTTTTTTTTGCAGGTGGGTCTTATTTTCAATGGTTTCCATTACAAAACTTAGTATCAGATAACTTCCATCAACTTAGTTTCTGGGGCAAAGTTACCGATTATTTATGGCATATGACTTTACCACTGATTACCATGGTATTAGGTGGTTTTGCCAGTTTAACTTATTTAACTAAATACTCATTTTTAGAAGAACTCAATAAACACTACGTTTTGGCAGCCTATGCAAAAGGTTTGAACAGCCAACAGGTCTTATATAAGCATGTCTTTCGTAATGCTATTTTAGTTGTGCTCGCAGGGTTGCCAGAAGCGTTAGCGGGCATTTTCTTTGTGGGTAACCTGTTTGTAGAAATTATCTTTCACCTAGATGGGGTGGGTTTGTTGGGGTTTGAAGCCATTGTTCAGCGCGACTATCCTGTTATTTTTGGTGTTTTATTTTTCTTTACTCTATTTAGCCTGATTTTACGTCTCATTTGTGATGTGTTGTACCAATGGATTGATCCACGAATTCACTTTGATGCGCAAGGAGGCAAATAATGTCCTTGATTGTGCGGACACGATTACAGCGTTTTAGACAGCATAAATTGGGCTGGGCCAGCTTTATTTTATTTAGTCTGATTTTGGTTTTGTCATTAGCCGCGGAGCTGATTGCTAACGATAAACCGTTGTTAGTGAAGTATAAAGATTCGTACTATTTGCCTGTGTTGAAAACTTATCCGGAAACGACGTTTGGTGGAGTGTTTGAAACAGAAGCGGATTATAAAGACCCCGCTGTACAAGCGCTCATTGCTGCTAAAGGATGGGCAGTTTGGCCCCTCATTCAATTTTCATATCAAACGCCCAATTTAGACTTGGCAGTTCCTGTGCCATCACCACCTTCCAAGCAAAACTGGTTGGGAACAGATGATCAAGGACGGGATGTTCTTGCGCGTATTCTTTATGGCTTAAGAGTATCGTTGCTTTTCGGTTTAGCTTTAACCTTTTGTTCTGCTTTATTTGGAATTACCGTAGGTGCCATACAAGGTTACTATGGCGGTTGGGTAGATTTATTAGGACAACGTTTGGTTGAGGTCTGGAATGGCTTACCCATGCTTTTTATGGTCATGATTTTAGTCAGTATGTTTGTTCCAAATGTATATTGGCTATTTTTCATTATGTTGTTTTTCGGCTGGACCGTTTTGGTGGGCATTGTTAGGGCAGAATTTTTAAAAGCTCGTCAGCTTGATTACGTTCGTGCAGCCCAAGTTTTGGGAGTGACTGATCGTGCGATTATTTTTAGGCATATTTTGCCAAATGCGATCAGTTCGAGTTTGTCTCAGTTACCATTTATTTTAACAACTAATATTAGCGCTTTAACTGCTCTTGATTTTTTAGGATATGGACTACCACCCGATGCGGCCTCTTTAGGTGAATTATTGCTTCAAGGTAAAAATAATTTAGATGCGCCATGGCTAGCAATTTCAGGCTTTTTTAGTCTAGCGATTGTTCTTTCACTTTTAATTTATATTGGGGAGGCGGCGCGTGATGCTTTTGACCCAAGAAAATAATTTAAATACCACTTCAACATTATTAAAAGTAGAGCATCTTTCGGTTCAAACCAAAGACCAAAAGATTTTATTAGATGACCTGAATTTTTACTTAAGTGAAGGGGAAACACTGGCTGTTGTGGGCGAAAGTGGTTCAGGTAAATCGATGAGCTGCTTAGCAATAATGGGGTTGCTACAAGATAAATTAGAAATAACGGGGCAGGTCTGGATTGGTCCACAAAATATGCTTGAGCTAGATGAAAGAGCTCAATCAAATTTACGTGGTCGACAAATCGCTATGATTTTTCAAGAACCTGCTACTGCATTAAATCCGCTCCATCGGGTTGAAAAAATTATAGGGGAAAATCTTCTTTTATCTGGGTTTTCAAAACTTGAAGTTCAACAGCAAATATTTGAACTATTAAAAGATGTGGGAATTGTTGAACCAGAACAAATGTTAAAACGTTATCCTCATGAGCTTTCTGGTGGGCAAAGACAACGTGTCATGATCGCGATGACATTGGCGCTTCGGCCTAAAATTTTGATTGCTGATGAACCTACTACTGCGTTGGATGTGGTTTTGCAGATACAGATTTTAGAGCTATTAAAATCTTTGCAAGCAAAATATGGAATGGCACTTATTTTAATTAGCCATGACCTCAATTTAGTACATCGTTATGCTGAGAAACTTATTGTATTGCAAAGAGGGCGTGTAGTAGAGCAAGGTGAACTGAGCCAAATCTTTGCAAATCCTAAAACAAGTTATACAGCAGAATTATTAGATCATAATTTTGGAAAAGTAGAATCTAGACCGGCTCAACAGAATGTTTTATCAGTTCGACAGCTCAGCGTGCAGTTTCCTATAAGAAAAGGAATTTTAAATCGCATTCAAGGATATTTTACCGCAATAGAAGATTTGAGTTTTGATCTTGCTCAAGGTGAATCGCTTGGGGTAGTTGGTGAAAGTGGTGCTGGTAAGTCATCCTTAGCCCTCGCTTTGGTTCAGCTTATTCAGAGCAAAGGGCAGATTGTTTTTTTAGGTCAAGATTTAAATCAGTTACGGCCAAAAGCTTTGCGTTTGATGAGATCTGATTTTCAACTTGTATTCCAAGACCCTTTTGGTAGTTTAAACCCGCGTATGACAGTAGGGCAGATTATTGCGGAAGGGTTAAAGTTAAAAGCTGTGGATGATGGCGAGATCAAACAGCAAATTGAATCTGTGTTGATAAAAGTTGAATTAGCTGAAGATTTTCAACATCGTTACCCACATGAACTTTCAGGTGGACAGCGTCAACGTGTCGCCTTAGCCAGAGCTTTGGTGATGCAACCGAAACTTTTAATTCTGGATGAACCTACATCGGCGTTAGATCGGACCACTCAAAAAGCCATGATCAAGTTGTTGAGACAATTACAGCAAATTGAGCAGTTAAGTTATATTTTCATTAGCCATGATCTCAATATAATAAAAGCACTTTGCCACAAAGTGATGGTATTACGTCATGCAAAAGTTGTTGAATATCAGGAAACTGAACTTTTATTTTCTAAGCCTCAAAGTGAATATACCAAGCAGTTAATTACAGCATTCCTTTAAAGCTATTTTTTTAATTAACTGTTTTATATAAATAAATTTTGGTTAAACTTCTAATGCAAAAAGTTGCATATTTTTATGTTCTTTAAAATTGACATGTGCTATTGTCAGTTATCGATTATGTCTTGACACGCTCAATAACTGATTTAAATTAGAGTAATTGCTCTATAATTCAAAAAAAGAGGTTAACCATGAACCAGATTGCTCAACCCATCACAATTCGTAATACCACCTTTAAAAACCGAATTATTAAAGGTGCAATGAGTGAAGCACTTGCAAATTATGAGGGCCAGCCAAATGACTTACATCTGGGTTTATATGGTGCATGGGCAAAAGGTGAGCTTGGCTGTGCAATTACTGGCAATGTCATGGTAAATGCCGGAGCAAAAAATGAACCGGGTGTTGTTGTTATTGAAACTGAACGTGATCTAGAGCGCTTAAAAGAATGGGCGGCATTAGGTAAAAAATATGGCATGGTGCAGTTGATTCAATTGTCGCACCCAGGTCGTCAGTGTCCAAAAGGCTTAAATAAAGAAACCGTAGCGCCATCAGCGGTACCTTTTAGTCCAGCTTTAGCAACCATGTTCGGAACGCCACGTGAACTTACTCATGATGAAATTCTAGATATTATTAAACGTTTTGCGACAGCAGCTCACATCTGTGAAAAAGCAGGTTTTGAAGGGGTGCAATTACACGGTGCACATGGTTATTTAATTAGTCAGTTTTTATCGCCATTAACTAATAAGCGTACAGATCAGTGGGGCGGTTCAGTTGAAAATCGTACTCGTTTTTTACTAGAAGTTTATAAAGCGGTACGTGAAGCGACTTCAGATAATTTTATCATTTCAGTGAAGCTTAACTCGGCTGACTTCCAGCGTGGCGGTATTAGCGAAGAAGATGTAATTTCAGTGTTTAAAGCAGTGGATGAAGCTGGTATCGATTTAATTGAAATTTCAGGTGGTACTTACGAGGCACCAGCAATGGCTGGGGCTAAGGCCGACAAACGTAAAGCAAGCACGATTGCTCGTGAAGCATATTTTTTAGATTTTGCTGAAAAAATCCGTCAGCATGTTAAGTGTAAGCTTATGGTGACAGGTGGGTTCCGTACTGTAGAAGGCATGAATGCTGCACTCGCAAGTGGAGCATGTGACTTTATTGGTATTGCTCGTCCATTTGCAGTAGAAACTGATTTAGCAGAACGTTTAATTGCAGGACAAGATGTTCGCTATGCAGTAAAACCAATTAAAACAGGTTTACCATTTGTCGATAAGATGGCAATTATGGAAATTATTTGGTATGCCGCTCAATTTAAAACCATTGGTAAGGGTAAAAAACCAAATCCAAAACTTTCACCACTGGTGGTGTTTTTAAATTATGCCAAAGGCAATATTAAAGCGGTGATTCAAGGACAAGTGAATTCACGTAAGTCTGCGTAGATAAATTACCAAGCCGTAGTCCAGTAAGCTTTAAATATAGAAGCAGACCATTGTCCTTTAATTAAAGCATTTTTAAAGGCAGGTCTGTTTTCTATTTGAGCCAGATAACGATGTATATGTTTAAATTGGCTGTAATTTGGTGAGCAAGCCAGTAATGGAAACCACATCAAAATATCAGCAGTAGTAAACTGATCTCCGGCAAACCATAAGTGGTGCTCTAAATGTTTATCAATCATGCTCATGTGTCTTTGTAATGATTGGTTGAGATAGCCTTGATCAAATCCATATTTTAAAAACTTTGGGACGAAACGAATTGGAAAAGGCGTGCGTTCTGCAATTTGGTGAAAGATTTGTTTGAGTACCAAATCGGGAATGAATGTCGCCTCAGAATAATTTTTCCAATAATAAAAATTTTGCAGTTGTTGGCTTAATAGGCTGTTCGGACCTAATTGTGGGTGTAAATGAGATAGGTAATCTAGGATTGCTGAGGTTTCAGCTAAGATAGAAGTCTTTCCTTGTTCAATAATTTCGATAGTTGGAAATTTTGATAATTGATGAGGTGAGCTTTTATCTTTGTCTATGCCTGAATGATCTTTAATAGTGAGCTCATAGTTGAATCCTAATTCTTCTAAAAACCAAATAATGCGTTGAGAGCGTGAATTTTGTAAGTGAAATAATCGAATTTGCATGTCATCTTCAAATTATAGTTTTGACCTATTTTTAGTATAGGACATCATTTAATTTTTAAAAATATTAATAAATCAATAAATTATGTTTTTATACAAGAGCAGCTGAATAAAAAGCCATTACCTTAAAAAAGCAGTGGCTTTTTAGTATTTGATATCCCTAGTGAGATTTTAAGTTAGGTTATCGCTGTGAAACGACTGTCTATTAGGTGCCTTTAGAGTTTAGAACGTATAACTCATACCCACTTGAACCGTGCGTGATTCACCTGGATATGCATATAGATTAAAAGCGCTTTCATCATAAACTTTGTCAAAAAGATTTTTCAGATCTAAGTTAATACGAAGTTTTGGTGTTGCCTGATAATAAGAAACCAAATCTGTAACCGCATAACCTTTCATGGTGTAAGTACTATTTGCTGTTTGACCTGCACGTTTATCAATATATTTTTGATTAATGCCCAAACCTAAGCCTTGTAAAGGGCCATCCTGAAATTCATAGATATTTAAAAGATTAAAACTATTCTTTGGAATATTGGCTAAAGCGGTTCCTTTTTGCAGAGTATTGTCTTTAGTCACTTCAGCATCTGTATAGGCATATCCACCAATAATTTTCCAAGCTGGAGTGATTTGTCCCGCAACATTTAGCTCAACACCACGGCTACGAACTTCGCCAGCAGCAACTTTATAGGCTGAATCTACAGGATCGAGAGTTAAGACATTTTCTTTTTTTGCATAAAAAATTGCAGAGTCAACCGATAGCATATTGTCGAGTGTTTGCCATTTAAAGCCTAACTCGTAAGCCATGCCTTCCTCTGGGTCAAATCCCTCTCCATTACGGCTAGCATCAGTGTTAGGTTTAAAAGATTTTGCAGCATTGCTATAGATTGAAAGGTCATCACGGGCTTTAAAAACTAAACCTAAACGCGGAATAAATGCATCATGACTGGTATTCCAGTTTGCCGTATTCGGTAATAGGTTTTTGTAATCATGTTCGTAGTGCTCAAAACGCAAACCCAGCAGTGCACTTAAACGCTTATTTAAATCGATTTGGTCCTGTACAAAAAGGGCTGTTGTTTTTAAATTTTCGCGGTCATGGGTCGTAATATTTTTAAGTTCAGGGAGAGGTTGGCCTAAAACTGGATCATAAATATTGATCGGGTAGTTATTTGACTTAGCATCTGAACGAATAATATATGACTTATAATCATAATTTTCATATTCAAGCCCTGTCACTAAAGTATGAGCTAGACCTAAAAGTTGGAAATTACCTGTTAGATTAATTTGGGCATCGGTATCTTGCCATTTTAATTCGCGATAGTTGTAATTTCGGTTTAAAGTTTCTCCATCAGCCTGTATGCCATTTGCCTCTACCGCATAGCCATGCAATTTGCCATTTAAATATTGCACACCAGCATTTAGCTTCCAGTCATTACCAAGGTCGTGCTCGACTCGTAATTGAGTCATATTGTTATCATTGTAGAGTCGGTTGTTGTATTTACCTGTTTCCCATAAATAGGTTTCGGGTGAACTATTAAAAGACTTCTGGCCTGCATAGCGTGTTTGGCCACGATCAAGCGGATGCTGATTTCGTAAAATATCGGCTTCAAAAGTAACTTTGGTTGCATCAGAAGCTTGCCATTGAATGACTGGTGCAATTCCATAACGTTTAGATTCGACATGATCGCGATAACTATCGCCGCCTTCTGCAATCACATTTAGGCGATAACCGATGTTTTCGGCATTTGGGATAGTACCTGTGGTGTCTACCGTGGTGCGGTATAAACCTTCACTGTTAAGCTGCGCGCCCAAAGTGGTTTGTTGCTCAGACTTTGGTGTTTTAGAAATTAAGTTGAAAGTACCACCTGGGTCACCACGACCATATAAGCTAGAAGAGGGTCCACGTAAAACGTCTACACGTTCAATAGTGTTGCTATCTGGAGCATTTGGATAACCACGGTTAATCGGGAATCCATTACGATAAAATTCACCGCTAGTGAAACCACGAAGGTTAAAGCCTGTTAACCCTTGGCCGCCAAAATTATTAGCACGAGTCACACCGCCAGCTAAATCAAGTGCTTCAATCAAACGTGTCGCGCCAATATCTTCAATTACTTTTTGAGTCACTACACTGACAGATTGTGACGTATCTTTTAATGCGACTTCACTACGTATTGCGCTACTTGAACTATCGACTTTATAAGTTTGGTCAGCAGCTTGTTGGGCTTTAATCTTAATGGTAGCAAGCGTTGTTGATGAACTATTGGTTTCTGCAAAAGCGCTTGAGATACAGCATAGTTGAGCGATGCTCAGGGAGAGGAGGCGAAGCTTAAGATCCATTTAAAACCTTTTTGATAATAAATATCAGTATAAAAATAAGAATTATTATATTGTAAATCTATGTAAAGGAAATACCTGATCCGTGATATATGTGTACAAGTGTATTTTATTAGGAAATACAAATGGCAAAAAATTAAACAACAAGAATTGATTAGTTTAAATAATTATAAATTACAGACTAAAATAGAGTATCAAATACATAGAACAATAGCCTTTAAAATCAAATAAATAATTTATAGCTAGCCGTTTCTAATTGTATTTTTGAAAATCAAAATAGTTTTTATATTTATTTAGGGGAAATTCGATGTTTGCGATTGTTGGTATATTTTTAATAGCCATTATGATATTGGCAATTTTAAATGTTTTAAAGAAAGGGGAAAGCAAAAATAGAAATGCAAAACGTAACCCAATTAAGGGAAAGCGTATTATTACTATGAATGAACAACCTACTTTTATGAAACTAAAGGAAGCTTTGCCTGAATATATTATTTTGGCGCAAGTTGCTTTCAGTGCTTTCATGACAGCACAAGGATACGCGACGCGTAATTTATTTAATCGCAAAGTTGCTGATTTTGTTGTGTTGGATAAAGCATTTAATATAGTTGCTATTGTTGAACTGGATGATTCTAGCCATAAGGGGAAAGAAAACCTTGATGCAGAGCGAGATGCTTTAATTCAAGAAGCTGGTTTTAAAGTCATACGCTATAAACGAACACCAGAATTGGCACAAATACATAGTGATTTTAATATTGCATCGAGTTCATTAGCTCAAGTTTCAATAGAACCAGTTTTAACAAAAACAAAGTTAGTTGCTGATGCAATAATTATTGAGATAGATGATCCAAGTTTACAACCCACTCAACATATTGATGAAGTAAAGTTGAATTCTTGATTTTGAAAATAAGAAATTTATCTCATGAATGATATTTGAAGTGAGATAAAATAATTTGGAGATAGGATTCTTTATAGATAGAAAGAATATGGCGTCCCTACGGGGATTCGAACCCCGGTTACCGCCGTGAAAGGGCGATGTCCTAGGCCTCTAGACGATAGGGACGTTGAGGATGGCGGTATCTTAAGAAGCCGCCACCAAACTGTCAAGGAGGTAAGGTGACAGTTTGTTCAAAATATAGCAAAACAGTTCAGCAGTCTTCTGAGTATCGTACAAAGCAGAGTGTGCTTCTTTACCATCGAACTCAATTCCAGCTTGAATACAGGCTTTAGCAAGCACAGTTTGTCCAAACATAACAGCACTTAAAGTAACCGTATCCATCACTGAAAAACTATGGAATGGGTTTTGGTTTTTTGTGCTTGTACGTGCAATTGCTGCTTGCACAAAACCAAGGTCAAAATGCGCATTGTGGCCCACTAAGACGGCATGTGTACAATGTTGCTGTTTACGAACTTCATTCACCGATTTAAAAATACGGCGTAATGCAGTGCGCTCATCTTCAGCCATTGCAATACGCATTGGATTGAATGGATCAATACCAATAAAATCTAGCGAACGGCGATCGAGATTAGCCCCTTCAAACGGGTTAATATGTGCATGAAATGCTGGACCAGGGACAAATTGTCCCTGAGCATCATACACAATTGGAATGCACGCAATTTCTAGCAATGCATCTGTCTGGGCATTAAAACCTGCCGTTTCAACGTCAACAACAACAGGTAAGAAGCCACGAAAACGTTGGCCAATGACCGGGACAGAGGTTTCTTGTGTCACACTTTTCTCCATTGCAGCGTTTTCCCGGCATGCAGCGGGATAATTTTTTGATCATCTAAATAATCAAAAGATTCTGGAACGAGGTTATCTTCTTTTACCAAAGTAATGGTAGAAGTATTACGTGGTAGGCCGTAGAAGTCTGCGCCAAAGTGGCTAGCAAAACCTTCTAAACGTTCTAGTTTACCCACTTGGTCAAATGCTTGAGCATAAAGTTCAATTGCATTAGGCGCACTATAACAGCCCGCACAGCCACACGCATTTTCTTTTGCATTTTGCGAGTGAGGAGCACTATCTGTACCCAAGAAAAATTTAGGGTTACCGCTCGTTGCAACTTCAAGCAAAGTGGTCTGGTGAGTTTGACGCTTTAAAATTGGCAAGCAATAGAAATGCGGTTTAATACCACCAACCAACATATCATTACGGTTAAATAATAAATGCTGAGGCGTAATCGTTGCAGCGACATTGCGATCTTGTTCTAAAACAAAGTGCGCAGCATCGCTTGTTGTGATGTGTTCAAGTACCACTTTAAGCTTTGGAAACTGTTTTAATAACGGTGATAAAACTTCGTCTAAGAAGCGTTTTTCACGGTCAAAAATATCAACGTGGTTATGAGTCACTTCACCATGAAGTAATAACGGAACTTGATGCTCTTCTAGTTGCTCAATGACCGCATAAACTTTACGAATGTCACTTACACCGTTATCAGAGTTAGTGGTCGCGCCCGCTGGATAAAGTTTAATGGCATTTACATGTCCAGATTCTTTAATTTTACGAACTTCGTCTGGTGAGGTGAAATCAGTAAAATAAAGCACCATACGTGGGTCAAAGTTAAGACCCTCTGGAACATGAGCAAGAATACGTTCACGGTAAGCCAATGCTTCTTCCACAGTTTTTACAGGTGGAACAAGGTTTGGCATACAGATCGCACGAGCAAATTGTTTGGCCAAATCAGGTACAGTACGTTTTAATGCTAAACCATCACGTAAATGTGCATGCCAGTCGTCTGGCTGGAGCAGGGTAATAGAATCCAAGGCAGTTCAAACTTCGAAATAAAACAAATGATAATCGATAAAGTGTGAAAATGGTAACGAGAATTACGGACAAATGGCAAAATAAAGCGGCAGAGGCCTTAAAAAATAATGTTATATTTTGTTAATGTGTAATGGGCAGGAATCAAGTAGTGGTAAATAGGGGAAATGTACATGAATTACTCAAAGCAAAGGAAGAAATAGAATATTTAGTAACTCTACATACCCATCGTTATGCCAACATGCCTTTACCACACCAATTAGAAAAAAAATTCTGGTGTCTGAATCTTGAGCGAACTAAACAAAATATCTCAAAATTTTTAGCAAGTGGTGTTTTAACCTATCTTATTTTTATTTTGTTGGTGTTGCCAACCGACTACTTAGTGATAGGTAAGCCTTATATTACTCTGGACTTTATTCATTGTTTATTAAGTGCAATGAATATTGCGCTTGCGCTCTTACTATTTTGGATTTTTGCCAAATCTAAAAAGCTCTCCGAGCACTTTTATTTTGCTGCATGTAGCATTGTTTTTTTTAGCATTATTACAAGTGCAATGTTGTTGCTAAGCGTCGGAAATATGGCGCTTAAAAATCAGTCGATGTTGCTACTTTCATTTTTATATATGCTTGGGTTTATCTTAAGTGGGATCAAGCCACTACATATGCTGTATGTAGGCTTATCAGCAGCAATATTGGTTTTTATTTTTCTTAATTTACTCAACGTAAATTGTGATTATATTGCACTTGGTCGAGCCTTGTTCGGTACTTGTATTTTAGGTTTTTCAATTAGCACCATGCTTATCTCTAGGGAAAGAAGTCTTTTTTTAAATAATCAGCTTGCTGAACTTAATGAACAAATTTTACGTATTGAGGCATCTGAATTGCTTCATTTAAGCCAGCAAGACGCACTGACTAATATCTCAAATCGACGTACTTTTGATGAGATGTTCGACTTTTTTTACTATCGTGCAAAACAAGAAAAGCGACCATTGGCCGTTTTGTTTATTGATATCGATTTTTTTAAAAATTATAACGATTTTTATGGACATCAAATGGGGGATAAAGTTATCTCATCTATTGCTGCTGCAATTAAAAATTCGATTCGGCATGTTGATTTTGTTGCCCGCTATGGAGGAGAAGAGTTTGTCGTGCTGTTACCGAAAACACCAGCTCAAGGCGCCTATGCAGTGGCTGCAAATATTTATAAAGCGATTGAGCGACAAGCCATTCCTCATGCAGCATCTTTAGTCTCTAAGCATGTCACGATTAGTTTAGGTTTTACTGTCTATACAGAAGGTTTTAAAGTAAATCAGGAAAAATTAATTCAAGCTGCGGATCAAGCTTTATACCGAGCTAAGCAGCTTGGACGTAACCAGATTTATTATCAACCTTTGGAAGTGGCTGAACTTGCGTGAGCACAAATATTTGAAATAAAAAAGCCACCTGTGTCGGTGGCCTTTTATTAAGTAAGAAAATTATTTTTTCTTGCTATCGAGTTGTGGCACAGCAGAACCTTGACCGATTGAAAGCAAACCAGCATCTGTATAGATACCAAGTTTTGCACGTGTATCGGTAATGTCGAGGTTACGCATAGTCAACTGACCAATACGGTCCATTGGCGTAAACATTGAATCGCCTTTTTCCATTGTTAAACGTTCAGCTTCGTACGTTAAGTTTGGAGATTCAGTGTTCATGATGGTGTAGTCATTACCACGACGAAGTTCAAGAGTTACTTCACCAGTAATCGCTTTAGCAACCCAACGCTGTGCAGTTTCACGCAACATAAGTGCTTGAGAGTCGAACCAGCGGCCTTGGTAAAGTAAACGACCTAAACGTAAACCGTTAATGCGGTATTGTTCGATCGTATCTTCATTATGAATACCAGTAACCAAACGCTCATAAGCAATATGAAGAAGAGCCATACCTGGTGCTTCATAAATACCACGAGATTTCGCTTCGATAATACGGTTTTCGATTTGGTCAGACATACCTAAACCATGACGGCCACCAATACGGTTTGCTTCAAGAATAAGCTCTACCGGATTGTCAAAAGTTTGACCGTTTAATGCAACAGGTACACCTTCTTCAAAACGTACAGTCACTTCTTCTGGAGTAATTTCAACTTCATCTTTCCAGAAAGCAACGCCCATAATTGGGTCAACGATTTTGATACCAGCATTTAGGTATTCAAGATCTTTTGCTTCGTGAGTCGCGCCCAACATGTTTGAGTCAGTCGAGTACGCTTTTTCTTTTGACATTTTGTAGTCAAAACCGTTGTCGATCAGGAACTGTGACATTTCTGCACGGCCACCGAGCTCATCGATGAAGTTTTGATCTAACCAAGGCTTATAAATTTTAAGATTCGGGTTAGTCAATAAGCCATAACGATAGAAACGTTCAATATCGTTACCTTTATAAGTTGAACCGTCACCCCAGATGTTTACGTCATCTTCTTTCATTGCAGTAACTAACATTGTACCTGTTACTGCACGACCTAATGGAGTCGTATTGAAATAAGGAACACCACCTGTACTGATATGGAATGCACCACACTGAATCGCAGCAATACCTTCAAGCGCAAGTTGTAAGCGGCAGTCAATTAAGCGAGCTTTTACAGCGCCGTATTGTTCTGCTTTCTTTGGAATTGCATCGTAGTCATCTTCATCAGGCTGACCTAAGTTTGCAGTATATGCATAAGGTTCTGCGCCTTTTTGTTTCATCCACAATAAGGCAGCTGAAGTGTCTAGGCCTCCGGAGAAGGCAATCCCAACTTTTTTGCCTACTGGTACATGCTGCAAGATAGTTGCATTATCAGTCATTGCTAATCCTAACATTTATGAAAAAGACCCCATATAGGCGGTCTTGAGAATTCTGAATGGCGGCTATTGTAGCACTATTCATGGTGCTTTTTTTCGCAAAAAAAGCATTAATTCACTTGTTCTGATTTGAAGTTTTAATTTGATAAAAAATATAAGGCTATTTATAGAATAAGAAGAAGTGAATGAAGTATTGTTCTTTAATAAATGGATTGACCATAAGCTCCGATAAATTTCTTTGCTTGGTCATCCAAAATTATCAAAAAAGTATTAAAGTACTATGCAACAAGTTGCAAAAAATTATTGGGACGCAGCATGACAAGTTACGCCAATTTATTAAAACCATTACATCTAGGCTTTACCACCATTAAAAACCGTGTGGTGATGGGTTCTATGCATACGGGGCTTGAAGACCGTTTTTACAATTACCCAAAGCTGGCAGCTTATTTTGAAGAGCGCGCAAAAGGTGGGGTTGGCCTGATTGTGACAGGTGGTATTTCACCGAACCGTCAAGGATGGTTAGCACCTGCTGGCGGAACCATGAATAGCTTATTTGATATTCCACAGCATCGTCTGGTTACACATGCTGTGCATAAACATGGTTCTAAAATCTTAATGCAAATTTTGCATGCGGGCAGATATGGTTATCAACCGTTTGTAGTGTCTTCAACAGCCATTAAATCTCCAATTTCCCCATTTAAACCACGCCAGCTTTCTGAAAAAAATATTCTGAGCACAATAGAAGATTACGCACAGTGCGCTGACATTGCCAAAAAAGCAGGTTATGACGGTGTCGAAATTATGGGCTCGGAAGGTTATTTAATTAACCAGTTTTTAAGTCGTCACGTGAACCAGCGGACTGATCGTTGGGGTGGTGAAATTGAAAACCGTATGCGCTTTCCAGTCGAGATTGTTAAAACGATCCGTGCCAAAGTCGGTGAGAAGTTTATTATCTGTTTCCGCTTGTCATTACTTGATTTAGTCCATGACGGTAACACCATGCAAGAGGTGGTGACTGTAGCCAAAGCTTTAGAAAAAGCAGGGGTGACTTTATTAAATACTGGCATTGGCTGGCATGAAGCTCGTGTTCCGACCATTGTAACATCTGTGCCTCGTGCAGCTTTTGTCGACTATACTGCTCATGTAAAACAACATATTTCTATTCCGATTATTGCGTCAAACCGCATTAACATGCCTGAAACTGCCGAAGAAATTTTGGCAACTGGCAAAGCAGATATGGTTCAAATGGCGCGTCCTTTATTGGCCGATGCATTTTGGGTAAATAAAACTGCGACTAACCGTGTTGATGAAATTAATACCTGTATTGCATGTAACCAAGCCTGTTTAGACCATGCTTTTAAAAATAAGCGTGTGTCTTGTTTAGTGAACCCACGTGCAGGACATGAAACTGAACTGGTCTATTTAAAGACTAAACAGCCTAAGCGAATTGCAGTTGTGGGCGGCGGAGTAGCGGGTATGTCGGCGGCAACTGTTGCGGCAAGCCGTGGCCATGCAGTGACGCTGTTTGAGGCAACTTCAGATGTGGGTGGTCAGTTTAACTTTGCCAAAGTTGTACCTGGCAAAGAAGAATTTCACGAGACGATCCGCTACTTTAAAGTCCAACTGGAAAAAACTGGAGTAGACGTACGTTTAAATACTCGCGTAAATCGTGAGCAGCTCGAACGCGAAGGTTTTGATGAAGTGATCGTTGCAACAGGTGTAATCCCTCGTGCATTAAAAATTGAAGGAAGTGATGCACCACAAGTCCTTTCATATGCTCAAGTTTTGAAAGGGGCAGAAGTCGGGCAAAAAGTTGCAGTGATTGGTGCGGGTGGTATTGGTTTTGACGTGTCAGAGTTTTTACTTAAACCGCCACATCAACCACAGCCTCAACCTTTGGCTGATTGGCAACGTGAATGGGGGGTAGACCCAGATCCGAACTATGTTTCTGAAGGTGGTATGCAGCCGCCAGAAGTTGAACCAGCAATCCGTGAAATTTATTTACTACAACGTAAAACAACACCACTTGGTATTGGCCTTGGCAAGACTTCGGGTTGGGTACACCGTGCACAGCTTAAAAAGCATGGTGTGCGTATGCTACGTGGTGTGCAATATAAAGCAGTCACTGATGAAGGACTTTGGATTGAGCACAATAGTCAAGACCAGCTTTTACGTGTCGATACGATTGTGGTGTGTGCAGGTCAAGAGTCGGTAAAAGACTTGATGCCAAAAGAAGGTGAATCGACTATAGCGAACTACCATATTATTGGTGGAGCAAAGCTCGCAGCAGAGCTAGATGCGAAGCGTGCGATCAAAGAAGGAGCAGAATTAGCTGCTCGATTGTAAAATTGATGAAACAATATGCACTTGAACACAAAGCGATGATATTTTTCTTGAATAAAATGAATAAGCTTTGTATTCTTACGCACATGGAAGCGTGGCAGAGCGGTTTAATGCACCGGTCTTGAAAACCGACGAGGGTGTGAGTCCTCCGTGAGTTCGAATCTCACCGCTTCCGCCAAATTCAAAAAGCCCCTGTTAAAAACAGGGGCTTTTTTTATATCTATTATTTTACCCCTCATCTTACCCTCCATAAAAATTTGGATTGTGTTAGACAGATTTTGATTTCAGTTTAATTTTATATTGTGTAGTTAATGCACCATCATAATGGTCAATATCTTGTAATTGTTTGATGAATTCTTTCGAGGTAACTATCGCTGCTATATGTATAATTATGGGTAGAATAGCGCCTTATAATACTGATCTCTTTGCATCCCTAACTTGCAAAGTAAAATCGCCTGATATGTACCGAATTTAAATTAATAGATATGGATAGTTCATGAATTTAATAAATCACTGTAGTAAGTTATTTCTTGCAATTTTTCTTATGATTAATCTTTCAAATACATATGCAGCAAAGATAGAGGCTGTAGATGCGGAAGTACAGGAGAGTGCTGTAGATGCAATGGAAGCTGCTGGAGCAGAAGCTGTAAAGGCTGATGGAGGGGAGACTGCATGTCGTGCTGACGAGGCGTGTGATGTTGCATCTGCTGTTTCTGAGGATGAAATGTACGGCGGCATTCAACAGGAATATGTCGTAAAAGGCTGTAAGGTAACAATCTATAACGATGGGCCAGTGAAAATGGTCAATGTAAAGACGGATCAACCATGTGATGCCCCACTTCCTAAAGACCATAAATTTTCTAGATAGACTCTGTGTACCTATAAATTATTTTGTGCGCCTTTAAAAAAAGTTTTAGTATTTAGACTCATAGAAATTTGGATTGGGTTGAGCTGATTTAGATTGGAGCTTAATTTTATATTTCATAGAGTCTTGTGTCTGAATCCTGATTTTCTACTATTTAATATTTAGCATGCTGTTTTTTCTCAAAATCATGAACCATTCGAATACGTTCTTCGGTTGCGGGATGAGAGGATAAAGCATCAAGAACAGCTGTAGATAATTTATTAGCTGAAGATTCTTCTTGAGAAGTTGCTGGGTTGGACTGATTTTTTTTATCGATACTTTCTTCTGTTGTATCGCTTAAACGTTGTAAGAGATTTGCAAAGTGTGAGACTTCGATATGCTTCCTATCCATCAGCTGTAAAGCATATAGATCGGCTTCGGACTCAAATTTACGTGAGTAATTTGCACCAATCATAGCGGCAGGTAAGGACGTAAATAAGTCTGAATTATCTCCTGTCATTGCAATGTATAATACACTTAGGCCTAAACTCGTTAACCCTTGTTGCAAACTATGGCGATAAACCAAATGGCCTTGTTCATGGGCTAATACGCCTAAGATTTCCTGATTCGTATGCGCTAATTTGATCAGTTCATCTGTGATAATAATCGTATTATTGGGTAGCGCCACAGCATTAGCCCCTAACTGATCGCCTTTACGAAACACTAATTTAGCTGGTTTGTTTTCAGCAACAGTATTCAAATATTGTTTAGTAATTTGATCTTTTTGAGTTTGTGCTAATTGGCTGGGTGCAGTCCAATTATTTAATACATAATTCTCGGCTTCATCACCTAGTTTCTTTAAAGTATTCTCAGGTAATTGAAAAGCAAGATAATGGGACGTTGCTGGAACCCCCCATTTGACTAGACTGATCGCAAACGTAATCACAAAAATTACACTAAAAAGAATAAGACCCGGAGAGCGTTCAAATTTCCAGATCGAATGTTGAACCTTTTTAGTTGTGTAATTAAACCATTCAGGTAATGCACTATGAAATTCAATCCGTGCATCATCAGATAATTCAATTACTGGGTGTAACTGTCCCAGCGCACCAATCAATTTCATATCAGTATATTGATAATGACGCTGAAGTTCTAATTGCTCACCATACCGAATTAGAACTTCAGATTCAGATTGAGCTGAAATCTGAGCAGGGTATGGTTTAGAAACTAGGCCATCATAGAAAGTGATATCTACTGCGTGGGACATAAATTATTAAACTCAGATTATTATAAGGAGATGTCGATATCAAAAATATCACTGATTTCTTCAGCTAAAGCACTTTGCTCTTGTTGAGCTAGATTCATCATTTGATCTGGATCATCTAGTAAAATTAAACTCATCGATTCAATCTGATATTTGTGAATACGAACTGCAGCCCAAGCAGACATTAAACCTATGGTTAAGATTTTTACAATCCAGTTCGATGCTACAATCCATGCAAAACGCCATTGGTTACAGTCTGTTTTAAATTGACTGTTTCCAACTGTAGTATTGTTCCATGTCGTAATAAAAATACGTGCAGCAATTAATGGATAAATAAATAATCCAATAAATGCATATACCGTAAATATTCCGAAGAATATAGCGTTTGGTGAGAACCCAGAAATTGTTCCTGCCATAGCAAAGTAAATGATTGAAAAAATAGCAATTATACCAATTGCAATAAAAACTGGTATATAAACTGCAGCCATATATGCAGACCATTTCGCGTTTAATTTAAAATTTAATTGTCCAGCATATAAGTTGTTAAGATAATATTTTTTATATAGCCAAATAGCTACAGGTGTAAAGATTCCTAAAGTGAAAATATATACCAATATACTCAAAAGAAAGACTTTATAAGATTCTTTTATCGTTCCACCAAAATAAAAACGTGCGTTGCCGAACTTACTATTTCTTGCAGTAAAACGCAAAGTAGCGCGAATTAGCCAAGGTACTGCTGCATATAATGCAACTAGTCCAACCACAGTCGCAATCATTGAATACTGGGATGAAATTGCAAATACGACGTAAATCCCTAATGCAATTAAACGTCCAATCAAAATCTTGGTTGGAATGCCTGTAAAATCAAAGCGGCGTTCAAAAAATTCTGTATTACCATAGAAATAGCGTAAGCGACGAACTTTAGCCCAAGGCGCATATAAGCTTAAGGTAATAATAGTCAAAAGAATATTAACGATCCAGATTCCAAAATACTCTGAGGCATTCCCATGAAACTTAAAATGATGAATTCCTGAGTGTGAAATTGGTGGAGTTGTAATATTTTGATCCTCATTTACATCTTGAGGAAGAGAGGTTAAAGCTTGGTCTTGCATTTTATTCTCTTTATTGAAAATATATGATCTTGATTGAATGTAATAGATAATTAGAAAACTATTGAGAATATTATATGTTTTTTATAAATTGAAATAAATAGAATGAAAAGCAAAAAACTATTTTTACCATTATATTCTTATTGAGTTGTTTCGAGCAGCAAGCTTATCGCGAGAAGTATAAATAATAGGTTTAAAGGCATCGGTGACTTATTGTGATTGTAAATTTAGTAGTAATTCTAAGAAAAACTTTCTACATCATTAATTTCATCATTTACCATTTTTTATATTCTAATCTTACCTGTTAAAACTAATATATCTATATAAAATTCAATCCCGTTATAAACCCCAATTTAACAATAACTCTTTCATTATTTATCCTTACTTTTTAATGATCTAATTTAAAACAAATGTCATTTTGTGTGCTTGACTGAAAGAGAGTTGAATACTATTCTTCGCATGCTGGCCACATTGCCAGCCGGTTGTCGCAGACCGGGAAAACAAAGTCGATATGCAAAATTCTTATTTTGTGTGTCGGGAACTCGTTCGCCCCCTTTTTCTCTACGGTAGGGCGGAAGGGGGACACCTTCGGGTGTGCTGGTTCCTTTGTTTCCAGTCTGCGAACCCCCTTTCGTTCTGCCACCATAATTTTAATGATTTGGCAGAACTCCCAATAAAAAAGGAGTTGGCTTTGCACATTCATTATTTCTTGGCAGCCTTTGCCAAAGTCTATATCGACACAACTTAAAAATTTAAAGCAGCTTGATGCCCTTTAGGGTTCTCAGGCTTTAAGTCATTACGGCTCAAAAACTTGCATTAACTATAAAACTTGAGATGTGCCAAGCACCGTCTTACGGCTTTGCTGTGCTTTTTTTCTCCCAGAAAGGGCACAGGCTTTTTATCTCATTTAGAAACAACAAGAATTTATAACGGTAAAACTATGCCAACTATAGAAATATCTTCCAAAAAATTACAGGTTGTTCAAACCGCTATCCAACTTTTTACCACGCATGGATTTCATAATGCAGGCGTAGACCTGATTATCAAAAAATCCAAAATTCAAAAAGCCACGTTTTATAACTACTTTCACTCGAAAGGATGCCTTGTTGAAATGTGCCTAATCTTTCAAAAAAGCCGACTCAAAGAAGAAGTACTGGCAATTGTCTATTCACATCGCTACCCAAACGCAGCCGATAAACTCAAAGAAATTGTCCGTTTACATGTCGATTTAAACAGTTTTTACTTTTTGCTATTTAAGGCCATTTTTGAATTAAAACTGCTTTATCCTCGAGCTTACCGCATGGCGATTGAATATAGAAAATGGCTACTTAAAGAACTTTTTGATTTGATATTTAGTCTAGAAAGTCGTGGCTTAAAAGCTGATGCAAACATGATTTTATTTATGATTGATGGTGCAATCATCCAACTTTTAGATCCTAATAAAGCGGAGGAAAGGGAGCAATTGTTGGATTATTTTTTAAATGCTTTGGACGGAAGTTTGGTCACTGTATGAATAGGAGTATAAAATTATATTAATAATATATTCTATATCAGTAATTATATTATCTAACTTTTTATTAATTTTTACTTAAGCTCTTGTAATTGTAGTAATTTGTTTTCACATTTTTTATGAGGTGGTGTTTTATAAGGTGTTGATTTTTAATCTTATTATATAGAATCTAGAAAGTTGTTATTTGTAAAAGGCTAGATTTGAAAATAGACAAATCTGTCTATTTTTTATAAAATATAGTAGTTTATAACTCAGATTTATAAAAAAGTGATGTTTAATAATATCTTTCAAATTTTAGAGAATTTTGGTTTTCTCTCAAAACATCGTTCGGTATACCTTCAATTTTCAGATGCATCCCTGAATAGCCAAGTTTTTTTACAACGTATAGATGGGCAACATTATCTTAATCAGGGCATAACTGCAGATTTGATTTGTTTATCAACCAATGCTCACCTTCCACTTAAAAAATTTATAGGTGTACAGGTTGCTGTTGATCAGGTGACAGATCAAGGACAATTATTTCGTACTACAGGTATTATTACTGGAGCGTCACAGGGGCAAAGTGATGGTGCTCTAACTTTATATAAGCTCACAATAAGTGATTCAACTTATCTTTGGCATAAACGCAGAAATAGCCGTGTGTTTATGAACAAGAGTGTGAAAGAAATTAGTGAAATTCTTTTTCAAGAATGGCAAGGGAAAAGCCCATTATTTGCTGCTAGCCTTACACTAGATTTGAGTGGGTTAAAACAGCAATATGATACTCGTCCTTTCGTTATGCAGTTGAACGAAACTGACTATGACTTTCTAACTCGTTTATGGCGAAGTGAAGGTATTAATTGGCTGATTGATGAAGCGGAACTGATTGTACCGAATAATACAGATCATATTCAGGCACAAAAATTACGTCTCATTGATGATAATAACCAATTTCAAGCGCTGACAAGAAGAACGGTTCGTTACCATCGAAGTCATGCAACTGAACAGTTTGATAGCATGACTAATCTAATCGCTGGTCGTAGTTTACAGCCGACTTCAGTGTATGTGCAGCGTTGGCAGTCAGATGTATTACAACAAACAGATGGGGCTGGCAATGTACAAAGCAAACATCAACATAGCAGTAATTATGACAATCAGAGTTTAAGTCTTGAAGATGCTTGGCATTTTAGCCCAGCATGGATGCAAGATTTGAAAGGTGAAGATGGTGCAACACCAGCAAGTGGTCAGCAGCTAGAAAAGTTCAATCAAAACTTAAGTGCTTACCATGATGCCCAATCTAAGCAGTTTATTGCTCAAACTACTGTACGGGATACACAAGTCGGCTATTGGTTTGAACTTAATGAGCATCCAGAAATTGATCTACATAGTGGAGCAGACAAAGAGTTCTTAATTATTGGTAAGAGTTACTACAATCAAAACAATTTACCCAAAGATTTAAATCAGCAAATTCAAGCTTTGGTTCAACAAAGCGATTGGCAGTTGGGTAACACAGAAGAACGTCAGGGTAATGAGCTGATTTTACAACGCCGCAATATTAAAATTGTGCCTGAATATCAACCTTTACAAAATCGGCCTAAAGCTTCTCCTCAACGTGCGCGTGTCGTTGGTCCAGAGGGTGAAGAGATTTATGTTGATCAATGGGGACGTATTAAAGTTCGTTTCTTGTTTACAAGAAGTGATGACCATAACCACGATGGTGGAGCGGGAAGTAATGACAATGATACTGATTCAGCTTGGATCGATGTTTTAACCCCTTGGGCTGGAAAGGGGTATGGTGTACGTTTCTTGCCACGTGTTGGAGAAATCGTTGCTATTAATTTCTTTGATGGTAATGTCGATCGCCCATTTGTAGTTGGACGCATTCACGAGGCTGAACGTCATCCAACCCGGTTTGACCAGAAAGGACAGTTACCCGATACCAAAAAACTAAGTGGTATTCGTTCAGAAGAGGTGGCTGGAAAAGGCTTTAACCAGTTACGACTTGATGATACGACTGGGCAAATTAGTGCACAGTTACAAAGTAGCCATGCTGTTAGTCAGTTAAACCTTGGTAATTTGAGCCATCCGAAAGAAAGTGCGACAAGTGAAGGTCGTGGTGAGGGGGTTGAACTCAGAACAGATCAATGGGGGGCTATTCGAGCTGGTAGTGGTTTACTCATTACTACTCATAAACAGGACCAAGCCCAAGGCGTACACCTTGATGCAAATGATGCCGAGCAACAAATAGAAGGGGGGCTCAATAATGCCAAAGCACTTAGCGAAGTTGCTAAGAATCAGCAAACTGATCCACTAGAAGTGCTTGAAAATCTAAAAACTTTTTTAGAACAAATTGAACAGCAAGATAAAGATAAAGCAGCTGTATTTAAGCAAGCTATTATGGTGTTAAGTGCACCAAATAGCGTGGCTATAGCCAGTAACGAAGATATACATCTAAGTGCAGATGGCCAATTAAGCCAAAGTGCTGGAGATAGTATTAATTTAAGCACTCAAAAGAACATAATTGCACACGCACAAAATAAGATCAGTCTTTTTGCAGCCCAACAGGGAGCTAGGCTCTATGCGGGTAAAGGGAAAGTTGAGATACAAGCCCAAGCTGACGGAGCAGACTTAATTGCACGTAAAGGCGTTCAGATTATTTCTACAGAAGATCGAATTGAAATTACTGCCTCTAAAGAAGTTGTAATCACATCTGGTGGTTCCCAAATTAAGATTAATAGTTCGGGCATTTTCCCTGTCACAGGCGGGAAGTTTGAGGTGAAAGCTGGGCAGCATGTATTTACTTCTGGAGCAAGTGTGAGTGCAAATACTCCACAGTTACCTGTGTTGGGAGAGCTAAATCAGCATAATTTGCGGTATCTTTTGAAAGATAAAGAAGGTATTCCGTTTGCTCATCATAAATATATTGCTTTTTTGCAAGATGGAAAAAAGCTGGAAGGTATCACTGATAAGAATGGATATACTCAATTAATTAATACTGTACGTCCAGAAGAAATATCTATCCATTTGTATAACCATGAAGAAATTAATATAGATTAGTCATGACAAAATTCTATCCATATGTTGTATTAAAAACTAATGTTAGTCCTAAGCTATTAAAATATAACATTTATATATACAACACAGTACACAACCAAGCTGAGACAGCTATTCTTTTTAAAGATACTGCTTTTAAGAAAATAGGTAATGAGCTTTATCAAACTAAATCGATCGAAATTGATAGTTCAAAAATAGGGTTAGAAAGACTGAGGGATTGTGTCATTATTCTGAATTTATATCGACTAACTACTTCAGGGCAAGAAAGTTTAGTGATTAGTCGCTATATTATTCCCGATAAAATTGAATCTTATCCTTACCCAAATCATGAAAAGAATAAAAATATTCCAGTAACAAAATATGTTGAGTCAAATGCTGTAACTAAAGTTGTTAAAGGTGATGTTTCTAAAAATGATTTTGAACTTGCTTTAAATCGGAATCGAATTTTTCAATGTATTGATCCAGGGTGTAAGCCAGGAGAAGCTAAAGATCCTTTTTCTAAGGCTAAAATTGAAGCCGGTTTACAATCGAGATTAAATGAGCCTTTTCCAGAACAAAATTTTGCATCCTTGTGTGGCCCTGCAGCTTATTTTTTTTGTTTAATTAATCTAAGTCCATCGAAATATAAAATTGCAGTAAAACAACTATGGGAAACGGGTCAAACTAAAATTGGTGAACTTGATATTAAACCTTCACAGGATGGATGTAGACGAGTTAAGAATTTTTATTTTCAAAATGGTAAGCCTAAAATTTCTTCTATTGATTGGATAACTCTTGCAAGTTTGCGTGAATCAGAGAACAAGCTTTTAAAACTCAATGATCCTGATCAAGAGTTTGCAGGTATTACTATGTGGAATGGAATGCATGATTGGTTCAAAAAATCAGGATTTAAAATAGAAAAAGAGTTCTCATTTAAGCCTTTTGGCTATAACGATGTTTCAGTCGCTGAAATTAATCGATATGCTGGAAATAATTCTTATGTTATCACTTTAATTTCAGCAAGTATTCTTGACTCTGGAGCGAGTTCTGGAACAAATATGTTGCCAGACCATTGGATTGTTTGGACTGATAAATTACGTTTGACAAACGGTAGTATTGTTACCGAAGTAACAGATCCAGCTACTGAAGTAAGATTAAAACTATTCTCTTGGGGTGAAAATAGACAAAGCCTAAGACAAAAAATATCTTTGTCTAGTTTTTCTAATAAAGTATTTTATGCATTAATTATTAAAAAGGAAAAAATTTGATGAAAAAATATTTCATAATTATATTATTTTTCATATTCTGTGTTTCTGGATGTGGAAAGAAATATACTATAACTCCTGATGTGCTTCCAACAGCTCATGTGAATCAGGAGTATAGACAACTTATTCAGATTTCTGGAGGTAAAGTTGTAGATAAAGAGGCTGAACTAACTACGGATATACCAGATGATTTGGGTATTACAGTTAAGCCAGAAAATGATTTATCTAGATACAATATTATAGAGATCAAAGGAAAACCAAAATATAAGGGATCGTTTTCTATAAAAATTTGGGCTGGATTTCATGGTGGGGGTAGCTCTGTAATAGACAAAACCTATACTTTTAAAGTTGAATGAAAGAATCATGATTTAGTATCTATACTTTACTTTGGAAGTTTTAAAATTGACCTGATAGTAAATGCTTACATATATCCAAATTTAAACAGTCTATTATTTGTAGACTGTTTAAATTTATATTTTTAAAGAAATTTAAATTAAATAACAAATTTTAATATCAGAAATATTTCATAATTATATTAGTTATTAAGGTACTCAAAGTTTTCAGATCAATGGATTATATGGACAGGTAAGTTAAGAGATTTAAAAGGCCAACCCATTAATGAATCTTCAAGTACGTATGATACAAAAGTGACTCTTAAAATATTTACTTGGGGTGAAAATAACTCAAGCTTAAAAAAAGGGTTATCTTTGTATAGTTTTGATCGAAAGGTTTTTTTTGCACTTGTAATAAAAAGGAAAAATTTCTAATGAAAAGTAAATTAGTCTTCATTTTTTCAATCTTAGTATTATTTACAGGTTGTGGAAAAAAATACAAGATAACACCTGATAGCCTGCCTATAGCTCATGTTAATCAAGAATATAAGCAAACTATAGAAATATCAGGGGGTAAGGTTGTCGATCAATATGCTGAATTAAATACGAATATTCCAAAAGACTTTGGGATAACTGTTCAACCAGATAATGATTCAAATGGCTATAATATTTTAGTTGTGAAAGGGACTCCAAAATATAGTGGAGAATATCTCATAACGATAAGAGCTGATTTCTTTGGTGGTGGTGGTGCTGAAATAAAAAAAACCTATACTCTCAAAGTTGAGAAATAAATATCTTAAATTTTAAGAATTTGTAAAATTAAAATTTTACTCCTTTCTAAATAAAAAATAGTCTATTATTTATAGACTATTTTTTATTTACACTTTTTATAAATGCAAATTTAACAATAAATTTTAATATCAGTAAGCCTTCTTAGTAGTGGTAGTAGTTCAGGTACCCAAAGTTTTCCAGATCACTGGATTGTTTGGACTGATAAATTAAGAGATACAAAAGGACAGCCGATAACAAGTTCTTCAGATCCTTATAAATCCGAAGTTCGACTGAAAATGTTTACGTGGGGGGAGAATACCCAAAGACTCGGTGCAGGCATATCTCTATATAATTTCGAAAAGAAAGTATTTTTTGCTTTAATTGTTAAAAAGGAGAAATTCTAATGAAAATTAAACTTATCGCTATTTTCTCAATTTTATTGATGCTTACAGGTTGTGGTAAAAAATATACGATTACTCCTGATAGTTTGCCAATAGCTCACGTTAATCAAGAATACAAACAAACTATAGAAATATCAGGAGGAAAAGTTGTCGATCATTATGCTAAATTAGAAACAAATATTCCTAAAGAATTAGGAATAACAGTTCAACCTGCTAATGATCTAGATGGTTATAATGTTATTGAGGTCAAGGGAACTCCAAAGTATAAAGGTACATTTACAATTCATATTTGGGTGGGATTTTATGCTGGTGGCGATAATGAAATCGATAAAACCTATGCTTTTACAGTTCAGTAAAAAGAGACCTTAACTTTTAATAAGTGAAATTTCTATCCATTTAACAGGAAGAAGAGAGCCTAATAGTGGTGAAATCTAAAAACTATATTTGCTCTATTATTTTCTCAATTTTATTGATGCTTACAGGTTGTGGTAAGAAATATACTATAACTCCTGATGTAATTCCAACAGCCCATGTGAATCAGGAGTATAGACAGCTTATTCAGATTTCTGGAGGTAAAGTTGTAGATAAAAATGTTGAATTAACTACAGATATACCAGAGGATCTTGGTATCACAGTCAAGCCAGAAAATGATTTATCGAGATACAATATTATAGAAATTAAAGGAAAGCCAAAATATGAAGGAACTTACAGTATAAGTATTTATGCTGACTTTTTTGGCGGTGGTAATAATGAAATTAAAAAAACTTATACTCTTAAAGTTGAGAAATAAATATTTTACATTTTAAGAATTTTTAAAATTACACTTTTTATAAATGAAAATTTAACTTATTCCTATTTTCTCAATATTATTGGTACTTACAGGTTGTGGTAAGAAATATACGATTACACCTGATGAATTACCAGTTGCTCATGTCAATCAAAAATATTATCAAGTGATTCATATTTCAGGTGGTAAAGTCGTTGATACAGATCAGCCATTGAACAAAAATATTCCTGAAGATTTAGGAATAACAGTTCAATCTGCTAATGATCGAGATGGTTATAATATTATTTAGGTCAAGGGAACCCCAAAGTATAAAGGTACATTTACAATTCATATTTGGGTTGGTTTTTATGCAGGTGGAGGTAATGAAATTAATAAAACCTATATTTTTACAGTTCAGTAAAAAAAGATTTTAACTTGTAATAAGTAAAGTGAAATTTCTATCCATTTAATAGGAATAAGAGAGACTAATAGTGGCGAAATCTAAAAACTATATTTACTCTATTATTTTTTTAATATTATTGATACTTACAGGTTGTGGTAAGAAATATTCGGTACGAATCAACAGACGCCAAAGCTAAAGCGATAGAAGAATGGGCTGATGATGGTAGTTTCCATACCAAACTAAAATGGCATCCACGTTTACGTCAAGTGGCGGTTTATGACGCTTATGATGTTCCAACTTACTATTACTTTGACCTCAATGGGTTTACTTACCGCACACGTTTAGCAGATGGATGTGAATCATGGTATAGCCGTGATGGGCAAAAGCGGATTACTCGTCAAATTGATTTTGAAGGGCGAGAGACTCAACAAGAATATAATGATCAAGATCAACTTGTTAAAATTGTCCAGCCAAACGGCGGAGTAATTCGTTTTGCATATGATGAACAGGGTAATTTAGTTGAAATTAAAGACCCAGAGGGCAGTATTTGGAAACGTGAATATGATAAAAATGGTAACCTTAGTAAAGAAATCAATCCATTAGGGCATATCACACAGTACAAATATAACAATAATCAACTGGTTGAAGTCATTGATGCAAAAGGTAGTGCTAAGAAAATTCAATACAATGAATTGGGGCAGATGATTTCATATACCGATTGCTCAGGTAAGAGTCGTACATGGGAATATGATGAAGATGGTGCACTGACTGCTGAACAAACTGCAAATAATAAAGTTGTACAGTATTTTTACAGTGATAAAGGCCGAGATAAAGGGCAGCTACAAAGCATTATCTATCCTGATGGGTTAAAAGAATACTTTGAACATGATGAAGAAGGACGTTTACTTAAACATACTGATACTAAAGGTTTAGTAACGGAATATAAGTACAATCGAGTTGGCTTATTAGAGCAGCGTATTGATGCCAATCGACATAGCATAGCTTATCAATGGGACAAACAAGGCCGCATTCAAAAGCTGATTAACCAGAATCAAGCAGAGTACGTGTTCGAATATAACTCATATGGATATTTGATACGTGAACAGGCCTTTGATGGAGAGGAAAAGCACTATAGTTACAATGAAAATGGTCGATTATTTCAAATCCGTCAACCAAATATACTGACCCAATTTGACTATTATGCAGATGGACAAATTGCTTCGAAAAGTTTTACCCACTTACATACAGGGCAGAAACAAACAGAGCAATTTGACTATAACCTGAATAACCAGCTGAGCCGAGCCAGTAATGAGGTTAGCCAAATTGATTTCTATCGCAATGCACTTGGGCAGTTGGTTAGAGAGCATCAGCATTATAAAATTCCAGAACTGAAACCGCTCACAGCAGTATTACATTATGAATATGATGAGCTTGGAAATTTAATTAAAACAATTCGGCCTGATGGACATACACTGAATCATCTTGTTTATGGTTCAGGGCATATTTATGCAATCGGTTTAAATAACCAAGAAGTTGCTTCATTTCAGCGTGATGATTTGCATAGAGAAACAACACGACTATTAGCAAATGGACTCATTCAAACCAAACAATATAATGATGTGGGGTTATTGAGTTCACAGCTAATTCAACCTGAGCAAGAAACCCAAGACTATTTACAATATCAAGCACATAGACACTATCAATACGATCAAAACTATTTGCTTAGTCAAGTCGAAGATAGTCGTTTGGGTAGGCTCAATTATCAATATGACCCAATTGGGCGTTTAATCGCAGCTCAAAGTTTACATAAAGCAGAAAGCTTTAGCTTTGACCCAGCAGGTAACTTAATTGACACTGACTCGGTATTAAGTCCTGCACAAATTAAAAATAACCTTATTAAAAGTTATAAAGGTAAACACTATCAATATGACGCTCAAGGTAATGTGACAGAGATTATTCAGGCTGGTAAAAACCTTAAACTGACTTGGGATAATCAAAACAGACTTATTCGAAGTGATAATAATGGTTTAGTTACAGAATATGGTTACGATGTATTTGGTCGTCGACTCTACAAAAAAACAGCCAGAGCATTAACTTTATTTGGTTGGGATGGAGATTTAATGATATGGGAGTCTTTTAAATCTGCACAGACTAATTATACAAAGCACTATATTTATGAACCTAATAGCTTTGTTCCACTATTACAAACAGGTTATAAGGATTTCATTCAACTGATAGAAACTCCTGATTATCAGGAATATCAAACAAAACCATATTCTATTTATAAAGACCCAGTATGGAATAGTAATACTCGGAAAAAGCGTACTGATTTAGAGCAGATTATATTCTACCACTGTGATCAGGTGGGAACACCACAAACCATGACCAATACCCGAGGAGAATGTATTTGGGAAATTCTCCACGACACGTGGGGAACGGTATTAGGAATTAAAGGGGTAAATCAAGATAATCCATTTGAACAAAATAATTTACGTTTTCAAGGACAATATTACGACCGTGAAACAGAATTGCACTATAACCGTTATCGTTATTATGAACCTCATAGTGCAAGATATATAAGTAAAGACCCGATTGGGCTAGAAGGTGGTATGAATACCTCTAGTTATGTAAGTGATCCAAATAAATGGATTGATCCAGAAGGATTAAATAGTTTTAATTATGGTGAAATGTTTGGTATCCCCGCTAGTGCTCAGGCTGGTATAGCATATCAAGGCCAAAGAAATTATGATTGCTGGTTAAAAACAGGTAAGCAGTGTGAATTAGCAATAGAACCGCTTTTTGACTATGTTATATGTTCAGGTGGTTTTTCTGCATTTGGAGGTTCTAAAATTTATAATTTACATAATGGTAATGTCTATACTGCTGGCGGAGTTTCCTTGACTGGAGTAAAAGATATGAAAGATCATGCTCAAACAGTTGGAGATATTGCTAAAAAAAGTATAGATAAAAGTTTTAAAGTCGGCCCTGCAAATTTAAGTAAACTAAAAAAAATGTTTAGTGGAAGTTGTATGGCTGGATACATTCTTAATAAGCCATCAGGTTTAACAAACTCCAAGGCAACAGATGAATTTTTAACTGGTATGGGGATTTCCCAAAGTATTGGATGGTGGGGAGCGAGGATTGGAGTAACTACTCCAGCTGGTTCATTCTTTGATCGCAATGGACCTGTAGGCATTGAAGCAGGTATTGGCACCCCTGGAGTAGATATAAGTGTAAGCGACAGTAAACCAACTTTGGTTCGTACTCAAGACTAAGGGTTATAGTATGAAGAAAACACTTTATTATATTTTTTTATCTATTTTAATTATAAGCTGTACATCATTTAATGAAGAAGATGATGTACATGAAAAGATCGATTTAAAAAAGCTTTCTAATGAATTATTTAGTGCATATAAATATGAAGTTGATACTGATAGAAATAAAAGCTCTACTCAATTAATTGTGATAAAAATAAATAAAGAAAATTTTTCGATTAATGATTATAATAAAATTAAAAACAAACTGTTAAGTAAAGATTGGGATTTTGTTGATTCATACGATAATTATTATAATTTTTGTAAAACTAATAATTATTCTATAGATATATTAAATCCTATTCATGATAGACATTATACAAGAGAGGGTGATGAAGTGAATTTTAAGAGCAAAGATTATTGGTATTTTGCAATATACTATAATAAATTAGGAGTTAATAATTGTATGGAATATTATGGTAAGTAAATTTTGATTATTTAAATAAAATTTCTTAAATTTGTGGTGTTTATTTTAATTTGACAATCTGGTTTGAAGTTTTAATTGGATTTGTTAAATTATTATTAAAATCTAAATTTAATAGTTGGTATGCAAAATATAAGAAGGAGTTATGATTAAAATTAATTGTTTAACATTGATTACAGGTCTTAGTCTTTTATTATCAGGATGCAACAAAGATGTTGAAATAAAACCTCAATCTAAAAGTTCGAATGAAGCTGCTCCACATGATTATAGCAATGTTTCTGCAGAACAATTTAAAGGGAAATTAAGTTTTTTTAAAGAACAATTGGATAAAATCTTTACCGATCAAAAATTTATTTTGAGGGATGAGGGTATTGCTTTTGCTCCTACTCAAAGCTTTCTTGTTGTTCAAATTCCTGTAGAGAGATTAAATGAGGAAACCTATCAAAGAAATATTGTTCCTAGAATTAGAGAGAATGGTTGGATTCTTGAGAAGCATATAAAAATTCAGATGTTTTTTGTAATGGTAAGAAATATCAGTTAGAGGTTATTCGGCCTAAAGATTACTCTAAAGAAACTATTAATGAAGAAAATAGGTTAACTTTTACTTCAATTGAAAAAGAATGGAATATCGGTATGTATTATCAAGAATAAGGGACATTGTACTGTGGAAATGAATTACCGATAATAAATATTTAGTAGAAAAATATTTAAGTGTAAAGATAAAGTTAAGAGATTAGTTAGGGGCAAATAAGTATGAAGTTAAATAAGTTGAGTTTGGTTGTTTTTATACTTTTTATATTTACTGGGTGTGGTGAAATTTATTCTCAACCTTCTGATAAATATCCATTTGAAGTGAAAATGAAAGCTTTATTAGGGGATAACCTTAAAATTGTGAACTCAATACGTAAAGCAGAAGTTCAAATTTCTTCTTTTAGATTTGAAAAAGATCCTAATAAATTGAAAAAAGTAATCAACCAATTAGAAGAAGATGGGTGGGTGTTAAAAGGCAAAGGACAAGGAGTTGATACTTATTGTTTAGGGAGAAATAATAGAATTAATGTTGTGAGCCCTACTATGATAGGTGTTTTTGATTACCAAGGTGGGAAACTCAATATAACAGATTATAATTCTGACGCTATATCTTATAGCTATAACAAATGGGGAGATGATATGTGTGAGTAATTTATTCAGATATATAGCATTATTTTTCTTGTTTTTACAGGTGGGTTGTTCTAATGGAGTGTATGAACAGCCTGCGGATAAATACCCATTTGAAGTGAAGATGAAAGCATTATTAGGCGATAATATTAAAATTATAGATTCTATAAATAAATATGAAGCACAAGTTTCTTATTTTGAATTTACTAAAGACTCTAGGAAATTAGGGAAAATAGTCAGGTATTTAGACAAAGATGGATGGGTGTTAAAAGGGCAAGGGCAGGGAGTTAATACATATTGTTTAGGTCCAAATAACAAAATTAATATAGTTAACCCAAACTTTGGCAAGATTCAAGATTATAAAGGTGGAGAATTGAAAATAACTAATTATGATATTAATACGGTTTTGTATCGATACTATAAGTGGGGAGATGATTTGTGTGAATGATTTTTGGAAATCTTATTTATATTTTTCATTAATCCAAATGGGTTATTATAATAAAATATATAAGCAACCTTCTGATAAACATCTATTTGAAGTGAAAATGAAAGTTTTAATTTATTAATTTGTAGGTAAAAAGGTTGAAGGGCTAAGATAATGTTTTTTTTAAGATCCTTAAATTTATATATCTTAAGTTTATTTTTTTGTGTTTATGCTTGTAGTGCTACTTATGAAAAAAGTAATGAATTTCAATTAGCAAAATATGGGAATGTGGATACCCAATATAACGTTGCAATGAACTTTTTAAACGGAGAGGAAGGTTATCCAAAAGATTATAATCAAGCTAAAAGATGGTTTGAGATAGCTTCCAAACAAGGAGATGCATCAGCCCAAAATGCTTTAGGGATTATTTATTTAAGGGGGTTAGGGGGAGATAAAGATTTAAGCAAAGCAGAATATTACTATAGACTAGCTGCAAATAAAAATCATGAAAATGCTCAGTTGCAATTAGCTCTTATCTTAAATAGTAAAAAAAGTGATAACTTGAAAGAGGCTAAAGAGTGGTTGGAAAAAGTTAGCCTTAATGGAAATATAGAAGCTAAGGATAAGCTTAGAGAAATAGAAAATAAATAATATTTTAATAATCAACACTTGGTTATGAGAATAATTTATTTAAGTCGAAAAAATATTTCATTCCTGAACCTTTATAGAGATATTATTTCTTTATAAAGGTTTGAGTTTTCTTTGCCAATCCAGAATAGTATTAATCTGAAATTATGAAGTTTTTTTTTATTAATTTTTATATGTAGTACATTAACTTTGGTAGGATGTGATTCATCTAATATAAAAGTTAAAAGTTCTAATAGTGAGTTAAGCAAATATCAAAAAGATGCAGAAAATGGTGACCCAGTTGCTCAATACAATATAGGTGTTATATATCAACAAGGATTAAATGGTAATAAGGTTAACTTAGATAAAGCTGTGTATTGGTTTGAAAAAGCAGCTAAGCAAGGTGAAGAAGATGCTAAATATAATTTGGGTGTAATTTACATTAGTGATAATTCAAAATATAAGAATGTTAAAAAAGCAATTGAAATTTTTTCAGAAGGGATGGAAAAAAATGATGCTGAATCTATTAATCAATTAGGAGTTATATATAAAGATGGTATTGATATTGCTGTAGATTATATAAAAGCATTATCTTTATTTAAGCAAGCAGCTAATTTAGGATCGAATAGTGCAGAGTTTAATCTAGGGATAATGTATTTTAAGGGGCAAGGTGTTAAACAAGATTTTATTGAGGCTAGGAAATGGTTTGAAAGAGCATATCAAACAGGTGAAAATATTGATGCAGCTTATACCCTTGCGGGAATGTGTTACGAAGGGAGAGGCGGGAGTAAAGATATTGAAAAAGCACTAAATTTATATCAGTTTGCAGCTGATCATGGAGATCAAGAAGCTGCTAAAAATATAGAAATTATAAAAAAAGAATGTGGGTGTTAAGAAAATGAGATGTTCTGAGTGAGGATAATAATATCTAAGCTCAGGATAATATATTAATAATAGATTTTATTAGTTAATTAGACCATTTTGTGGTTTTTAAAGAGTAAAATAAGATTAATGTATAAATTTATCACAGAATTTGCCGTAGTAATTTCACTTGAAATTAGTAAAGCTTTTCTTTTTTATGACTTGAAAGAATGGTTTTTGAAGAAAAATACTAAAAATATATTAATTATATATATTCTGGACCTCATGTTAAAATAGGGTCGTCTATGGAATATTTTAATCCTGGATCATATGGAGTTAATTGGTAATGTTAATGAAAAGAATATTGATTTTTGTTGTAAGTTCTATATTTTTTGTTTCTTGTACTAAATCTAATAATGTGAGTGTAAATAATGAAGAAGATGTAGTTTTGGCATCTAAGAATTATTTGTTAGAAGGAGATAAATACTTTTATGGTAGAGGAGTAGAAAAGAATTATATCGAAGCTAGGAAAAATTATGAAAAAGCAGTTTCTAGAAATAATATTGAGGCAATTTATAATTTAGGTAATATATATCAGTTTGGCTTGGGGGTGAATAAAGATTTAGGAAAGGCTTATGATTATCTTAATGTGGCTGCAAATAGAAACTATCCCCCTGCTATAAATGATTTGGGTTTGATGTATTATAAAGGGGATGGTATTTCTAAAAATGTTGATAAAGCAGAGGCCTTATTCCTAAAAGGAGCAGAGCTGAAATATGTTCTGTCTTATTATAATTTGGGGGAATTGTACTATTCGGATAGTGTGAAAAATAATGATGAAAAAGCATTTTATTACTATAAGTTGGCAGCAGATAGTGGTGATAGTGTGTCAATGAATAATGTTGCATATTTATATGAGCATGGTGAAGGAGTTGAGTTATCAAGTAAAAATGCAATTATTTATTATGAAATGGCATTTAATCATGGCTATAAATCTGCAGCCTTAAATCTTTCTAATTTGTATAATAAAGGTAATAAAGATATGCAACCATCAATGGATAAGGCAGCTTTTTGGAAAGAAAAAGCTTTAAGTTAACATTTATGATCATAAGTCTCCAGTGCCACGAGTTCCAGAAGTTCCATCCAAAATGGGTTATCACCCACTTGATTTTCCAAACCAAGGCATGTTTTAAATGAGAGATAATACGAAAGTTTTCTTATCAATATTTATATTTAGTACATTAACTTTGATAGGATGTGATACTTCTAACATAAAAGTCAAAAGCTCCAATAGTGAGTTAAGTAAATATGAAAAAGATGCAGAAAATGGTAACCCAGTTACTCAATACAATATAGGTGTTATATATCAACGAGGATTAAATGGTAATAAGGTTAACTTAGATAAAGCTGTGTATTGGTTTGAAAAAGCTGCCGAACAAGGTGAAGAGAAAGCCAAAGCTAATTTGGGTATAATTTATTATACAGAGGGAACTAAATATACTAATATTCCCAAGGCTTTAGATACTTTTTCTGAACTTTCGAAAAAAGATAATAGAGTAGCTATTAATTTTTTAGGAAGAATGTATAAGGATGGAGTTGGTGTAGAACAGGATAATAATAAGGCCTTTAATCTTTTTAATAGAGCTGCTCTTTTGGGTGACTTAAGTGCACAGTTTAATTTGGGTAATATGTATTTTAATGGCGAAGGGACCCCTTTAGATTATGAAAAGGCTGCCTATTGGTATAATCAGGCTATTATAAATGGAAAGGATGGAGATGCCGCTAAAATACTTGCTGGAATGTACTATGAAGGGAGAGGGGTAGAAAAAAACATTGGTAAATCAATTGAACTACTTCAGATTGCTGCTGATCAAGGAGATCAAGAGGCGGCCAAAAATATAGAAATTATAAAAAAAGAATGTGGCTGCTAATAAATATTTATTAAATTGTTCTGAGTTTAGATAAATTTTATCTAAACTCAGAACAGTATATGATTAATGAGATATAATATTTTTATTGAAATTGTTATTGGTATTAAGGAATATTAGATTTACTTTTGAGAACGAATTTTTTAGTAGTATTTTTTAAAAACTTGAGTCTAGTATGATTAAATATTTAAATCTCTTTATTTTTGCTCTCTTGGTAGGCTGTAGTAGCTTTCATAGTTCGCCAAATTCTGAATTTGAAAATTTAAAAAGTGCAGCAGAACAGGGAGATATTCGTGCTCAGTCACAAATGGGTGATGCATATCTATTCGGTGAGTATGATTTAAATGTTGATTATAAACAGGCTCTTAATTGGTATCAAAAAGCTGCTGATCAAAATGATGCAAAATCTCAATATAATTTAGCAATAATGTACCTTAATGGTTATGGTGCAAAAAAGGATGTATCAAAATCTGTAGAATATTATCGTAAATCTGCTTTACAAGGAGATGCTGATAGTCAACTGCAATTAGGAATTAGATATCTAAATGGAGAAGGAGTTGAAAAAAATATTCAAACAGCAAAAGAATGGTTTCAAAAAGCAAAATTATCCGGGAATCAAAAAGCCGATATTTATTTAGAAAAATGAATAGGTAAGAGGGCTAGTTTGGCTTAATCAGTATTTATAAAGTAAAAAATATTTATTTTTAATATTAAGGTTAATGAAAATTATTGTTTAATGAATGATTTAAAAAATAACCTATCTGGTAATTTTAAGATATGATTGTGGATTACCTTTTGTTGTTATTGTGATCAAAATAGTTCAATGCATCCAAAATATAGTAGATAGTTTACTAATAAATTTTTTGAGTTTAAAAGGTTGTAAATTATCAATACTTTATTAATTTATTGGTAAAAAGGTTGTAGGGCTAAGATAATGTTTTTTTTAAGATTCTTAAATTTATATATCTTAATTTCATTTTTTTGTGTTTATGCTTATAGTGCTACTTATGAAAAGAGTAATGAATTTCAATTAGCAAAATATGGGAATTTGGATGCCCAATATAACGTTGCGATGAACTTTTTAAATGGAGAGGAAGGATATCCCAAAGATTATAATCAAGCTAAAAGATGGTTCGAGATAGCCTCAGATCAAGGAGATGCATCAGCCCAAAATGCTTTAGGAATTATTTATTTAAGGGGGTTGGGGGGAGATAAAGATTTAAGCAAAGCAGAATATTACTATAGACTAGCTGCAAATAAAAATCATGAAAATGCTCAGTTGCAATTAGCTCTTATCTTATTAAACAGTGAAAAAAGTGATAACTTGAAAGAGGCTAAAGAGTGGTTGGAAAAAGCTAGCCTTAATGGAAATATAGAAGCTAAAGATAAGCTTAAAGAGATAGAAGATAAATAATATTTTAATGATTAATAATTAGTATATGAAAGTATTTAATTCATAAAAATATTTTATTTCTGAACCTTTGATTTTGATTTTTTGTGTTTGTAATAAAAAAGGAAAAATTCTAATGAAAAGTAAACTAGTCTTTATTTTTTCAATTTTATTGGTACTTACAGGTTGTGGTAAGAAATATACGATTACTCCTGATAGTTTGCCTATAGCTCATGTTAATCAGGAGTATAGACAACTTATTCAGATTTCTGGAGGTAAAGTTAGTGATACAAGTTCGCCTTTAAAAACAGATATACCTGAAAATTTAGGAATAACAATTCAACCTGCTAATGATCGAGATGGCTATAATATTATTGAGGTCAAGGGTATTCCAAAGTACGAAGGTATATTTACAATTCATATTTGGGCTGGTTTTTATGCAGGTGGCGGCAAGGAAATCAAGAAAACATATACTCTCAAAGTTGAGGAATAAATATCTTACATATTAATAATTTTTAAAATTAAACTTTTACTCCTTTCTAAATAAAAAATAGTCTATTATTTATGGGCTATTTTTTATTTATAGTTTTTATCAATGCAAATTGACAATAAATTTTAATATTTGAAAGGCTTTTTAGTCGTGATAGTTAATTTCGAATAGAAAGTATTTTTTACTTTGATTGTTAAAAAGGAGAAATTTTAATGAAAATTAAACTTATCGCTATTTTCTCAATATTATTGATACTTACAGGTTGTGGTAAGAAATATACGATTACACCTGATAGTTTACCAATAGCTCACGTTAATCAAGAATACAAACAAACTATAGAAATATCAGGAGGAAAAGTTGTCGATCATTATGCTAAATTAGAAACAAATATTCCTAAAGAATTAGGAATAACAGTTCAACCTACTAATGATCTAGATGGTTATAATGTTATTGAGGTCAAAGGCACTCCAAAGTATAAAGGTACATTTACAATTCATATTTGGGTAGGATTTTATGCTGGTGGCGATAATAAAATCGATAAAACCTATGCTTTTACAGTTCATTAAGAATTTTAAAAATTAAATTAATCTACATGTCTATTATTGAACCAGATTAACTAAATATAAAAATAGTGACGATCAAAAATATTATTAGATTATTTTTTATTTCTTTGCACTAGGAAAAAAGGCGAATGGGAAGGAAAGCAATCAAATCTGCTTACTTTCCTTACTTTAAAAATAAATTAAACCTGAACTTAATTTATATAAATATTACTTCTTTTGCTTAAAACGGTATTTACATTTTAGACAGCGATAATCTTGAAAAATATTCTTGTCGATTATTACGCCAGCTTTCTTACCAAAAATATTACCAACTACACCACCAGTAATTCCTGCACTAATGGCACCAACAAAAGTCCCTACAGTTCCGCCAACAATTACACCTAAAGGACCAGCAACAGTACCAATAGCTGCTCCAACAGTAGCACCAGTCGCAGCACCACCTACAGTGCCTGCCGTTGTGCCGGCAGCTGTGAGTAAAACACCGCCAGTTGTTCTAAGTAATTTGTCATGGTCACGTGCTTCAATTTCTGTAGAACCACACTTAGGACATTGCAGAGCTTTTTCCATAAAATTTCCTGTCTTCATCATTGACTGACACAGTTGAGGGCTAAATCAGTGCAGTGGGTAAAGAGCCTGTCTTGCGATGCAGTATCTTTTGCCTATTGAGTGATCGTAACAATAAACTGGTCTGCTTTGATTTTAGCTGAACATTGACACAAATATTTATAGATCATGTAAACACTTGTACTTTAATAATTATCTCATTAAATACCAATGTTTAGAATGACTAAGGGTTACATATCAATGTGTCTAGCAGAGAGCAATTCAATAATCATGAATAGAATGTGAATGGTTTTTTAAATAGATTTTCTGAAGTTACTTCGGGTGACGAACTGTTAAATGATAAAAGGCTTATCCTGTTTGAATAAGCCTTTTTTGAATATTAGAGTGCTTTTTTCCAACTCAGAAATTTATATAGTCCAAACATGAATGTAATCCAGATTGGAATTAAAATAACAGATTTTTCAAACCCTTGAGTCCACATGATATATAAAATCATGCCAATGAAAATCAAAACAATATAGTTACTCAAAGGTGAAAATAGAGCAGGGAACTTGGCAACTTTATCTTCAAGTTTCATGGCACGTTTAAACTTTAAATGAGTAAAGCTAATAATTGCCCAGTTTAAAACCAGCGCAGCCACAGCCATGTACATGAGATAGCTTAAAGCTTCTTCTGGGATAAAGTAGTTCAGCAATACACAACCAAAAATCAGAATAGAAGAAAAGATAACAGCAGGTGTTGGAACCCCTTGTTTGCTGACTTTTGTAAAAATTTTGGATGCATGGCCTTGTACTGCTAGACCATATAACATACGACTGTTTGCATACATGCCACTGTTATAAACTGATAGGGCAGCCGTCAAGATAATAAAGTTAAGCAAATGCGCTGCCCAATCAATACCAAGCTGGCTAAAAATCATCACAAATGGACTTTTATCTAAACCACCGAGGTCAAGCTGATTCCACGGAATAAGCGACATGATGATAGCAAGCGAAGCCACATAGAAAACCAAGATTCGAAAGATGACTTGGTTAATGGCTTGCGGAATACTTTTTTCAGGATTCTCTGCTTCAGCGGCAGTCATCCCAATCAGTTCAATACCGCCAAATGCAAACATTAAAAAGGCGAGCATATAAAACAGGCCCGAGAACCCATGCGGGAAAAATCCGCCATGCTGCCACAAGTTCGCAAAGCTAGCGATAGAATCACTACCCGCGGTAAGCAACAAATATAAGCCAAACACGATCATGGCAATGACCGCCGCAACTTTAATAATGGCTAACCAAAACTCAGATTCACCGTAAAATTTAACGTTGCCTAAGTTCAAACAGGTAACCAAAACAAAGAAAAATAAGGCTGATATCCACGCAGGAATGTGGGGCCACCAGTAATGCACATATTTAGCAACTGCTGTTAACTCAGTCATCGCGACCAGAATATAGACCACCCAATAGTTCCAGCCCGATAAAAAACCGGGGAATTTTCCCCAATATTTTTGTGCAAAGTAACTAAAGGAACCGACCACAGGTTCTTCTACGATCATTTCACCCATTTGGCGCATAATTAAAAATGCGACCAAACCGACGATGGCATAACCTAAAATAATAGAAGGACCAGCGGACTGGATGACTTGTGCAGAACCTAAAAATAAACCTGTCCCGACAGCACCACCCATAGCGATTAACTGGATGTGACGATTTTTAAGTCCACGTTTTAATTGGGAAGATGAGTTGCTCAAAATATATGCGCTGAATTAAAAAGCTGGTGCTATTGTAATAGATTGGTTAGGGATAACCTAGTTTGAAAAGGATTTTACTCGGCTAAATAAAAAGGGATTCGTACAAAGCTATACGGATCCCTTTTTGAAATCAGTTATTTTAATAAATTAGAAAGATACCATTTTGCCCGGATTAATCATTGCACCAATACCATACATGCTTTTAGCGAGTGGAATAACAACGGGTGCAAGAGTACGACCAAAAATAATATTTTGATGATCAATTTTAGATAACATTTCGAAGTCGTTAGATTGCCCAACAAAGTCATTCGCGATGGCTTTACCAATACGTACAGTCTGAGCAACGCCGTGACCACTCCAACCATGAACAGCATAAATTGGGAATTTATTGCCAAACTTACGGCTATCGACTGCACCATTTACGGTTAAATCGGTCGTGCCACTCCAGACAAAATCCATCTCTAGATTTTTAATTTGCGGGAAAACCGTATGAATTCGATGTTCTAGATAATTTAATGTTTTCTCTGGACCCCAGCATGTGCCAGTGCCTTGTCCACCAAACAATAAACGGTTATTAAACACAGGGCGGTAGTAATCAATCTGGAACTGAGTGTCATAAACTGGATGTCCAAATGGCAGAAGCTCTTTTGTATCAAGCTCTAGCGGAGCGGTGGTTGCAACATAAGTATAAAATGGAATAGTGGTATTGTTTTGTTCTGATAAAAGTTTAAATGACGCATGATGTACCGCTAACACCACAGACTTTTTAGCTTTTACGACAGCATTTGCTGTATGAACATAAATACCATCTGGTTTTTCTTCTATCGAAATGACTTCTGTTTGCTCATAAACAGAACCACCATTTTGGCAAAAGCCATAAATTAAGCCACGGTTTAAAGCTAAAGGATGGATTTGTCCACCCAACTCATCAATTAAACCGCCCGTATAATAATCAGACTTAATATAGTCCATGAGTTCATGTTTACCCACAATGCGGGTATGGTCTTCACCTAAATATTTTCGTGCGTCGGCGCCTTGTGTTAAGCCAACTAAATGTCCTTCATGAACGGCGGCAGTAATGTGACCATATTTTCGGTCAAAGTTAAGTTGGTATTTTTCCGAGATGTCATCAATGAGTTGCATCGCTTCTGTAGAGGTAAAATGCCAGAGTTTTTTGGCATCTTCATAGCCTAAGCGATCGGCCATTTCTTGAGCTTCCCAGCGAGCTAAACCGGGGGTAAGTTGTCCGCCATTTCGGCCAGAAGCTGCACTACCAATGCGATTTTTTTCTAATAAAACAGTATCTACGCCTTGTTCAGCTAAATGTAATGCACTCGATGAACCTAATAAACCACCGCCAATAACCACGACATCACATTCAATATCAGCTTTTAAACTGTCAAAAGTATGCCAATCAGAAAGTGAGCTTTCATAGTAGTTTGCTGGATTATCTGCCGATGCACCTTCTACAGTTGTTGCGTCAAATTTTGCATGCTTTGGATTTAACCAACTCCACTCTTTGCCCACTTGTAGAGATTTACTTGGTTTATATTCCACGTCTTTTAAAAGTTGAGGTTTAGAAATAATTTTCATGACGAAGTTCCTTAAAAATTAATAAGCATTACTGATAGCAATACTTTGTTTTTTAATCGTTTTATAGATAAATAGGAGAATGCCCAAAGCTAACCAGAAACATCCAAAAATCAGTGAAGATGAGTCAAGATTAACCCAGAGGCAAATAATGCTGATTACAGAGATAAGCGGTAAAAATAGGTTTAGAAATTTGTTTTTAAAACCTGCGCGCTGTTTATCTTTAATATAAAACTTCATAAAAACAGAGAAATTTACGGCTGTAAAAGCGACTAGGGCACCAAAGCTGATGAGGCTTACGACTTGGGCTAAATCTAGAAAAACCGCAGACATTGAAATAAGACCAACAAACAAAACCGAAAAAAATGGTGTACCTAATGAGATATGAATTGTCCCAAAATACTTTTTAGGAAAAATATTATCGGTACCCATTATATACAGTAAACGTGAAGCACTGGCATGAGAGGCAAGGCCAGAAGCGACAGTGTTCATAATTTGTCCGCATAAGAATACAGATTGGAAAAAAGCACCACCCACGTAAAGCACAATTTCAGGCAACGCTTCAGATGGATGCTGAAAGCGTAGATTGTTTGGAAAATAAAGTTGAATAAACCAAGCTGCTGTGAAGAAAATCAGTCCGCCTGCAAGAGTTGTTAACATGACTGCGCGGGGAATATTTTTGGTGGGTTGTTTGGTTTCATTAGAAAGCGTGGTAACCGCATCAAAACCTAAAAATGAAAAGCACAAAACTGAGGCACCCGCAACGAGGGGGAGTAAAGATTGGTGCTCATGCCAGAGTGGCGCCAAAGTAAGCACATGCTCATAACCTTGAGTCGAGCCAATACCCTTAATCACTAAATAAACAAAAATGACCATAAGTATGATGGGGGCAAATACAAACAACAGGCTTAAATTGGCGAGTAATCGAATGCGGAAACAATTCACTAAAGTGACTAGGCTTGCTGATACAAGTACCCAGAACCAGTAAGGCAGGCTTGGGATAAGGGCTGTGAGATAAATCGCAGCTAGCAAAACATTAATGAGGGGTAATAACAAATAGTCGAGTAGTGAACACCAACCGACAAAAAAACCACTTTTAGGGAGCCTGTAAATTATTTTGT